>JABIRI010000242.1 GCA_018667915.1 Opitutaceae bacterium | reverse complement strand
GTGTGCGTAACGGCGTTGAAGTCGCCCCCGAAGAACACGGGCGTTGTTGCGGTGTCGGCGAATCGACTTTGGTGGAATTCGAACACCGCGGGGAACGCCTCCATGCCATACCAATTCGATATGACCCACACATCTTGGGTTTCGCTGATCGCGATCCTGACGGCGACGTTGTGGAACGAGGCGTCGTCGGGAACGAGAAGTTCGCGGATCGGGTAGCGGCTGAATACCGATATGTTGGAGCCCTGATTGAGGTAATCCAAATCAACGGTCGTGGCGAAGTAATAGCCCAGTTCCGCCGCGATGAAATCGCCCGCCGAGTAGGTCTCTTGCATCATTAAAACGTCGATGCCTTCTCGCTCCAGGATCTGCGCAATGCCGAGTCGCGCGTCCCAACCGTGTTCGTCGACCGAAAAGTGCAGGCCGCCATGAAAGATGTTCCAGATGCCGGTGGTGATCGAATCGATCGACGGCTCGAGGTCGGCGATGATAGGTTCGAAGTGCACGGCGTAGGATTTACGTATTTCTTCAGCGGATACCGCACGCTCCCAAATCGCCAGGTTGTCGATATCGAAGTCGGTCGAATACAGCCGCTCGCGCTCGCTGTAATACTCGGCTGCGACGTGATCGATCACGATCTTGTTGTCGACCAAGGAGTAGGTCTTCATCAGCGGCGCAACGTCCATGAAGCTGAATACCTGATGCACCGTGTAGGGGTTCTGCATCAGCGCGGACTCGGCCTGCGAAACCCGCGTAAAGTCGGTGGAGCGCATCGATGCGATGAACGACTCGCTTTCCGCTCCGAGAGTCTGTGCGCGCGCGCGAATCTTCTCTTCGAATAGAACCTCGGGTTCCACGACCAGCCTCACCAACTCGTCCGGTTTGACGTTGTCCAGTTCGAAGGCATTGAAGGCGTCAACCAGCTGCTGGAGCTTCACGGCTCCGTCGTAGATCGTCGGGACGATTTCCTGCCGTGAGTTCGAGTTCTGCCCGGTTCCTCCGATGATCAGTGGTTGGGTCGAAGTGAAATCAAACCCTTCGGAATCGCTTAGGTTGTAGATCGCTTTATTGACCCCGTCGTAATACAGCCGGACCTCCGCGAGCGCGCTGTCGTAGGTCATCGTGAGCTGATGCCATCTTCCATCGTTGAGCGGCATGTGCTCGCCATTGTCGCGCTCATAAGTGAGGCGTCTCTCGCCCGAACCCATGTTCCAGGCCCAGGTGCCACCGGACATGTAGAACACCCAACCCGGCACTTTCTGTGACGCGAGGCTGTTGTTCTTAGTGTCCTTCTGCGAGAGCAGGACCATGCGCGAATCAGAGTCCGCCGTCGTCCTGATCCAATACTGCACGGAGAAGTCTCTGTTCGCGTTGACAGTCAGTCCCATGCCCTCGATCGTTAGACCTGCCGCAGCGTCTCCTGATCTCAAGCGAAGCGCGTGATGTTCGAGGCCGCGCACGAACGAAGTGCTGCCTCTCGTTTGACCGGTCACGGAGGCCCCGGTCCCGCTTTTGTAATTGTCGTCAAATTCGAATCTAGCGACCGGCCCGGTTGCCGTTGGTGGCGGTTGCGCGTGACTTCCGCACCTGAGGGAAGTGACCAGAGCCAGGAACAGAATGATTCGCATGTTGGGGTTCATGATTGATCGCACATTTGGGGGTAAAGAGATCAGTCCTTGTGATTTAGGTTAAGGACGGAGCGTGGAGCGGGGCGCACTCGGACCCATATTTGGAACGGTTTTTCGCAGGAACGCCGCCAAAATATTGTCGGATAAGAGGCAACACTTTTGGGCCCTCCTTTGGCCCTTTATTTCATTTTAGCCCTTTTCGTGGAAAATGCGATGGACTGCCTCTTCCACACAATCGCTTAACGTATTCTCCCTATGCTTCCTGCGATGACCCCACGCTCTGCACTCCCCCTGCTTCCTTCTATTCGACTGTTTGGTCTCGCCCTCGGAGTGATCATCGCGGGTCTGTCGATCCTGTCGGTTTCCGCGCAAAACCCACTGCGCGTGCCGCCTGCGCTAACGGGTCCCACCTACGACATGACTATGGCGCGGAGCACGACAGAACTCACCGCCGGCGTGCAGACCAATACGGCGGGCTATAATGACAGTATCCTCGGGCCGACCCTGATCATGAGCCAGGGCGATGCGGTCGTGTTGAATGTCACCAACAACCTGGGCGAGACGACCACAACCCATTGGCACGGTATGCATGTCTCTCCCGAAAATGACGGCGGCCCCCACACCTCAATTGTGGATGGTGCGACCTGGTCTCCTTCCTTCACCGTGCTCGATAGTGCGGCAACGATGTGGTATCATCCCCACCTGCACGGTAACACCAATGCTCAAGTCACCGAGGGCTTAGTCGGCATGTTGCTGGTGCGTGATGAAGTCGAAACCCAGGCCGGCCTTCCTCGAACCTATGGGGTAGACGAATTTCCGCTGCTGTTGATCGATCGCATTCTAAACAACGGCCAGTTCGATGTGGGGGGATTGGGCAACACCATGTTGGTAAATGGCACCCTCGATCCCTATCTGGAGGTTCCCGCTCAACTCGTGCGGTTTCGCGTCGTCAACGCATCGACAGAACGCGCTTACAATTTCGGCGTCGCGGGAGCTGCCACGTTTACCCTCGTGGGCACGGATGGAGGTTTGCTGGAAGCACCGCTCGTTCTTTCGCGCATGATCCTGATGCCGGGGGAACGTATCGATGTCGTGATCGACCTCAGCAATCTCAATGGATCCACCCTGGATTTGATGGCGTTTAATTCCGAAATCCCGGGTAATGATATTCCCGGCTCGCCCAACGGCCCCGGTAACAGTCCGCTCAAAGGATTGGATCTCACGTTGGTTGAGCTGCGGGTGCAGGCGCCCAATGCACTCGCCAGCCAGACCCGGGTTCCCGCTTCATTCTGGACAATTCCGACCGTGGATGAATCCGCCGCCACCGTGAATCGGACGGTGCGCATGACGAACGCCGGTCCCGGCGCTCCGTTTTTTCTCGATAGCCTGGAGTTTGATCACGAGGTCATCAACCACACGGTCACCCGAGATGCCGTGGAGGTGTGGTCCATCGTGAATGAAACCAATTTCGCCCATCCCTTCCACATTCACGACATTCAGTTTCGAGTGCTTGATATTGGCGGCGTAGCGCCGCCGGCCGAATTGTCGGGCAAGAAGGATACGGTCATGGTCCCGGCCTTCACCACGCTGCGCTTCATTGCTCGCTTCGATGACTTCGACAACGAGGTGGTGCCCTACATGTATCATTGCCACATTCTTACGCACGAAGACGGAGGCATGATGGGACAATTCCGTGTGATTGCGCCCGTTGATGAGCCCGCGGTCACGCCAGTGGTTTTCATGGGAGCAGCGCGATTTGTGAATCTTTCAACTCGCGCCCAGATCGGTGGTGCGGCGGGAAGTCCGGTGGCCGGATTTGTGCTCGATGGCACCGGCAACAAGACCTTGATCGTGCGCGCGGTGGGTCCCGGGCTCCTCGGGTTTGGTATCACGGATGCCTTGGCGGATCCTGACCTATCGTTGGTCAGCGGCACAACCACCCTCGCGGTCAACGCGGGCTGGGAGGCCACGCAGTCGGATTTGTTGAGTTCGGTCGGGGCCTTTACGCTCGATCGTTACACGTCCGATGCGCTGTTGGTGCGCGATCTTCCCAGCGGCGTTTACACCACTCCGGTGGGTGACGGAGGCGATAGCGGCGTGGTCTTACTTGAGTTTTATGACACTCAAGGCACGACCACTGGCATCCAATTACAGAACTTGAGTGCGCGGGCGTTTGTCGGCACCGGAGACGATACCCTCAATGCCGGTTTTGTGATCGCGGGGGAAGGCACGGTGAAGCTACTCATCCGTGCCCTGGGGCCCACGCTCACCGAGTATGGCCTCACGGGAGTGTTGGGAGATCCTCGCTTAAGCTTATTATCTTCCGGCGCGACGTTGGCCAGCAACACGGCTTGGGGTGACGCCGCCAATGCAGCGGATATTGCGACCACCATCGGAGCAGTGGGCGCGTTTCCTTTGGCCACGACCAGTGATGATGCCGCAATTCTGATCGAGTTGTCGGCGGGAATTTACAGCGCCGTGGTGGACGGAGCAGACGGCGGCACCGGCACGGCATTGGTGGAAATTTACCGCGTGCCGTAACGGCAACAGAAGCCTGCCTGCATTGCGTATGCGCCCATCAATCGCCCCTCGGGGCGCGCCTAGTCGGCGCACCATCTACGTGCTTCCGGGCTACGGGAGAAACCAGCGGTGGCGTGGCTCTGTATTACTCTGCTCCCTTCAGTGAAAATCAGGGACTCTGCCACAGCGCCGCCAAAAGATCATCCGGGACCGGGTGCACGCGGGCGGTTGATTTTTGAGTCTCGGTGATGTAGAGGCCGTCGTCCCAAATAAAGTCAGGGTAGCTGATCCGGTCCTCGGTGCTCTTGCCATAAAGCACGGCCACGGGCTCGCCCCACCGAATCACTTTGCCCTCGGGTGAATCAACTTCGATGCCACCGAGCAGATAGGCGGGATTACGACCGACAAAGCCGCTCATCGCGTTGTTGTGAAACCAGTAAATGTAGCGGCCTTGGTAGGGACCAGCCGGGAGCTTGCGCACGAAGTTAGCGGCCCGGGGGTGCTTCACCTTTTCACGGCCCGGACCGTAGGTCATGAAGGCAGACTTGGTCCAAGTCTTGCCCTTGTCGCGTGAGTAGGCGTGGCCGGGGTGACCGTCGACCGTGCGGTAGGTGCAGAAGAATGATCCATCGGAAAGCACTTCCATGTTCACCTCCGATGCAATGAGGCCCTCAGGCGAGGTCAGGCCGCGGTCGGTTTCGGGCAACAGTTGCCACGTCAACTTGGCCGGGTCGCGTTCGGTATCGATGTTATCGCAACGCAAGAAGTAGGCTTCGGATGAGTGAAACGCGCCGTCTTGAATCCCACCGACTTTGCTGATGCCCAGATAGGAGGCACCTTCGTGAGCGATCATCTTGTCCACACTCCAGAAGAAGCGCACCTTGCCTTGGTAGGGGTTCTCCCGGTCGATCTTCGTTTCACGGATGGGGACAAACCAGCGTTGGGTGGACCAACTGGTCCCGCCATCGTCGGAGTATTTCAAGGCAAACTTACCGATGAGGTCGACCCGGTGCGTAGTGTCCGAGCCGTCGACCAATTTTACTTCCCGGCGATCCTCATAATTGTAGGTGTAAAATACATACACCCGGCCGTAGGGCGTGAGATATGGCGTGGCCCAGGAGGCTTCCGGCCCGTCCCGCGGTTCGATATCGGTCAGCAGCTCCCAGGTCTTACCATGATCCCGACTCCGGGTCGAAACGATGTGCTGCCCCAGATCGCCCTCGTCACCCGTTCCCGTCGTCATGACGCACAGCCAGGTGCCGTC
>JABIRI010000094.1 GCA_018667915.1 Opitutaceae bacterium | reverse complement strand
TCGTGCAGTCGGCCTTATCGGCCTCCCGCAATATCCGGATCTTCTGCTCGGTCGTGTATCTCTTTCCTTTCATGGTCTGGGTCCTTTCTGGATGACCAGACTAACTCTCTCAATGGCTCAGTTCTCGTAACCCCGACCAGCAGAAAAAATTACGATAGCTGAATTGCAAGAGAGATACCGGTCAAAACACCCCCGGATGATCGAAGCGCAGCGCAAACTCGAACAAACGGAGTCCGAACTTTTGCGGTCTATCCGAGGAGTCGTAAATCAAGTAAACTCCCAATTCGAAGCATCTCAACAGGAGCTTCAATCAGCCGAGGCTGGTCTCGTTGCCCAAGAGGAGGAGTCTTTGGATCTTAGCCGGGCGGCAGTTGAGTATAAAGCCAAGGAGCGCGAATACCTGATCGAGGAAGAATTACATAATAGTATCATTTCCAGAATGCGGGAAACGTCGGTGGGGGTTTCGCTTAACAATCAAAATGCCCGGGTGATCGATCGAGGGAAAGCCGCACTCGAAGGTAGTTACGTTTCGCCAAATCTCCTGCTTAATCTGGGCCTTGGTTTGGTCGGTGGCGCCGGACTTGGCTTGGCGTTTGCATTCTTCGTCGCGTTTATTGATGACCGGGTTAAAAGTTCATTCGATATTGAATCGGTCATCGGCGTGCCGCTGATCGGCATCATTCCGCAAATCAAGAAGCTTGATGCGGTGCAGAAGGCGCAAGTCGTGCTTAACAACGCTGATCGTCAGGTTTCAGAAGCGTTTCTGACGCTTCATTCAGCTCTGCGTCTCAAGCCAGAGGCAAAGGATGCCAAATGCATTCTCACAACCAGTACGATTCCGGGGGAAGGAAAGTCGTTCGTTACTACCAATGTTGCCCTGACATTTGCCGCCCACGGAGAGAAAGTGGTGATCGTCGACTGTGATCTCCGTAAACCCAATATTCATAAGACGCTGCAGTTGGAGAATACCAAAGGGGTCATCGATATCGTGGGGGGAACTGGAACGATTGATGACGTGGTATTGAAGGATGTTGCGCCCAATTTGGACGTCATTCCTACCGGTGGTCGGGCCAAGAATCCTACCCACGTGCTCAATAGCCGCAGTTTTGAGCAGATGGTGACAGACTTGCGTAAAAAATATGACCGCGTGTTTTTCAATACGCCTCCGCTTGCTGCAGTAAGCGACGCCATGGTTATCCTTCCTCTTATGGATGGCGCGCTGTTCTCTATCTTCTTTAACAAGGTTCGCCGCAAAGCAGCTCAGTTTGCTGCCAAGAAATTGCTGGAAAGCAATGTTCCTGTATTTGGGGCAGTGCTCAATGGCCTGAACTTGGCTGTTTCGGGATATTATTATGCCCAATATTACGACAAGTCCTACAAGGATTATTATGTCGTGATGTCCAAGAACGACGACACACCTGAACGTTAGTCGGCACATCTCCCATTTTGCTGAGCTCGATAATCTACCAATCTAGCGGGCGGCAGCTCGTTGGAGTCGATCGTTGATCGCTTCGGCCCAAGGGTCGTCGATTGGGACGCGTTCCACGTTAATACAATCGAAGTGTTTTCCGTCCAGATTACGAAGTAGGGCGAACAATCGTTTGGCGGCGGATTCACCCGTTCCGTCAGCTGAAAGCGTGAAAAAGTTGTCCTGATGATCGAGGTTGGAGTCACCAGTAGAGAAAAATACCCATGCTTGTCTCACCGACTTCTCCCCCGGAAAACTCAGATGCAACTGAACCGGCGTTGCGGGACTATAGTGACGCTTGAGAAGCCCTGGTGCGATTGCTGCCTCATCCTCTGATATTTTGGGCTGATATCGATCAACGGAGCAGCTGAGCACCTTGCTGAGTCTTTGCTGGGAGATACCACCCGGGCGAAGAAGCTTGGGGTGATGTTCGTCCCGAATATCGACGATTGAGGACTCAACTCCGATGTCACTCGGGCCGCCCTCGAGGATGGCGGGAATCTTACCGCCCAAATGATCCATTACGTGACCGCTGGTTGTTGGACTAATATATCCGAAAGGGTTGGCACTCGGCGCGGCGAGTGGAGTGTTCACGATCTTAAGCAGAGAGAGAAAGTCTCGATGTCTCGGCATGCGCAGTGCTACCGAATCGAGTCCTGCTGTTATAATATCAGGAACGATGGGTTTCTTGCGCAAAATCAAGGTGAGCGGACCTGGCCAAAATGAGTCCGCTAATATGCCAGCGGTTTCGTTCCAATGGGCTAGCGATTTTGCCTGTTCGATGTCGTGGATATGGACGATCAACGGATCTTCAGTGGGCCGATTTTTCGCCGTGAAGATCTTCCGACAGGCTTCCTCATTCAGGGCGTCTGCAGCCAGCCCATACACCGTTTCGGTTGGAACTGCCACCAAGTCCCCATTGGTCAAGATTGCTGCCAATTTACGTAAATTGGCGTCAGTGGAGAGGTAGAGTCGGGTGTTCATTGAGAGCGGCCACGAAAAAGCCGGAGCATCGAAATACCCCGGCTTCGAAATTGGGAACTATTTTCTCTTATTGGGAGAAAAGCAGATTTCTCGAGCGTTTGACCGTTTTGGTAATCCGACGCTGTTCTTTGGCCGACAGGTGCGTGTATTTTCGGGGAAGAATCTTTCCCGTGTCGGTGATATATGGCTTCAACGCGTCCGGCGTCGAGAATGGGATCTCGGCGGGAGAAATGCTGCGTTGTTCGGTTTCTTCGGTAGTGCTCATAGCGGAAAAACGGTGAGCAAACCTTGTTTGGTCACCCTCTGTCAATGGGGATTTTAATGGGAGCTGTGCGTGTTTAACTGCGCGCGGATTATTCGAGTCGAAGTTTTTAATGATTACGGATGTGTCGGAGTCTCTAGTTTGCCCATCAAGATCCGGTCAGGTAGCCTTAAAGCACTATCAATTATAATATTAACCCGAATATGGTTGCACTCCGTTGCCCGAGGGGAAATGGGGCGGGGGTGAGGTCGCCTCCGGGAGCTCATGTGCTTTTTGATGGTAGCGCTTAGCTGATGCACGACTTGTGGACCGATGAGAGGGACCAGGATTTGGATCATTTTTACCGATAAAGTGACCTATGGTGGAAGATCCGGTCGATTTAGGCACGGTTGTGGCCGCTCCCGATTCAGGAGCGGATGGCGGGAAGTATGGTGCCGCCGATATCATCACCAAGCAAGTGTTCGGAGATTTTCGACTTCATGTGGAGTTTTTGGTTATGAAACCGGGGGGGAATAGCGGGGTGTATTAATAAAACCGCCATGAAAACCAAATCTTCCATGGAGATTTGGTTTTGGGTGCCGTCATCAATGAAACGTTTTTGCCTTTAGAGCATCACCGCGGGGTGGGGAAGTGGACCGCCTACAACATAGAATTTCGGGCCGCAAAATTTGAAGCAGCTAGACGCATTGAGCCGGCCCGAGTTTCGGTTTATTTAAATGGAGTGCTGGTCCCGCAGACTCAGGTGGTCAATCAAGTCCGGGGCGGACCCAATTCGGGCTTAGATGGTGGCAACGACAAGGGGCGTGGAATTGCCGATACCCCCGGGCCGATCAAACTTCAGGCCGAAGGGCATGATGTCTGCTCTCGCGATATATGGATCTTACCCGTCGCGTGACATATACCTAACCGAGTCAGTTTTGACGTTCGATCCGAGTAATGTTGAGGGTCACAGATGCGCTATCTGGTATCGGGTCCACGATGAATCCGAACCATCCACCCGGGCCAGCAGACCAGGCATGAAAGTGTTGGCGGCTCTGATGTTCGTCCAAGGTTCCCTGCCAAGCCATTTGGACTCTTCCGGCTTTAAACCAAAAGATTCTCACCAAAGGCATAATCCCCTTCGATTTGGTGTCTTCAACTTGCAGGGTGCCGTCCAAACGCGTTGAGCGGTTGATCGGCCTTCAGCCATACTTGATCGCCAGGGGTGAGGCGGAGTCCTTCCGGGGTGATCCTTCCTCCCCTCAAGTAAATATCATCGGGCGACCAGTCAGTATGAATGAGGGCATCTGCTACCCCAGTGGTCACCGTGTTTACCGGCGAAGCGTTGGCGGTCAGCGGAGGAGGCGGATCAGTAGAGGGCTGTGAATCCAAGAGTGTGGGCGGGAACCATCCGGCCAGTCCCAATTCGGAAGAATCGAATTCGACGCGATATCTAAGCTCGCGTTGCCGGCAATCGAACACGGTTTCCAGCGTTTTTGCATCCTCTCCGGGGCGCAGCTCTAGACTCTCGGACCAAATATGATGCCAGGTGCCGTCGACCTCATATTCGATCGTGAATGTAGCTCGGATTTCGGCGTGATCAGCAGCCGACCCTCTCATCAAAATTGGTTCCGCTCTCGCTCGGCTTCCTTTCCAATTTAATCCAATGGTTATGGCTTTGTCGGTAGTTCCAAAGAAAGGCCGGCCCGTTTCTTCCTCATACAGTAGGGTCTGTTGGTCGAATTCTAACAAGCGCGGTTCAAAGTTGGTTTTGAATGCATTGATCAGTTTCAGCTGCAGACGATCTTCCGTCATGGTTTGGGGAATCTCGTAGAGTTTTAACACGGAGCCACAAAACCGGGAGTTTGCGAATTCATCGATCGGCACGTGCGCCCGCCCGGGCCAGTGGTCCCATGGAACCGATGATACGAGTTGGTCGAATCGTGATGGCAAATTTACCAATCGCTGCAGCAGTTGAGATTCTGCGGGGCCATATGATGTTCCGTCATGCATCCAAAGCGGGAGGCCTGAGTTTTTTTCAGTGGGCCATACCCGTTCAAGCCACTCGACACCCGTCCCATAGAACACGCGATGTTCCCCCTGCGCGTTGGGCGGACTGATCAAATCGCTTAAAACGGTGTAGGAGTCGACCGACTCGGGCGGTATCCGCACGCCGGCGAGGTAGCTGAATGTCGAGTCCTCCGTCGGGAACTCCCGATATTCGTTTCGAGCTGACGCCGAGTGACCGAAATGCACGCGTTCCCCCAGCCAAGCCGATCGCCACGCCGGCAGGGCAAATATTATGGTCAGAAGGACGAGCGTGGCCGTGTTCCCTGCGGGAGGAAGCTTGAGTCCAAAACCAATGAAAAGCGCCGTGGCGAGACACACCGCAGCTGACGCGGAGACGTAGGCGATCTCTTGATTGGTAGCCAACAACAGCAATACGCACAGGGCGCACCCCATCGCCGCGACGATAACCATCGCCCGATCAACCCAGGTTCTATTCTTCCATCCCAATGCTCCGATTCCGCCAAACAGGAACAGCGAAATCAGCCCAAATTGAGGAATTACCAGTGGTCCATAGTAGTCATGTAACGGACGAAGATAAAAATTCCAGTCGAGCAACTCAGTGACGTATTCCGCTCTGCTGCCTCCCGCGAGTTGCAGAACGTTGTATGACCATTGTTGGGAACTTGCCCCGGTAACTAGGAGTTCCGTGCTGATCGGGAGAATCACGCCAGCAAAGAGGATCAACGAGATATGCTGAGCCAGAGACCGGACGTTGATGTGACGCAGCAGTGCAGCACGAGTTACGAATCCTATCGCACCGCAAATTGCGATCAGCTGGAAACTGACCTTGTTCATTCCCCCCAGCCAGAGCCCTCCGATCATAATCGCGTGCAATAGCCAATTCCGCTTGGCAAGATGCGGGGCCATCGCTGCTGACCAGGTCACCAGAGCGATACAAAACACCCCCAATGTGTTGTGCCAAATGATCGTGTGCTGGCTGGCGGAGCAGACGATGATGATCCAAGCGACCACTGCAGATCCCATAGCTCCCAAACGTGGATTCAACAGGTGTCGTAGGCCATACCAACCGCCGCTGATCAATAGCAGCCCGCCATAGGTCATCCCGATGAATGTGCCGCCTCCCAAAATTTCTATCCCCCGATTCAAATAGAGGAATCCGGCTTGGATAGGAGTCACGAAATCAACATAAGGCGCTTCGCCGTCGCCGATGCGCCCCGCTCCCGCCATCACTAATCCGTAGTCCATGAAATCCCGAATGATTCCGTGATTGCGCCACCAGGGTAGCGCGGCGGTCAGCACCGCGACGCACCCCCACCAGAACCTATATCGGCGAAGTAATGGTGGTTTTGAAGGCAACTTATCCATGAGAGCAATTGCTGCGCAGGCTGGGAAATGCGTTGGATGCTCGCAAAGAAATTTATCTTATGTTCGATTGATCGAAGGTATCGGCGGGGAATAATTCCCCGTCATTCACTGTCCTACGTCCCATGAAGTGCATTCCTCAGATTCTCTTAACCCTCATTTTAAGCACGGTCGGGACTGCCGCGACCGAGAAGGCCACTGTTGGGGCGGGTTGTTTTTGGTGTGTTGAAGCAGTTTATGAGCAACTGCCAGGTGTGTTGGACGTAGTGTCCGGGTATGCGGGAGGCACGGAGAAAAATCCGACTTATAAACAGGTCAGCGCCGGTCTCACGAGCCACGCGGAAGTCGTCCAAATCACGTTCGATCCCGAAAAGACCTCTTATCGCGATTTGATCGATTACTTTTGGAAAACCCATGACGTCACGGATCCTCGCGGCGTTTGGCCGGACTTTGGGCCGCATTATCGCAGCATCATTTTAGCCCACAACGATGAGCAGCTCGCGGCGGCGCGCGCCAGTCGGGGGGAAGCCCGTAAGAACCACGAAAAACCTATCATCACTCAGATCGTGAAGCTCAAGAAATTCTACCCGGCTGAGGATTATCATCAGGATTATGTCCGGCTCAATCCGCGTAACTCCTACGTGCGGAACATTGCCTATAAGAAACTCGATAAGCTCGGTTTGAAGCGCCCGTAGATTCGGCTCCCGATAATTCCGTGGCATCTGAGTGTGATTGACCGCTCAATAGGAGGATGGCGCGACTGAATCGACTTTTCTGCCGACGCTCTTGGCTCAAGGTCGCGGGCGTCGCGGCCAGTTCGGCGCTCATTCCGGCGGTTGTTCGATCCACATCGCCAGTTCCTCACCGTCGACTGGGGGTCGCGCTCGTTGGTTTGGGTATCTATGCGAATTCCAAACTTCGTCCAGCGCTTCGGGAGACAAAGTTATGTCGTCTTGCCGGCGTGGTCACCGGTTCAGCTAAAAAAGGGGCGGCTTGGGCACATCATTATGATTTCTCCCCTAATTCGGTTTACCATTACGATGAGATGGGCCGTCTCGCGGATGATCCGAACATTGATATTGTCTATGTTGTTACGCCGAATGCGCTGCACGCGGAGCACTGCATTCGGGCGGCGCGTGCGGGAAAGCACGTGATTTGCGAAAAACCATTCACGATTTCGGTTGCCGAAGCCGAAGCCGTAATCGCTGCTTGTGACTCTGCCGGCGTGAAACTCTCGCTGGGGTATCGGCTCCATTTCGATCCGTTTCATGAGGTGCTGAGAGGCATGGCCGTGGAGACTGATTCGGGTTGCTTTCGAAAGATGAACGGAGCGCTCAGCTTCGAGTTGCGTGGTAACGCTTGGAGGGCGACCAAAACACTCGCTGGAGGCGGACCATTGATGGATCTTGGGATTTACGTGATCCAGGAGGCTTGTATGGCGGCCGGGGGAGTTGCGCCGATTTCAGTGATGGCTCGCCAGCTTCCAAAATTGCGACCCGATCGTTTCGTTGACGTCGAGGAAACGCTCGAATGGAAGATGGACTTTCCCGGCGGCGAGCGATGCCTCGGGCGCACGAGCTACAATGAATCGGCAAATGAATTCCGGGCTGAGGGCGTTGATCGATGGTTTGAACTCGAACCCGCCTTCACCTCGACTGATTTGCACGGTGCGACCCATTTGGGTCCATTGAATTTCTCCCCCGTCAATCAACAGGCGCGGCAAATGGATGCGTTTGCGCGGTGTATCCTCGAAGATCGAGCATCAATCGTCAGTGGCGCGATGGGCCGCCGCGATATGGTGATCATCG
>JABIRI010000153.1 GCA_018667915.1 Opitutaceae bacterium | reverse complement strand
TCGACGTCGTGTTGGTATTGGCCGACCCCGATTGATTTCGGATCGAGTTTCACGAGTTCGGCGAGCGGATCCATGAGCCGGCGACCGATGGAGACCGCGCCACGCACGGTGATGTCGTGGTCGGGAAACTCTTCGCGGGCGACTTCGGAGGCGGAGTAGATCGAGGCACCGGATTCATTGACGAGCACGACGGGAATGGCCGGCGGCAGCTTTAGGCCCTTGATGAAGGATTCGGTTTCGCGGCCGGCGGTGCCGTTGCCGATGGCGATGGCTTCGACTTTGAAGAAGTCGATGAATCCTCGCACCTTTTCGGCCGAATCCGCCTCGTGGCGATCAGGGAAAATTACGTCGTGATGCAGCAATTTACCTTGTTGATCCAGTAGCACCGTTTTGCAGCCCGTGCGGAATCCGGGGTCGATGGCCATGACGGATTTTTGACCCAACGGAGATGCGAGCAAGAGCTCACGAATGTTATCGGCGAAGACTTTGATCGCGTCGGAATCCGCGCGCTTTTTGGAGCCGAGACGCATCTCAGTTTCCATCGCGGGAAAGAGAAGTCGTTTGGCGGAATCCTGTGTGGCGAGGCGCACCTGTTGGGCGGCAGGGGTGATGCCACCGGTGACGTAGAGACGCTCGAGTTCGGCGAAGGCGAGTTCTTCGTCGGGGAGTTGCACACGCATCATGAGCATGCCTTCCTTCTCGCCGCGTCGCATCGCGAGGATGCGGTGGGAAGGCGCTTTGGCGAACGATTCTGACCACCCGAAGTAGTCTTTGAATTTGGCGGCTTCCTCTTCCTTGCCGTAGAGGACCTTGGAGGAGACGATTCCGTCTTCCTCGTAGATGCGCCGTAGCTTCGTGCGGGCGGTGGCGTCGTCGCTGATGCGCTCGGCTAAGATGTCGCGGGCGCCGGCCAAGGCGTCTTCGACGGTTTCCAGCGTGTTGGTCTTGGTCTCGTGGGTGACGGAGTTGCCGACGAAGGCTTCGGCGGCGGCCACCGGGTCGAAAGTGGGATCCTGGGACCAGAGGGATTCGGAGAGCGGCTCAAGACCGAGTTCCCTGGCGATGGTGGCCCGGGTGCGTTTCTTGGGGCGAAACGGCAGGTAGATGTCTTCGAGTTGGGTGAGGGTGGTGGCGGCGGTGAGGACCTTTTCCAATTCCGCGGTGAGAAGACCGCGATCCTTGAGGCCGGATAGGATGCTCTTCCGGCGAGCGTCGAGAGAAGCCAGCGCCTCCATGCGATCGCGGATGGCGGTTACGGCGACCTCGTCAAGTGATCCCGTGACTTCTTTGCGATAGCGGGCGATAAACGGAACGGTCGCGCCCTCCAACAGTAGCTGCGCGGTGGCGGCGACCTGCGCGATGGTGACATCGAGCTCAGCGGCAATTTGAAGGATGTGATCGGGGTTAGGAGTATCGGCCATGTGGTGGGAAAGCGGACGAGCAGAGAGGCTCTCCGTCACGGCTCAAGGCCAAACCGTATTATTTTAATCCGATCGATTCCAGTTGGCTGCCTAAGCGTGGAGCACGGTCGTCACGGTTGCGGCTCGGACCGGTTTCGCGCAGCGCAGGGCGACGCGAATGGGGTGCGGAGGCTGGTTGATCGTATCTTCTTCGAATTCGAGATCGGCGCCGTCAATGGAGACGTCGGCGTGAAGGGTGGTCGGTCCGTCGACCAAGGTGACTCGATGACCCGAAATGCTGGCTTTGCCGAAGGAGATGAGTGCCGATTCGAACTCGGCGGGTTCGGAAAACTCGACACGGTCGATCACCGTAACGCTGCCGTCGCCGCGGCGATCGTAGATGAACTCGCGTTCGAGAGAACGCAGGCTGGGCACATCGTAGGCGCGGCGCAGATCGAAGACCACGCGATCGACATCATCCGTGAATTCGGTTTCGAGCACACTGGTTTGCCACTCGGGACCGTCTTCTTGGAGTTGACCGGCGACGCGGGGCACGGGATGGCCATAGGAGTTGAGCAACTGGCTTTCGTAGCGTTGGAGGCTGAAGGTGCGGAAGCTGTAGATCTCCAGTCCGGGATCCACGATGAGCGCACGCCCGTCGAGGATGACGGTGAAGGTTCCGAGGTCGTTGTGATTGTGGTTCACGCCGTTGTGACCGCCGAGCAACGTTGCGGACAACTTACGTTTGGTTTGCGGACCGGGGCGGGCGATGAGCAACGATGAATCCTTAAACCAATTCCGTAGTTCGACGGGGCGATTGGTAGCGCGAGGAGCCCGAGGGTCGATGGTGTGAAACATCCAGAGAATCGCCTGCGCCAGATAGGCGAGTTTGTCGGAATTTAACGCGTCGGGGGGATGGGCAATCGGCTGGGATTCGTCGGTCGATGCGCCGCGACGATTGTCCAACCAATATTGAGCCCAGAAGACGGGTTGGGCGCCGAGTCGGCAGTCGGCATAGGTTGGGAAGAGTCCGGGTTGGATCTCGACCCGCTCAGGATACAGCGCGACGCGGGACATTTTCGGTTCGTCGAAGAGATCGACGAGGCCGTTGGTGCCAAGGCGAAACATTTCGGAGATAAAAATATAATTGGCGACGCCGTAGGACCAGTAGCTCACGCCTTCGGTGCAGAATCCATCGTTGTTAAAGCTCTCGCGGAAGTATTTCACGAGCATCTCACCGGTGGCGAACCACCAGGCGCGTTCCTCCGCGGGCAACAGCGCGGCGGCGGCTTGCACCATGCAGGCGAGGTTGACCGAGTTCCAGTTGTGGGTGACATCCACCCACCAGTAAACGTCCTCACCGGTCTCGAGCCTTTTGCGTAAAGGGTGAAAGGCGCGGCGGTCGACTTCGGCGCGGATGTCGCGAACGAGGCTGGCATCGAGTCGCGCGCCTAGAATGTAAACGGTGTGACCGAGCTGGGCGGAGTAGTGGGCGGTGACGAGATCGATTTCGATCGTATCGCCATTTAGGTTACGCCGTTCGAGATCGTTGTTGGGGTGCACCCAGGAACTGAGCTTGGTCAGGTTTCTAAAATCGGAGGCAATGACGTCGAGAAACTCGCCTTCGTCGAAGATGGCTTCGGCTAACAAAAATACGCCTTGGCGTTCGCGCACGAGCGGCAGGACGGTGTTGATTTTGGTAACGGACTCGGTCTCCAGACAATCGATGTATGTCGCGTCGTTGTAGTCCGGCCAACCCATGGCAACGAGCTCACGGGCGCGGGCCAGAATCTGACGGCCAAACACATCGTCCTGCCAGCGGGACCACGCCGCGCGGTCAGTGACGGGTGGGGCAAAATCGAAGTTTTCATCGGGCAGGATCTTCTGCCAGGCCTTCACGCGTTCCGGGCTCGCGTAGTAACGTTCGCCCGCGGGAATTTCGAAATTGAAGTCAAGAGCACCCATGTCGAAACCGTGACGTGAATTAGGTCGGAAAAGCAAGGGAGACCGGCATCGAATTACAGTGTTCGAGTCTTGCGTGATCCGTTCGGTGGTGGCTTGCTGAGGAAACTGTTTCGCGATGAATTTTCATTCCCAAAATATCGACTCCGTCTTGAATCGCCGAACCTGGTTTAAACGGACAGGTGCATCGTTGATTGGACTGGCCGTGGGATCACGACTGACGGGAGCGCAATCGATTTCAGAAAGTGCGAAACCAAAGAGCGCGACCCCCGCAAGTCGCCGCCGCAAAGCACCGCCTCAGCCGGGTATCAACCACGGTTTCGACGAAGGTTTTTTCTAGAGGGCGAGGGATTTGGTGCGGGGTTGAATTGCAGCTGGAGCCGTTGACCCCAGAGGAGTGGGTTGGTTCGGCGAGGCAGGATACCGGGGTCAGCGACCCCGGCTACAGCGAAGCGTTTTGCGGGCCGCTTGATCGACTTGAGCGAAGATGCGTTGCAATGCTGTCGAGCGGGCGGTGCTCGTGTGACCTTCCAATTTCACAACGGTGAATTGGCGTTTGTCCCAAGTTTGGTAGAACGCGCGGTAGAGATCGTGGTTGTTGAGGAGGCGTCCGGTCTTGGCGTGAAAGTCGGTGGATTCGATCCGAGTGCGGCGGTCGGGCAATCCGGTGATCGTTTGCGAGTCGGTGTAGATTGTCGCGTTTTGGGCCTGTTCACCGAGTTCCTCCAAAGCCCAGAGAAGCGCGGACAATTCGAGTCTCGCGGCGTTGGTTTTTTCGAATCGTTTGACCATGATTTCCTCAGATGGAGGAGGGGCGGCGAGTTCGTCTTCTCGGCAGGCAAAATATGCGGCATACCCGGCGCCCGTCGGCGGGTGCACGCTGCCATCGGTGAAGAGAGCCAGAGGTGTCACGATCGACTAGCGGAGACCGTGTTGGTTGCGATCCACCCGACGCCAGCTGAATGAGCTGGGTTTCTCATCAAACGCAGAATTGTCGGGCGCAGGGTCGGACCTTTTGGGCGGAGCCCGGCGAGGTTTTGGTGCGGGCCTGGGGTGTGGTCTGGCCGAAACTTGAGGTCTGGCCGCAGGTTTCGGTTTAGGCTTCGCGGGTTGTCTGGGGTCGTTGAGGGGTTGGCCCGGGGCGAGCCCCGCGGCTTCGCGGAGTTTATCCTTTTTGCTTTTGCGTTTTCCTTTTACGCCGCCGGATGCGGGTGGCGGAGCAGCCATCACCATCGCGGGTTCGAAGCCGGGAATTTGCTCACGCGAAATCGGCGATTCGTGGCGTTTTTCGATGAGTTGAAAGTGAGCAAACGTGGATGCGCTCACGAAGCTTACTGCCTCGCCGGATTCGCCGGCGCGACCGGTGCGGCCGATACGGTGGGTGTAGACGATGGCGGATCGGGGCAGGTCGTAGTTGACCACCACAGGCAATTTTTCGAAGTCGAGGCCACGGGCGGCGAGATCGGTGGCGACGAGAGCGGTGATCTTGCCCTCGTGAAATTCGGCAAGCGTGCGGGTGCGGGCTCCTTGGCTGAGCTCGCCGTGGAGCTCTCCGGCATCGATCCCGAGACGACGGAGTTTTTCGGCGACGTGGCCGGTGGAATACTTGGTGGCGACGAAGATCAACACGCGCGCCCAATCGTTTTCGACAATGAGATGGTTTAGGAGTTGGGTGCGTCGCGGTGCGTCGACTTCAATGGCTCGCTCGACGATATCGGGGGTGGTTTCCGGCGCAGCTTCGATTGCGATGCGATGCGGTTCGTGCAAGAGTTCGTTCGCGAGAGCGGTGACCTCTTTGGGAAAGGTCGCCGAGAAGAGTAGGTTCTGGCGGCGGCGGGGGAGTAGGCCGAGGATACGTCCCAGTTCTACGGCAAACCCGAGGGCGAAGAGTTGGTCGGCTTCATCGAGGACGAGGGTTTCGACCGCATCGAGTTTTAGGGCGTTTTTTTCGACGAGATCGATCAAGCGTCCGGGCGTCGCGACGACGATATCGGCGCCGCCACGCAGGTCCATCATCTGGGGATTGATGGAGACGCCGCCCACCGCCGTGATGATTTTGGGGGAAATAGGGAGGTGTTCGCCGTAGTGTTGAAAGGATTCGGTGACTTGAGCGGCGAGTTCACGGGTGGGCACGAGAACGAGAATGGAGATGGTGCGGCCGGCGGGGCGGTCTTGAGCGCTGAGGTGTTCCAGGATAGGCAGGGCAAATGCAGCGGTTTTACCGGAACCGGTCTGGGCCTGTGCCCACACGTCGCCGCCCCGCAAGATCGTGGGAATGGCCTCAGCCTGCACGGGCGTAGGCATGACGTAGTGCCGCGCGGTGAGGGCGCGGGTTAAAGGGGCTGAAAGTCCGAGAGCGGAAAACGGCATAGTCTGGCGATGACGGGTGTTGGCCGGATTTGGAACCTTCAACTTCGTCCGTTATTGGGAGGGGCGGTTTGAGGCGGGGCGTTTAACGTGAAGATGTTTCGGGCTCTACTCGTGGTAGGAAGGTTGAGTAGGGTGAGGACATGAAAGCTATTCCGATGTTGAGGATCTTGGTGGCATTAGGGCTGATATGTGCGTTTGGAGGGAAGTCGTTTGGTCATGAGCACGGGCATAGTCACGATTCGGAGATTTCGGTGCAGGAGCGGTTGGGATATCCGGCGGATGCGAAGCTGTTGATCATCCACGCGGATGATTTGGGCATGTCGCACTCCAAGAACGTTGCGACGGTGGAAGCGATGCGGGAAGGCGTGGTGACCTCGGCCAGCGTGATGATGCCGACACCGTGGGTGAGCGAGGCCTTGGAACTTTCGCAGGCTCATCCGGAGCTGGATTTGGGCGTGCACCTCACGCTCACCGCAGAGTGGAAACACTACAAATGGGGACCGCTCTTGGGCGCGGATGACGTGCCGAGCCTTGTCACGGCCGAGGGTGTTTTTCATGACAATGTGCCCGACTTCGCGGCGGCAGCGTCGGTTGCCGAAGTGGAAGCGGAAATTCGAGAGCAGATCGACCGGGCACTCGCGGTGGGTTTAGATGTCACGCACCTCGATGGTCACATGGGCTCGATGTTGGCGACGGATGAAATCGCCGCGCTGTATGTGCGTATCGGGGAGGAATATCGTCTACCCATCCGGGTGCATCAGCATCAAGGAGACCCGGTTGCAGATGTTGATCTCAAGATGAAGTTGGCGAATTATCCCGTGAACTACACCACGATCGATGGCGCGCCGCCTGATAGCTACCCGGACGGCATGGAGGCCTATTACAACAAAGCGCTGAGGAACCTGGAACCCGGTTTGAACTTGATGGTTTTGCACCTCGGTTTCGACGACCCCGAGATGCAGGCGATCATGGTGGAACACCCGCTGTGGGGGGCGCAGTGGCGTCAGATCGACTACGACTGGGCCATGAGCCCGGCGACAAAGGCGATCATGGAAGAGGAAGGGATCATTCTCATCGATAATCGGGCGCTCCGCGACCTGCTGCGCCGCTGACGATTCGCGGCTTCCGCTTGCTACCGTTAACCGGGTGATACCTGTTGCGGCGATGTCATTGATTCCGTCTCCCTCCAGCGATCGTTTTAGCGAAGCTCCGATCTCCCGTCTGATCGGGTTTGAGGTCGCTCCAGCCGGGGATGATGGATCGACGCTGGTGGCTTTGGACGCGGGAGAAAAACACGCCAACCCAATGGGTCGCGTGCACGGCGGGGTGATAAGTGCGCTGGCCGATGCCGCCATGGGCACGGCTTATGGGAGGGTGCTGCTGGAATCGGAGGATTTTTCGACCATCGAGTTGAAGGTAAATTTCATGCGTCCCGTAAAAATGGGCCGTATTGTGGCGACGGCGCGGATGGTGCAACGCGGACTACGCATCGGATTTTTGGACTGCGAAATCCATGACGCACGCGGTAAATTGGTGGCGACGGCGACGTGCACCTGCATGACAATCAGCGAATGAACATTTTTTAACAAAATATGTCCTTTTGACGTCGCGCCTTCTTCACATGGTAGCGGTTAGAAATCATGAAGACTTTGCAGAATAACATTGGGCGGGGGATTGCCGGGGCCGTTTTGAGCCTCGGGCTGGCTGGGTGCTCGGTGAAAAACTTCGCAATCAAGGAAATCGCGTCGTCTTTGGCGGAAGGCTCGGGCAGTGCATTCGCCCAGGAGGCCGACATCGCGTTCGCGGGGCAGGCAATTCCGTTTAGCCTGAAGTTGGTCGAGTCGCTCTTGGCGGCCCAACCCGACAATCCTGATCTGCTGCTGGCAGCCTCCGCGGGATTCACGCAATATGCGAAGGGCTGGGTGGAGCAGCCGGCCGACTTCGAGGCGGATGACGATTTTTTTGCGTCGCAGGTTCAGTATAAGCGCGCCGTGGCGTTTTACCTTCGGGCGTTCGAATACGGTTTGAGCGGGCTAGAGGCGACTCATCCGGGTTTTCGGGCAGGATTCCGATCCGATCCGATGGCAACAGTCAGTCGCCTAGGCGCGGATGATGTTGAATTGGCCTATTGGACCGCGGCGGCATTGGGGTCGGCGATCTCGCACAGCCGGACCGATCCGGAGTTGCTTGCTCAGTTGCCGGCGGTGAATGCGTTGGCCGATCGGGCGCTCGCGTTGGAGCCGGATTGGAGTTGGGGGGCGATTCACGAATTGATGATTACACTCAAGGCGGCAGGCACGGGTGACCCTGACTTGATCCGCGAAGCGGTGATTGGACATTTTAATGAAGCTGTGCGGATTTCGGGCGGCGCGAGTGCGAGTGCCTACGTGAATCTGGCGGAGGCGGTGAGCATTCAGGATCAAGACCGAGCCGGCTACGAACGCCTCCTCGGGCAGGCATTGGCGATCGATGCGAATACTCATGTGGACAACCGCCTAGCTATTTTGATCGCCCAGCAACGTGCCGAATGGCTGCTCGGACGGGTTGACGATCTCTTTTTGGAATGATGGCAGTAGGACCTAGATTATGATGAACCGATTAGTGATCCGTCGTTTAGTAGCGTTGCTGGTGCTCACCGGCTTGGTGGGGGTGTGGTCGTTGAGTGCGCGACAAGCGCGGGTCAAACTCGCGACCCTCGCCCCGAAGGGAACCTCGTTTCACCTGATCCTCCAGGAAATGGGTCAGGCATGGCGCGAGGCGCCGGACGGTGGCGTGCGGTTGACCATATTTACCGATGGCACCATGGGGGGCGAAGGGGATGTCGTGCGGCGCATGGGTCTGGGCCAATTACAGGCCGGGCTACTGACGACGTCGGGACTGACCGAAATCGATAACAGCGTGAGTGGACTGCAGAATATCCCAGTCGCCTACCAGTCGTATGAAGAAGTCGAATACGTTCGGGCTAAGCTCGGCCCCAAGTATGCGAAGATTCTCGCGGATAAGGGTTACGTGGTGCTGGGTTGGTTCGACACCGGGTGGGTAAAAATTTTCTCCAAAGAGCCGATTGAACGGCCGGAAGATATGCGGGGTGGTAAGGTATTTATCGTGCCGGGTAGCCCGGGCACCATGGAGATCGCACGATCGATCGGCACGCAGCCGGTTGAGCTGGAGCCTACCGATGTGTTGGTGAGCTTGCAGACCGGTCTGGTAAATATCGCGCCGGCTCCGCCGATTTATGCGCTGGCGGCACAGTTTTATCAGCCGGCTCCCTACATGTTGGATGTGAATTGGCTGCCGCTCTCCGGAGCGATCGTGATGAGCCAGAAAAGCTGGGATCGATTGACGGAAGGCCAGCGTGAAGTCGTTAAAACGAGCGCAGCCGAAGCCGGGCGCAAACTAACCGATCGGGCACGGGTCGAAATGCAGGAATCGATTGATGCGATGGTGAAGCGCGGTCTCAACGTGACGCCGATTGAGGGCGAGTTGCTAGAGGAGTGGATGGAATTTGGCCTCGGACTGCATCCACAGATCCGTGGCGGGGTCGTGCCGGAAGCAGAGTTCGACGAGATCATGCGTTTGCTCGAAGAATACCGAGAGACGAACGGTGGCTGATTCGGATTCAACGACGAAAGCGTCGGGAGTGGGAGCGGCGAGCGAAGCGGCGGTGCTGCCGCCGAACAAATTTTGGCGGGTAGTTCACGGCGGAGAAGATGGGCTGCTGGCGCTCGCCCTTGCTGGTATTTTGGTCGTGCCGTTGCTCGAGATGGTGTTGCGGTCGTTTTTCTCGTCGGGATTGGTGGGCGGCAATGCGTTGACCCAGCATTTCACATTGATGGTGAGTATGTTGGGGGGAGCGGTGGCGGCCCGGGAGGCGCGACTGCTGACATTGTCGCAGGGCTTTGCGGGGTTGGCTTCACCTTGGGGAAAGATTTGCGAAGTGCTGCGCGTGGGAATTTCAACAGGGGTGTGTGTGCTGCTGGCGTGGGCGAGTTGGCAGTTTTTGTTATTTGAGAAAGGTGGAGGTAAAGAGATCGCGTATGGCGTGCCGGTTTGGGTGGCGTTGATCGCGCTGGCCGCGGGGTTTGCTATCGTGGCGATGCGGTTGGTGCGGCACGTGGGCGCGGAATGGTGGATGCGAGTGGCGGCGATGGCGGTGGCGGGGGCGATTGCTTGGTATGTTTTGCGCTATACGATCGAACCGGAGACGTGGACGCCGGCGATTGTGCTGCTCGTGGCGGTGTTCGTGAGTGGCGTGTTGGGCGCACCGATTTTTACGCTGCTGGGTGGGGCGGCCGTGTTTCTCTTTTGGGGATCATGGAACCCGTTGGAGTCGGTGGCGCTTTCGCACTATAGTTTATCGACCAACCCAACGATTCCCGCGCTGCCGTTGTTTACGTTGGCAGGGTATTTTCTGGCGGAAGGAGGCACGTCTGCGCGTATGGTACGGCTGCTTCAGGCGATGACCGGGGACATGCGATCGGGACCAGCGATCGTGACGGTGATGGCGTGTGCGTTTTTCACTTCGCTGACGGGGGCGTCGGGGGTGACTATTCTGGCGTTGGGTGGTCTGATCGTGCCATTCCTGATGGAAGGGCGTTACAGCGAGCGGGCGTCGATCGGTTTGCTGACGGGATCGGGTTCGATCGGCATGTTGTTTGCGCCGTGTTTGCCGCTGATTCTTTACGCGATCGTGGCACATGTGGAGATTAAGACGATGTTCTTGGCCGGGATCGGTCCGGGACTGTTGTTGGCCGGTGCAACAATCGCGTGGGCAACTTACTCGCGACCCAAGGCAGATACGGCGGCACCGCTCTGGCATTTCAATGGCGGTGAGGCGTGGTCGGCATTTTGGGACGCGAAGTGGGAGCTATTAATTCCGGTCGTGAGCTTAGGCGGAATCTTCAGTGGGCTCGCTACACCCGTGGAGGCGGCGGCGCTAACGGCGCTGTATGCGCTGCTCACCCAAACGCTGATTTATCGCGACCTGAAGTGGGGAAAACTGTTGGGCGTGATGCGCGAGTGCGGATTGTTGATTGGCGGGGTGCTGCTGATTCTGGGCGTGGCGCAAGGGCTGACCAATTACCTGGTGGATGCGGAAGTGCCGTCGCTGCTCGTCGACTATGTCACGGAGCACGTCACTTCGAAGACGGTGTTCCTGCTGTGCTTGGTTGTGATTCTGCTCCTGCTGGGCTGCATGATGGATGTGTTCTCCGCGATCATCATCGTGGTGCCTTTGTTGGTTCCTTTGGGAATCGCCTACGAAATCGATCCCATTCATCTCGGCATCCTTTTCCTCGCCAATCTCGGCCTCGGATTCCTGACCCCGCCGGTGGGCATGAACCTCTTCATTTCCTCCTATCGGTTCAACAAACCGATGGGCGAAGTGTTGAAAGCGTCGTTGCCATATTTCGGTCTGCAATTCGTGGCCGTGATTATCATCACCTTCTGGCCGAGCCTCACGCTCTTCCTGACCTAAATGGAGTCAGGTCGTGTTTTCTTAATTATTCTCGAGGCCAAACGCTCTGAGGCAAGGTTCCCAGTTAATGGGCGGAGCGGCTACAATCGTGATATTCTCACCGGATCCAGGGTGCCTGAATTTAAGTTCTCTGGCATGAAGACCAAAGAAGTCGTCCGCTTCTCCCGCTCCGTATTGGGGGTCGCCGACAACGGGGTGCCCTGCTTCAGCACAATGCACCCGGGCCTGATGGGTGCGCCCGGTCTTAAGTAGGAGTTCAATCAATGAGCGCTCTTGAGCGGTATCGTGGGCTAACACGCGGACGGTGGTAAGGGCGGGTTTTCCCTCCGGAGCGACGAAGGTCCGGCCGGCGCGGTGGGAGAGGTGGCTTTCGATCCGATTCAAGGGCTTTGGCCAGATACCGCGCGTCAACGCCCAGTAGGTTTTTCTGAGCCGGTGGTTTTCGATGATTTGGGCCAACTCGCGGGTAAATCGTTTGTTTTTACGTAAAAGAATTGCTCCAGAGGTGAGCTTATCTAGCCGATGACAGCAGCGAACGTCCTTCCTAAGCGCATCGCTCGCTAGTGATTCCACACTGGAATTGCCCCCATCCGCTCCCTCGCTGAGCAAACCGGACGGTTTGTTCAAAATGAGTAAATCCTGATCCTCAAACAGGGTTGGGAGTTCGGCAGTCATATTTTGAGTAGACTCAGTTTCAAATTAGAGTCACTTCAAAAGGGGGTCAGGTCGTGTTTTCTATATTATTGCAAAACTAAGCCCCATATACTTGCCTGAGCCATGGCTCGAAAACTTCGTATCCAATACCCTGGCGCCATCTACCACGTTCTGAATCGTGGGAATTATAAGTCGGACATATTCGCTGACCAAGGCGCCGCCCACGCGTTTGTGCAGACGCTCGAGGAAGCGGTAGAGCGGTTCGGTTGGAGGTTAGGCGCCTACGTCGTGATGCGAAATCACTACCACCTGTCATTTCAGACCCCGGAGCCCAATCTGGCGGCAGGCATGCATTGGCTCCAATGCACTTTCGCCACCCGATTTAACCGACTTCGAAATGAGCGTGGTCATCTCTTTCAAGGGCGCTACAAAGCGATCCTGTTGGAGACGGATCAGGATTGGGCGCGAGTGGTAGATTACATTCATCTTAATCCAATTCGAGCTGGAATTGTTACCCCGGACCATATGGGTCAATTTCGATGGAGTAGCTTAGCGAGATTTCATAAAAACATGAAATTCAATGGCCTATCGTCACTAGGTTGGCTCAATACGCATGGTCTTGAAGACACGCCGAAAGGATGGGACGACTATATCGAAATCTTGAAGCGTAAGCATGGCGAAGGAGGCGCAGGCATGGAAGATGAAGACCGCGCGCTTTCGTCGGGATGGGCCGTTGGGTCCGACGCTTGGAAGGTGCAGACGCTGAAGGAAGCGTTACCTTCGGATGAGACCACCCTATCCTCCGAAGGTCTGCAGGTTCCCCCGGAGATGTTGCGGGTTAAATGGAAGTTGCGGCTGGATCAGGAACTAGAGGATTTCGGGAAATCACGGGCAGATCTGGAGGCCGATCGAAAAAGCGCGGCGTGGAAGATTCAATTGGCTGACCGTCTACAACGGGAAAATGGAGCCTCTGTTACTTGGATCGCAGCTGAACTTCGGATGGGCAAACCCAACTCGGTTCGGGCATATCTTTGGAAGCTCCGAAATAATTAGATAATCACGACCTGACCCCCTTTTGGGCGAGGTAGGAGAAGGATTCTAGGTCGCCGGCGGCGGCGTAGGGGCTGGTTTGCACGGTTTTTACCCCATTTTTGGCCAATATTGCCAGAACTTCGTCCTTTTTGAGGGCATTCATGGACATTTCGGCCTGAATCGCGGTCGTTTTGAGGAAAAATCGCTTAACCCTCATCCACGTTGTCGGCAAATACCATGGGAAGCGCCAGCGTTTTGAAGGTGCAGTAGCGGGGAGCTGAAAGAATATCGCACCTCCAGGACGACAAACCCGGCAGAATTCTCGCAAATATCCTCGAATCAGACTCGGGGGAATGTGCTGTAGCGTGATTACGCTGTAGACTAGGTCAAAACTGTCGTCAGGAAGTTGACGGAGGTCGCTGGCGGGATTGTGCCGATACGCTATTTTTTCGGGTGCACGATTGTGAGTTTCGGCCAGTTCGATCATGGGAGCGGCGACATCAATACCGGTTACCCGATGGAAATGTTCGCCCAACGCTTGGCTCAATCGACCGACGCCACAGCCGAAATCTAACGCAGTATTGAGACATAGATCGGGCAATGCCGCTTTGATGGTGACCATATTATCGTCGACGGTTTTACGACCAGTCTCGAAAAACTCATCCAGTTTCCACCGGTTATTGGATTTGTCGGGATCGGTGAGGACCGCCCAAAAGGGGTCCTCCCGGGCGAGTTTTTCCCATACCGTTTTTGTGTGCCACAATCGCATAGATATTCGCTGTCGCTCTGAGCGTTCACTGTTGGGCCACGGGTTCAAGGTGGTTCCCGAGTATTTTGGACCCGATGGGGTTTGCGGTCTGGCGGTTCGGGCGGCAAGGGATGGGGATGTTAAAACGATTGCGGCAAAGAACGAGAGCCGGTGGCCGCGGGTTAATGGGCGGCGGTTTTATGATCGCGCTGGTGCTCGCGGGATGTAGCCGCTCGGAGCGAGCGGTGGATAGCGGCGTGCGAGATGGCGTGCTGCATATCAATAATGGCTCGGAGGTGCCGGATCTGGATCCGCACGTGGTGACGGGCACTCCGGAATTCCATATCATGGATGCTTTGTTTGAGGGTCTGGTAGAGCAGGATCCGATCACGCGCGAGATTCGCCCCGCACTGGCAGAGAGTTGGGAGGTTTCGGCAGATCTGACTAAATTTACGTTCAAGCTCAGGCCTGGGCTCAAGTGGTCTGATGGCAGTCCGTTGGTGGCGTCGGATTTTGTGCGATCCTACGAACGAACGCTAAATCCGCTGCTGGCGGCCGACTACGCTTATTTGTTCGAGATCATCGCCGGTGGTTCAGCCTATTTGCGTGGCGACACGACAGATTTTGAAACGGTGGGGGCCAAGGCTCTGGATAGTCGAACCTTGGAAATTCAGCTCGCGCACCCGGTCCCTTATTTCTTGTCGCTGATGACCTACCCCTGTTGGCGTCCGTTACCGATCGATGTCATCGCCTCGCACGATGGCTTGAGACGCCGAGGCACCGGGTGGACTCGCGCGGGAAATCTGGTAAGCAGTGGCGCGTTTCAGCTTACGCGTTGGGATCAGGATCGGGTTTTGGTGGTGGAACGGAATCCGCACTATTGGGATGCCGAAACGGTCTCGCTCAATGCGATCCATTTTTACCCGGTGGAGAGCATTGATACGGAGGAGCGGATGTTCCGTTCGGGACAACTCCACATTACCAACGAAGTGCCGATTACGAAATTGCCGACCTATCAGGAAATGCCCGATTCGCCGCTTCGGGTAGATCCCCAATTGGGCACGTATTTCTATCGATTTAATGTGACGCGTCCGCCCTTTAACGACGCAAGAGTTCGAAAGGCACTCTCCCTAGCCATTGATCGAGAAGCGATCGTGGCAAAGGTCACGCGCAGAGGGGAATCGCCGGCGGGTAGTTTTGCCCCGCCGGGCGCCGGTGGTTTTGAACCCTCCTTCAGCGTTCGGTTTGATCCTAAAGAAGCGCGTCGTTTGCTGGCCGAAGCTGGCTTTCCAGGCGGTGCGAATTTTCCAGATGTGGAGCTGTTGTTCAACACCTCGGAAGGACATCGCACGATTGCGGAAGCCATTCAACAGATGTGGGAAACCGAGCTGGGGATCGAGCTTCAGCTCTACAATCAGGAGTGGAAGGTGTATCTCGATTCACTTGATACGTTGGACTTCAGTGTGGCTAGGTCGGGATGGGTCGCCGTTTACGATGACGCCAATCAATTCCTAGAAATTTTCACGGCTGGAAACCCTAATAACCATACCGGATTTAGTAGTCAGGAATACGATCAACTTCATGCCGCATCGATGAGAGAATCGAATGTGGAGCGTCGTCTCGAGCTGCTTCGCGAACTCGATACGATGCTAGTGGATGAGGCGATCATCGCTCCGATTTACCACTATACGAACCCGTATTTGATCGATTCCCGAGTGAAAAACTGGGCTCCCGGGCCGCTCGACAAACGTCTCTATAAATACGTGCGATTAGAAGATTAGCAGGACCGTCGCGATGTCTGATCTGGGCCAAGAGCAGGTGACTCAGGTCAAGCGGCTTCCCCGTAATCGAGTTTCCGTATCGCCGCTTTGCAGGAGGACTCCACCTCCGCTGCCGTCGAAATGTTCACTTCCAAGTCTTTCAATAATCCATTTTTCAGATCGTAGATACAGCCGTGAACGACGACGAATTGACCGCGAGCCCAGGCGGCCTGGACGGTGTCGGTTTTGCAAAGATTTTGGACTTGGGCGATAACGTTGAGTTCACAAAGTCGATCGTGTTTCGCTTGCTCGTCGGGCAGGACTCGCAAGCACTCGAGGTGTTGTTTTTTCACGGCGTCGACGTGCACCAACCACTGATCAGCAAGGCCCAATGGAGTTTCGTCCAAGGCGGCTTTTACACCGCCACAACCGTAATGGCCTCCCACCAAAACATGTTCGACCTTAAGGTGGTCGATCGCAAATTGAACCACCGATGCGCAGTTCAAGTCTCCCGGCGCCACGACATTTGCGATGTTGCGATGCACGAACACCTCTCCGGGATCGAGGCCAAGAATTTGGTTAGCTGGAACGCGACTGTCCGAGCAACCTATCCATAAGTAATCGGGATTCTGTTGGCCGACCAACCGACTAAAAAAATCAGGATCGTTACGCGTTATTTTTTCGGCCCAAGCGCGATTTTGAGAGAAGAGCTGTTGGAATCGTTTCATGGAGTTGGCTGGCGATACTTGGGAATCAGGCCGGTGGGCCAAGCCTAAGCTTGGTCGGGCGCGCAGTTTGTAGGAATCCATCCGATTTCCGAATTTTGATCCATAACCCTGACCCAATTGGCTTCCGTTTCGATAACCGCCACGAGATCGCCAGCCGCTACCGTGAGTTCGATGGAGTCATAGTCCCGCTGGGCGGCCGCTTTTTTAGTGGTTGGGTCGAGGGAGAACCAAGTAGATGGGAAGTAGCCTTCGATTTGCTGGTGGGAGATCCCCTTGAACCAGCCGGGGTTATTTGGCCCATATTCCAGAAAAGTGACCTCTTCTTCCGCGATAACGTTCGGGGCAACCTCAAATGACCGTTGATGTGCGGCACGACACGGGGCGAACGGTCGGGTGGCCGGTGGATCCGGACGTAGAATCTTACGCATCAGGAAACGCCGAAAGGTTTCTCCGAAGCGTTCGATGTCTTCGATTTCGGTCACCTCATATCCGAGTCGATTGAATACCGGGCGACTCAGATAACTCGCCTCCGTGCGGAGCATCACCGCGTTCTGTTCGCGGGCAATTGCCTCAAGTTGGTGGTGGAGTTGGGTCGCCAAACCGCGACCCGCGAATGGTCCTTTGGTGTAGAGAAAATCGAGGTGATCGGGTGGGGTGAAAACGGCGAACGCTACCGAGGCGCCGTCGTATTCTGCTAGTCGACACGTTCCGGCGAAGACACGTTGTTTGACCTCCTCGGGCGAATCGATGGGCCAGCGTCGCCAGGCCGCAATTTGGCCCGGGGTATAGGCGCGTGGTCCGAGGGTGTCTACGGCATCGATGTAGATGGCGGAAAGGGCGTCGAGGTCGTCGACGGTTGCCTCACGAAAGGAAACAGCACTCATACGGAATCAGGCATTTCATCGAGATAACCTTCGTCCCAAGCGATTCCGCTAAAAACGCTGACGACACCCGGATCAGCGTTGGTGCCGCCGTAGTATTTGCGCCGCGCCCACGAGAAGGCGCGAGCCATGGGTTTTCCTGTCTTTCCCAGATCGAAGGCTTCGTCGTTCCATGTCTTGATTTGGTCCGGCGTGGCGCCGGGTTGTTGGAGAAACCAAGTGGTAACGGCCTGATCGTTGGTCGGCTCAGATTGCACTACGGCGATGAGGTCCTTCAGTTCAATTTCGAAAAAATCAATGAAGGCTCCATCAGTCGCGAGCCTATGCCCAAAGAAGGGTTCAAAATCTTCGTTGAGATTCCCGGTCAGGTGCAGCCGCACTTTATCGGTTAAACGAGCCAACCACATACAGTCAGCCACATCCTGATCCCAGGGCCGGCGCAGTTTTGGTCGTTCACTCATCGAGATCCTTGATAAAGGAAACCACGCGTTCGACCTCCCTGAACCCCAGCCGTTTGTGGGCGTGTTGGCTGAGAACGTTTTCCAGTTCCGTATCGCTGGCAAGTTCCGTGTATCCGGCGGAGCGCGCCCAATCCGAGACGAAGTCAATCAATGCACGGCCGACACCTTCGCCCTGCCGCAAGGGATCAACATACCAACCCTCCAGGTAAGGGATCACATCGTGGCGAGAACCGGATACATGCTCCCGCCGAATTGTGACCTCCGCAAAACCGAAGGCATGATTATTTTCGTCGAACGCCAGTGCGATTACTCCAGCGCAACGCTGGTAGAGCTCTCGTTCCACGGCGAAGCGATCGGGAGAACAGTCTGGCCACAGTGCCTTCCGCAGGCGCATCCAAGACGCGTCGTCCTCAGGGGTGGCAGCACGTATTTGAAAATTGGACACTGTTTTGATTTCAGGTGCCGTAGAGCCGGTCACCGAAGTCGCCCAGACCCGGCATAATGTAGCTCTGGTCGTTGAGTTCCCGATCGACGGCGGCGGTGATCAGCGGCACGTCGGGGTGGGCAGATTCGAGGGCGGAAACTCCTTCGGGTGAACTTAGGATTGTGACGAGGCGCAGATCGGTTGCGCCGGCTTCTTTGATCACGTTTAGCGCCTGAATGGCCGAACCACCGGTCGCGAGCATGGGGTCCACACACAGGACCCGACGACCCTCAAGGGGCGGCAGTTTGCAGTAGTAACTCCGTGCCTCGGCGGTATCGTGATCCCGTTCCATGCCAACATAGCCTACACTCACGGACGGGAATAAATCGGTGTAAGGCTGCAGCATGCCCAAGCCCGCGCGCAGGATTGGCACGACTACTAGACTTTGGGCGAGGATCGGAGCCTGCATTGGCTCGAGAGGGGTTTCGATGGCCACATCTTTCGTGGGCAAGTCCTTGGTCGCTTCGAGTGCGAGCAACAAACCGACCTGATGGCTCAGCGTGCGAAACGTGGCGGGTTTAGTGGTGCGGTCGCGCAAGTGGGTGAGCACATGTGACGAGAGAGGATGTTGGAGCACGTGGTGCATGATGGGGTGAGGATTAAAGCAAGTCGCGTTGGATTTTGGATTCTAGCACTGTAGCAAGCTGTTCGTGAAGCGCTTTCGAGCGGCCTTTTAGGCCCGGCATTTGAGCGAGCCATGCGTAAACATCGGCCCTCAGTTCGGGTTTCAACGCCGGGGGGACTTGGCGAACGTTGTCGAGCGCACCGATTACTCGTTTAGCGAGGTCCTGGCCGACTGCTTGAGCGGTCTTGGACGCGTGTTGGCTGGACAGGCGCGTGGTAACACTCGGTTTTTTCCTTAGGGTCTTTTGCTGTAGCACCCGATAATCGACCAGACTGAGTGCCCGCACGACTTCGGTGCGCGGATAAAAACTCGCCATGAGGTTCCACGGGTCCTTTTTGGCGCTACCCTGATCTCCTGCGGCGCGCAAATCGGAACGTAAAAGGACGGATGGAATATCAGCGAATTTGGCCAACATGAATTCAACGACGGTGCCACTATCGAGTTCGGTGCCGTCGAAGTTAAACACCGCCAAATCGGATTCAAACAGTGCGATGATATCTTGGTCGCGGATGATGTGCGGGTTGAGCCCACGCATCTCAAAATCCTGGGGCAGGTGGCAGAGGTATTTGCCTTTGGATTGAGAGTAGATCGATTCGGCGAGGATGGCGTTTCCGGCCAGATGTTTGATGTCAAACAGCTCGCCGGCGAAATAGACGGAATAAGAGGTAGATGCTTTGGGTTGTTTCTTTTTCACGGGGAGAAGGGCGAGGTGATGTCAGGCGGACTTGATGGGGTTGCGCCAGCGCAAGCCGGGGAAGCGGTCGAATTCGGAGTCGTTTGAATAGACGGTAGCCTGATTTTCGATGGCATGGGCAGCTATTTGAGCATCGGTGGTAAGATTCCCGGCGGTGCCGAGTTCTCTGATGAGGCGAAGAAAATGTTGGGAAAAGTCTTCGCCCGACGAAATCAACCGAACGACCGGCTGGTCCAACCAGCTTTGAACGATATCAGCAGCTTCGTCGGCTGAGAACGCAGATCTCACGGCAGCTCGATTGGTGGAGATACGGATGAACGCGCAAACCACTACCCATGGTAGTCCGACGGTTTCTTCGCCATTCAAGCAGTCTTCCAGCCAGGCCCGGGAGGCGTCGTGTTGTTTGCTGTCGGAGTCGTAGGCGTAGATCAGTAAATTGGTGTCGGGAATTATCATGGCGTTGGGGGGGTGGAACGGATAGCGACCACCGTAGATGCTTTACGGTCGCACTCACCGCGCAGTTCAACGGGGTTGTTTGTCCTTCCATGCTTCGACTTCCAGATCGTCGGCGAGTCGGTTCAAATGCAGTGCATCCACGCCCGCAACCAGACCCATCGCACGGGGTTTAACTCGGAAAGGTTTTTTGCGTTTTGGCGGGGTGATTCCGAGGCCGCGTTTCAAGGCCGTGTTCACGGTTTCTTTGAATGATTTCTGATGGAGGTCAGCTTCACGTTTTAGCTTTTCCGCTACATCCGGCTCCAAAGTAAGGGTGGTCCTCATATTAGGCATCAAGCATCAATAGTAGGTGATGTCAAAGCATCAAAATATTGAGAATTCAATATCTCCCCATAGGCAAAATAACCCCTTAGGTTGCTTAATAGCAGGGGATTGGGAGTTCTTTCTTTGGGGGGGGGGAAGAGGGCGAACCTTGAGGGCGGCCTATGGCTGCAGCACGAGGAAATGTTGAGGTTCACCGGGCAGGAAGGGCGTGGGATTGCCGGTGACCCAATCGTAATGACCGGCTCGGTAGAATGGCGAGATGGGGTTGCCGCTTTGTCCACCGGGTAGGTGCAGGTAACCGGATTCTTCGTCGCCGGGAGAAACGGCGAAACGCATGGAGGCACCATGGGAGGGGCGAGCCACGCGAGGCATGCGACTGTCGCCTGGTTGCGGGTCATCGGGCATGTTCAGGATTTCAGCCACCGATTCCGGTAGGATGTTAGCGAACGGATGAAGCATGGAGAGGCGATTGGCCTCACCCCAATGATAGTCAGCCAGCGCCTCGTCGGAGTCTTCAGCTGCGGCTATGACATCATCGATTGCCGCGATGCGTAGGTCTACCCAGTTGGCATAGTCGGGGGTCAACAGGTGGGCGGGTTCTTCCCGATGAAGGGCCCACAACGCCTCTCCGTAGCGCAGTCGTTGGTAACGAAACGCTGGGTCATTACGGAGGCATTTGATAAAGATCGGCTCGAGGGTGCGGGCGGCCAATCTGAACCGCCATTCGCGGAGAATCCGATAGGCCGCGGAGTCGGCTGAGGCGTGGCCGGTCCAGTCCTCGACGAGCGCCAGCACTTCCCCGCGCTTGTCGATGCCGCGTTCCACGCCGATCGCTTCTAAACTGCCAATGAGCAGCTCGCGCCAACGCTCGATCCATGCTCCACGATCATCCAACTGGATGCGCAACATATCTTCGGGCAAGGCGGGCGCATCCAAGTTAAGTAACGCATCGGCAATTTGCCCCGCTCGGGAGGGGCCATCATAGCCCGAGTCACCGAGCAGCGCGAGCACTTCACCGGAGACTTTGCGTTGATTGCCTGACCACAGCGGCAGCGCCGCCGAGCCGTGCAAAACCGGCCTTTCAGTCGGAGCGATAAACCCATCCCAGCCGCGATCACCAAATGTCCATGAGACCGGATAGCGGCCATCAAAGCCGAAGCGACGCGGGAGTTTGCCCGTTAGCGTCCAAGCCGTGCGACCCGCTTGATCCGTAACGAAAAGGTTTTGGTTGGGCATACCGGCCGTTCCGGCGATAGCGATGGCTTCATTTACCGTGCTCGCGGTTGCGAGGTTGAGAATATCAAAGTTGATCGCGGCGGCATCGTGAAACGTCCATTTGTAAGCGAGTGATTTACCCTTTGCGGTGCGTGCGACGATCGGACCGAAGATGGTCCAGGTGGAGAGGACATCTTCGGTGTCGCCGTTTTTGAGTTTTATCACGTCGACGCGCTCTTCGAATTCGAGGGATTCGCCTTTGAAGTGATAGAGAAGTTCGGGCGCCGCTTGGTTCAAATCAACGGGCACCAAGTCGCCGGTATCGACGGTCGCGTTGGTAAACGTCCAAGCGACTTTGCCGTTTGAGCCGATGATGATGCCGGGAACGCCCGGCAAGGAAACGCCACTGACCCAATGGGTTTCACCGTCCGGTGCCGTCCATTCGATTTGGGCACGATACCATGTATTCGGAACCGCCAAAGCAAGGTGTGGATCACCCGCTATCACACTGCGGATAGACGCGGTTGCGTCGCCGCTCACGGCCATGGCGTTCGATCCGATGGTGGGCATCTCCGAACGATCCCACGAAATCTCGATCGCGGGCATATCGCCGCCGGTGCGCAGGTCAATCACAGCAGAGGTAGGTGGGGGAGGCAGAGGCTGTGTGCTGTTATCGAATGCGCTGTCGTGAGGGCCGATGAGAGGGTTGAAAAAATTGGCGGCCGATGAGCCCAGAATGTCGCGCAACGTATTTAGGGTGCGTTCGTAGCTTCCGTGCTCGTCCTGCAATTCCAAGACCATGGCGAAGAAAACCAAGCCACAATCGGCCGGCGTCCATTCGCGCGGTTCAGATCGGAGCACAGCGTATTCCCACGGAGTCTTTGGCAACGAACGGAGGCCTGCGTTTACGCCTTTGGTGTAGGCTTCGAGTTCCGCGCGTTGGTCCTCCGGCAGGTTGGCGAGACCGGTTTCGGAAAGCTGGCGGAAGCGGTGTCCGACGGAAGCGCGGTCGAGTGGCAAAGCGGCATCGCCGAAGAGCTGGGCGAGTTCGCCGGCGGCGTGGCGGCGGGTCAGATCCATTTGAAAGAAACGATCCTGCCCGTGGGCGAATCCGAGTGCCTGAGCGGCATCGTCGCGGGTGGCTGCCTTAATGGAGACGATCCCTTGGGCATCTCGATTGATTTCGACCGGAGCGGAAAGTCCAGCAACCCGGTGTTCACCGTCAAGTTGAGGCAGGCTGGACTCGATGCGATTCCAGATCCACGCGAAGGCCAACAGAACCAGAAAAACCGAACCACAGCCGATGAAACCAGACCGGCGAATCACGCGTATTTTATTCATGGGTCGAGCCGGTATTGTGGTTCAGAACGGATGTAGGGAGATGTGGCACAGTTTGAACGTTACGAGGAAGGCTAGGCAGATTCGATGACGTAACGGTGGGCGTTGGCGATGATTGTTTCCGGAGTATCCGCAACGTCGCACCACAATGCGTCGCGCGGGGCAGGCACCTCCAGTGTGGCCAGTTGCGAATCGAGCAATGTCGACGGCATGTAGTGATCGGTGCGAGCGGCCATGCGTTCTGCGAGGAGGTCGCGATCACCGCACAGGAAAATAAACCTCAACTTGCCGGAAACGGGCTGGAGGCGTTCGCGGTAAATCTCGCGCAGGGCTGAACAAGCCAGCACGATACTCTGGCCGTCGGCTTGATGCTGTTCGATCAACTGCCGGAGTCGATCGAGCCAAGGTTCACGGTCTTCATCGTTGAGGGCGATACCGACGCGCATTTTGGCGACATTGGCTTCAGGATGATAGTCGTCGGCGTCGGCATAGGTGCAGTCGAGGCCTTGGGCGAGCCCGCGGCCGATAGTGGATTTACCGGTGCCGCAGACCCCCATCACAACGATGGCATGCGTGGGAGTGGGGTCAGACATAGGTGGAACGAATTGGGCGGTCTTCATCGACTTCAATAAGATCGCAGAATGTGTTGATACCGCGATCGCCGAGTCCGGCTTTGGCGACGCGGCGAAGGAGAGCTTCTTCGCGGTGATCGCGCCAACCGAGTTTTTGTAGAAATGCGCTCCAAGTGATGCAGTCGTGTTCATCGCGCGTCTGGCCGGTAGCGAAACACCAAGCGAGGATTTCAACATCGGACGCACCGGTGAGCACTTTTGCTTTTAGATCGTCGTAAGCCACTCCGAGGAAAGTGCAGGCCCGTTGGTCAAATCCGACTCCGAGGGCCACCTGATACTCCTCCGGCAATTCGCCGCGGTCATGCAGCCGAATCTTGTCGAACATGCGGCCGACATAGACCAATGAACCGAGCTTGTCGTGCGGACTGCGGAGACCGGGAATGGCAGGCATAAGAAAAAGAGAGAGGGTGGCTTAGTTTCGGCGCCAGTAGATCCATGTGCAGACGCCTGCGGCGAAGATCGTGGGAAGCACGATCCACCATGGGTTGAAAGGCATCTCATAGCGTTCGACCAACCAAAATGTGCCCCACGTTTTGAATCCGATGAGCACCCATCCCACTATGATCCAAAATTCCGATCGACGACTCCGGCCCACCGGTTGGTGAATATTTACCTCCCGCACGAATGCAGTCTCGGGGGAGACCTGAGGCGGCTTGCGGAGAAAGGGAAGTAGGTTGGCGAACATAAAAGCAGTGACCTTATTTGATTTCGGAACCGATGGAAAGGGAAGGTAACGATAATAAGTCCACTTGTTTCGGGAGTGAAGTGAATCTGGATTCACGCATGTCGCGCAAAAATCGATGGTGAGAAGGAAACAATGGGGTGCTTTGGCGGGTCGGACGGGAAAACAAGCTAAGTCATGAAAACATCAAAATTATATATAGTCCTCGGTCTTGCACTCGGATGTATCTCCGCTTCTGCCACCAATGCAGTTGAGGTGAATTTCGTGGATTCGGATAATTTCACCGATTTCACCGCGAAACGTTCCGCGAGCACCGCGCAAGCGATTTACGTCCAAGAGCTTTCGAAGTTCATTGTTCGTAAGACGGAGGATCGTTTACCGCCCGGATATAAGGCGGAAGTTGTCATCACTGACGTTGATATGGCCGGAGAGTTCGAGCCCTGGCGCGGCGGAGGTTTTGATGATGTGCGCATCGTCAAAGACCTTTACCCGCCGCGGATCAATTTGAGCTTCCGGGTCGTGAATGAGAATGGTGATATCGTTGCCCAGGGAGACCGTAAATTGCGGGACCTGAACTTCATGTTCGGCGTGCGCACCACAAACTCTGATCCCCTACAGCACGAGAAGCAGTTGCTCTCTGACTGGATCCGGCGCGAGTTCCGTCAATCAGCTCTCACTTAAAGCGTCGCGTTTGATTTGATACCGGCCGCCGACCCGTTAGGGTGGCGGCTGTTTTTCGTTTTGAATTCCTCTTCCGCTCCAAAAATTGCCGCTAACCTGCACCGCGTGGATCGGTGGCTATGGACGACACGCGTATTTAAAACCCGCGCATTGGCGGCAGGGGCTTGTCGCAGCAATCGAGTCACGGTGGGGGAGACAACCGTAAAACCCGCCCGTGAACTGCAGCCCGGCGAAATCGTTACGGTGCGCGACGGTCCGGATAAACGCATCTTTATCGTGCGCGATTTTCCAGTGAAGCGAGTTGGGGCGAAATTGGTGCCGGATTACCTAGAAGATAAAACTCCCTCCAAACCCAAGCCCGAACAGCAGATGGCCAACGGTGAAGCGGTGTGGGCGCGCCAGCCCGGGGCCGGGCGCCCCACCAAACGCGACCGTCGCCGGTTGGTGGATATCATCGAACAACCATGAGTGAGTCCGCTGATATTTTTTCCAAATTTGAGACCGAGCTGACCGTCCGCCCGGACGACATCGATCTCTACCAACACGTGCACAGCACGCGGTATCTCGATTATGTGTTGGCCGCCCGTTTCATTCAGATGGAACGGGATTACGGCATGTCGATGCAGGATTTTGCTGATCGCGGTTTGGGCTGGTTCATGACGAGCTCGACGGTGAACTACAAACGGCCGCTCGGCTTGGGCGACAGCATGATTGTCCGCTGCTGGATTGAGTCTTTTGCCGATCGAGGTTGTCGGGTGGCGTTCGAGATCGATCGGCAACCGACGGGTAAACGATCGTGCGATGGTTTTTGCGATTACGCGCTGATTGACCTTTCTACTAGTCGGGCGATCGCCATTCCTGAAGATATCCGGACCCAATACAGCATTTGAACTTATGAACACTTCCCCATTTCGACTCTTCGCTTCGTTGCTCGCGACCACCCTGCTTGGCTTGGGGCTGGCCGGATGCGGTGGCAAAGCACCCGCGGCCAAAGGCAACATTCTACACATGGCCAACGGAACTGAACCGGCCGACCTCGACCCGCAAACGGTCACCGGGCGCCCGGAGAGCACGATTCTGCGCACGCTTATCCAGGGCTTGGTGCGGCATGATCCGAAGACGTTGGAGCCTCTCCCGGGGCAGGCGGAACGATGGGAAGTCTCCGACGATGGTAAAACTTATACGTTTTATATCCGCCCCGATGCTAAATGGTCCAATGGCGATGCGGTGACCGCCCATGATTTCGTCGGGTCTTGGAAACGTATTCTCACGCCGTCATTAGCTTCTGAATACGCTTACCAACTGCATATTGTGGAAGGGGCCGAGGCGTTCAACAAAGGCGAAACTACGGATTTCAGCACGGTAGGTTTCAAGGTTGTGGATGACCTCACGCTCACCGTGCAGTTGCGCAATCCTACCAGTTATTTCCTGAATTTGCTCCTGCACTACAGTTGGCATCCGGTGCATCTCCCCACGATCGAAAAATTCGGGGGACTGGAGCGAAAGGGCACGCGTTGGACTCGGCCAGAGAACTACGTCGGCAACGGTCCGTTTATTCTCACCGAGTGGAATCCGAATCAACATATCGATGTGAAACGCAGTCCAACCTATTGGGGTGCGGCGGACGTCAAGATCGACGGAGTGCGCTTTTACCCGATCGAGAACACCGATACGGAGGAACGCATGTTCCGGGCGGGACAGTTGGATGTGACCAATGGCATGCCGTTGAATAAAATCGATGAATACCGGGAAAACCGTCAGGATGTTCTCCGGGTTGAACCGTATTTGGCCGCCGCCTTTTACAAGATGAATGTAAATCGACCGCAACTGAAGGACCCTCGGGTCCGACGCGCGCTTGCTCTCGCAGTCGATCGAGTGGGCCTGACCGAGGAAGTTCTACGAGGGGCAAAGTTCCCCGCCTGGCATTTTTCGCCTAAGATGCCTGGATTCGAACCTGCGGATACCTTTGAGGATGATGTGGCGGAGGCCCGGGCATTGCTCGCGGCAGCGATGGCCGATGCGGAGATCGACCGGGTGGAAGATTTCCCGGCGATCGAGATATTATATCCGACCTCCGACTCCGGCCGAATCGTTACGGAGGCGCTACAGTCGATGTGGACGGCTAATCTCGGCATCGATGTGCAACTTTATAATCAAGAGTGGAAGGTCTATTTGGATTCTACGAATAATCAGGACTACGATGTAGCTTGGAGTGCTTGGATTGGCGACTACGTGGATCCCATGACATTTCTTGATGTGATGGTCACTGACGGTGGAAATAACCGGACGGGCTGGTCAAATTCTCGTTATGATCAACTTGTCCAAGACGTCCAAGCGGTGCGCGATCCCATGGCCCGAGCTGAATTGTTCTACGAGATGGAACGCATTCTCGGTGAAGAATGTCCCGTGATCCCCCTTTATTTCTACACGAGCGTTAATGCGGTCAGCACCGACGTAAAAGGCTGGCACGGCACTTTGCTGGACATCCATCCCTTGCACGACATCTGGATCGAAAGAAACGAGTAAACGCTTTCCTGTGGGGGATTTGACTCAAGTTACCCGTGGGTTTCACCGCCCCGGAGCCCCTAGATTTGTTGTTGCATTTGGGTTGGTGATGCTTCTTCTGGCCCCCTGTTCGTTAGAAAAGCGTTAGGCAACAGGAACTGGTAGATCGTCGTTTGGGTTAGGCTTAGGTGATGATTTGAAACCCGATGGTCGGGAACGGACTGAAAGCAGACGAGTATCGACGAAAATCATCAACATCATGAGTAACTCCAAACTATACGTAGGAAACATGTCCTTTAAAACCACCGAAGACGAGCTGCGCGATGCGTTCGCCGAATTCGGTGATGTCACCGACGTTTTTGTCGCCATGGACAAAATGACCGGTCGCCCTCGCGGCTTCGCATTTGTCACCATGGACACTCCCGAGAATGCTGCCAAAGCAGCTGAGTCCTTGAATGGTCAAGACTTCGGTGGTCGTGCATTGACCGTCAACGAAGCCCGTCCGAAAGAAGATCGTCCTCGTGGCGGTGGATTCGGCGGCGGCGGCGGATTCGGCGGCGGTGGTCGTGGCGGAGATCGTCGTGGCGGTGGCGGCGGAGATCGTCGCGGCGGCGGCGGCGGTGGTTGCGGCGGTGGCCGCGATCGCTACTAAGCATTCGACCGGATTATCCATCCGATCTTAATTTCAAACGGAGTCCTGTATGGACTCCGTTTTTTTGTGCCCCGGTCCGAGCGAATGAATTCACGGCCGGGGCAGATCGGGCTTCCGCCCCAGCGAATAAGTGTTCTAACCTGTAATCATGCGCCGAATTTTTCTGCTGTTGTTTGTATCAGCCCTCCTTTTACCTGCCTTGGCTTCGGCCCAGCGCGAGAAGTTGCCTCCGCGCGATTTGATTCAAGTGGAGCTAAAGTGGCCCAATGCCGAACGGACTTCCACCGGTTTGTGGACGGTTCTGTTGGAAGAGGGCACGGGTAGATTGCCCGCCCGAGGTGACACGGTATCGGTGCTCTACAAAGGCAGTTTGCTCAACGGCACGCAGTTTGACTCGGCCGAAGACCGGGAGGATCCCTTCACCTTCCAACTGGATCGCGGCAAAGTTATTCCCGGTTGGGAATACGGCATGCTCATGATGCGCGAAGGCGAGAAACGTCTCATCATCGTGCCTTACGAAATGGGTTATGGCACCCGCGGACGAGCCCCTGATATTCCCCGCATGGCCACGCTCGTCTTCGAAGTGGAGATGTTGAAGGTCACACCGCGGGAGTAGTGTAGGCGGCAGCGGCCGCCACGCGATGGGCGCGCAGGGTGCTGTAGACGTAGCAGACCAGTCCCAGCCATATCAGGGAGAACCCGAAGACGCGCATGCCGCTGAACACTTCCCCGAAAATCAACCAGCCCATCAAGAACTGGCAGGTGGGGGCCACGTATTGGAGCAAGCCAATCGTCGTGTAGGTGAGTCGGCGGGTCGCGTAGGCGAAGAGCACCAACGGAATCATGCTCATGATACCGGTGCCCGCGATGGTGAGATCGATTTGACGAGACATCCCGCCAAACGCCCCGCCGCCCTGGGCATGCGCCCAGATGAGGTAAGTGAGTGCGACGGGTGCAGCGAAAGTCATTTCTAGGGCCAAACCATTGATGGCGCTCGCGCTGGATTGTTTGCGACCGACCCCATAAAGGCTCCAACTCGCGGCGATCCCTAGAGCGACCCAAGGTGGATTATCGACCTGGGTGAAAAGCACTGCGACTCCGAGCCCGGCAAGGGCCAGTGCTGCTTTTTGCAGTCGATCGAGCCGTTCTTGGAAAACCACGCGGCCCAGAGCGGCGTTCAGTAAGGGCACTAAAAAGTAACCAAGACTTGCCTCGATAATTCGGTCATTGAGCAGTGCCCAGACGAAACACCCCCAATTGATGGCGATCAATACGCCACCGCGCAGATGGGCCATGCGATTCCGGGAATTGCTCCAGGTTCCCCGCAATGCGCCCAGCCGGCCCCGCATAGCTTGAAACCCCACTACGACCAGCAAGGTCCATAAAACGCGGTGGGCCATGAGTTCCACCACCGGGATTCCTGCCAACATCTTCCAATATGCCGGGAGAGTGCCCCACAGCAGATATGCGGTGAATGCGGCGCCGACCCCGCGGCGGGCCTCTGATAAGTCATTGGAATCAGGAGAATTCAGTGTCGTCACGATTTGATTCTGCTAACGGACCGTCAACCGTGGTGATCAATGTTGGAGGAATTGGGTCCCCTTGAGGAAAAAAATAAATCGCAACCCGACCGGACGTTGGTGAAATTCAGGATATGAGTGATGAGCAAGATCCCCCTGCTTTAAGTCTTCGTCCGCGCAAAAAACCGGAGGGCGAGGAAGCAGCATCTGACGCCAAAGACACTCAGGCAGAAAAGCCTAAGCTTTCGCTGAAGTCGAAAACCAACGGTGACGCGACGGAAGCGCCCTCGCTTTCGCTCAAACCAAAATCTGCCGAACCGGCCGAGAAAGCTCCCGCCCAGGCCGAACCCGTGGCGGAGCCGGCCAAGCCCCGCGCCAAGCCCAAGCTCTCGATTAAACTCGGAGACGACGCGAAGCAGGAACCCGCCGCGCCTGAACCCGAGCCCGTGGCCGAATCCAAACCGCGGTTGAAGCCAAAACTTTCCCTCGGCACGGATGATGCCACCGAGAAGCCCGAGGCAGAGAAACCGGCCGACCCAGCGCCGGCGCCGGCTCCCGAACCCCCACCGGCGGTTTCGGAACCACCAGCTATCGCTGAGGAAGCGCCCGTGACCAAAACCGCTCCGGAAGTCGAGCACAGCGATGAATCCAATCCAGCACTCGACCCAGCGGTGCTTGAAGCACTCAAGAAAGCCAAGGCTGAGAAACCGAAGCTGAAGCTCAATATCAGCAAGACAGCCGATACTCCCGAGTCGGAAGCGAAATCAGCAGATGCTGCACCTCCCAATCTCCCGCCACCTTCCGCCAAAGATCCTTCAAATTTACCTCCCCCCGTTCCCGTCGTAACCGACGAGAATGGCAAATCGGCCACCACGCCGCCGATGCCGCTACCGTCCGAGGATGATGTGGATGACGATGATGATGATGATTCGGAAGCTCCCGCGCGCAAACGGCTGCGTCCCGAGCAACGGCCGATTTTCAAAGTCGCCGTCGTTGTCATCATCTTCCTGCTCATCGGCGCGCTCGGTGCCGGCGGATACATGGCTTATAACATCATGTTCGGTGGTCCCGATGAGGTAGCTACTCCGGCGACTCCGGTGTCGGCCCCTCCGGCAACGACTGAATCCGCGGGTCCCAGTTCCGTCGCCGGCCAATTAATCCAGCAGGCGCAAGACGCGGCGGCGGCGCACGATGACGTTACCGACGCTGTCGACACAGCGATCGACGGTGACGTGCCCGTTGAAGACACCCTCGTGGCGGAGACGCCTCGAGTCATCATTGATACCTCTGTTGAGTCCGTGACGCCGACAGCGGTGCAACCGTCGCAGGCCTTTCAAACGTGGGTCAGCAGCGCCGTGATTAGCGGTGTCCGTGAAAGCACCGAACCGCGTGCCTTTATCAACAGTCTGTTGGTGAAGAGAGGCGATACCGTCGATGCTCAACTCGGGATTATCTTCGATAACGTCGATGCGGAGCGCAATTTGGTCATCTTCAAAGATCGCACCGGCGCCATCGTCGGAAAACGCTACTGAGGAGAGATGCGCTCCGAGCGCGCCGTCTCCTTGAAATCTAGGGGTTTAGGCTGCCGCGCGCAGGATCGCTTCGATGCGATCCGGCGTGAGGTCCGCATGCTCACCGATCGCGCCCATGCCACGTCCGGCCAACCGGGCCGCGACAATCGGCGCCACGTCAGCCGTGACTTCGTAGTCTTTGAGCCGTGTCGGGATTCCGATGGTCTCGTAGAACTCACGGGTTTTCTCGATGCCTTGGGAGATGCGTTCATCTTCACAACCTGCGTTGATTCCCCAAACGCGTTCGGCGTATTGCAGTAGCTTTTCGCGTTTGGTGGCGCGTTGAGCTTCGAGCAAATTCGGCAAAACGATGGCTAAGGTCCGCGCATGGTCGATACCATGAAGGGCGGTCAGCTCGTGGCCGATCATGTGACTCGACCAATCGTGCGGCACCCCACAACCGACCAGTCCCTGTAAAGCGCAGGTTGCCGCCCAAACGAGATTGGCTCGGGCGTCGTAGTCGGTGGGGTCGGCCAGGGTCTTGGGGCCTACTTTGATCAGCACGCGAAAAATGGACTCAGCAAATTCATCCTGCACCGCTGCGTGGGTCGGGAAAGTCAGGTATTGCTCAACTACGTGGCAAAATGCGTCGCCGATACCGTTGGCGACTTGGCGGGGAGGGAGCGAAAACGTGGTCTCAGGATCGAGGATGGAGAACTGGGGAAACACGTGCGGGCTCATAAACGGAAGCTTAAGGCTCATCGCACGGCGACTGATCACCGACGCCGAATTGGCCTCGGATCCCGTGGCCGGTAAGGTGAGCACGGTGCCCAGAGGAAGGGCGGAGGTGATGGAGCTCCCGAAGTCTTCCACCAGTGACCACGGGTCGCCTGCGTAGGGAGCCGCGGCGCAGACAAATTTTGCTCCGTCGAGGACCGAGCCTCCGCCGACCGCCAGGACCCAATCGATCTTCTTCTCCCGGCAGATCCTCACGGCGGGCATAAGCGTATCGAAATCAGGATTGGCCTCGACGCCCCAATGCTCGATGACCGTGCGTTCGCTGAGCGCCGCTTTTACTTGATCATAAACTCCGTTGGATTTGACCGAACCTCCGCCGGCGAGAAGCAGGACCTTGGCGTCGGTTGGAATTTCGCTGCTGATTTGTTCAATTTGTCCGCGTCCGAAATGGAGCCGGGTAGGGTTGTGAAACGTGAAATTATCCATTGTAGCCGCACCATAGAAGAACGACCCCTCCCTGCAACCCTCACCATCCCAAATACCTCCTCCGCTTCCACGCTTTAAACATGTTTAAGACCGATTCGTGAGGGAGGAGGCGTTGGGTATGGATCGGGTCGGGATATAGGAGGGTGGGGAGTTTTGCTGATTGAAGGGTCTTTCGGTTTGCGAGTGCGCAGCGGAGGACTTGGGTGGGAGGCATGATAAAAGCTACTTCCGTCAAAGCAGCGCTCGCCGCGTCCGAAGCCGCCGATTCCATTTTGGTCAATGGTTGGGTGCGCACGCGTCGTGATGCCAAAGCGTTTTCCTTCATCGAGATCAACGATGGGTCCTGCCTGAAAAATCTACAAATCATCGCCGATGCCGAGCTGCCGAACTACGCTGACACGGTGCAGCAAATCACCACGGGTGCCGCGGTTTCGGTCAAAGGTGAGTTGGTGGCGTCAAAGGGCGGCGGGCAATCCTGGGAGGTGAAAGCCACCGAGGTCACCTTGGTCGGAGCGTCCGATGCGAGTTATCCGCTGCAAAAGAAGGGACACTCGATGGAGTTCTTGCGGGAGATCGCTCATCTGCGGCCGCGGGCAAATCTCTTTGGCGCGGTTTTTCGGGTGCGCAGCCGTCTGTCGTATGCGGTGCATCAGTTTTACCAGGATCGCGGATTTGTTTATGTGCACACGCCGATTGTTACGGGAAGCGACTGCGAAGGTGCGGGTGAGTTGTTTCGCGTATCCACGCTCGACCCGTCGAACCCACCAAAGACCGAAGAGGGTGCGGTGGATTATGGACAGGACTTCTTTGCGCGTCCAACTTACCTCACGGTTTCAGGTCAGCTTGAGGCGGAGGTATTCGCCTGCGCGCTCGGTAATGTTTACACGTTCGGTCCGACATTCAGGGCGGAGAATTCCAACACCTCTCGTCACGCGAGTGAGTTCTGGATGATCGAACCGGAGATGGCATTCACTGACTTGCAAGGCAACATGGACCTCGCCGAAGCGTTTGTGAAATACCTCATCGCCGATGTGCGCGAACACTGCGCGGACGACCTCGCGATTTTTGGGAAATTTGTGGACAAAGGACTGAACGAGCGGTTGGCGTTTGTGCTCGAGCGCCCGTTCCAACGCGTAAGCTACACGGAGGCGATGGATATTCTTTTGGCGAGTGGCCGGGAATGGGAAATGCCCGTGAAGTGGGGCGACAACCTGCAGTCCGAACACGAACGTTTCCTCGCCGAGGAGCACTTCAAGTGCCCGGTTACGGTCTACAACTACCCGAAGGAAATTAAACCCTTCTACATGCGCCTCAATGATGACGACAAAACGGTCACGGCCATGGACGTGTTGGTGCCGGGAATCGGTGAGATCGTCGGTGGTAGCCAACGTGAAGAGCGCCTCGACGTGCTCGAAGCGAACATGGAGCGTCACGGTCTGAGCAAGGAAGACTACAGTTGGTATCTCGACCTGCGCCGCTACGGCAGCGTGCCGCACTCGGGTTTTGGTCTCGGCTTCGAACGTATGCTCATGTTCGTCACCGGTATGGCTAACATCCGCGACGTCATCCCTTTCGCCCGCACCCCGGGCAATGCGGAATTCTAAGTCTTACCTAAACTCGAATTCCTGTTGGATCTTCACGTAGGTCGGCTGACCGTTTTTGCGGGGTGGTTCGAAACGGGTTTTGAGCAAGGTCAGGGCGGCGCTTAGGGCGACGTCGTCGCTGTCGCTTTCGATCGCGCGGGGAAAGCGGGCGCGGCCGTTGGGGCCGACGTAGAATTCCACCAGGCATTTACCCTTGGTGCTGACGCCGTTTTGTGAGCTGTAAATACGACGGGTGGTGAGGAGCTGAGTGAGCGGGCTGTCGAGCTCCTCCTTGGTGCTGAGTTCGAAGAAAAAATTACTGGCCGAGTTTGAATAGATCCGGCGTCGGGCGGCTTCGGAGGGGGTGTCGGCGAAGGGCATCATACTGGCCCCGCTGCGCCACGCTTCCTGGCTGGGGTCGTAAAATCTGACGCGGACATTCGCCCGCTGGCGGATCGATTGGCCGTCCTTTGTGGCGGGGACGAAAGTCACCGACTCGAGCACCTTGTGGGCGGCGGGCAACAGGTCGCGGTGATTGGACTCAATCGCCATGGCGTCGAACAGGGTGCCGTCGGCTCCAAGATCGATTTTGAAATCCACATAGGGATGATCGATTTGCAGGGATCGAAGGTTGGCGGGAATCCTGGCATCGAGTGAACCCTGCACGGATATGGGGGTGGTTTCCGCGAGGGCGGATATCGCCACCAACACACAGCATAGAAGTAGACCGACTCGGCGGGAAAGGAAGGGCGTTGCGGTCATGGTCAAAGAATATTGAGCGGTAAGGTTGCGAGACGAATCAAATAGTGATTTCGCTGCGGAAGAGATCGGGTCGGTTCAGGGTAACTTGACCCAATGAGGCGAGGTCGGGTTCCGTTTCATTCGAGGGGAGCGGATTTTTCTTTTTTGCGGCTCCAGATAAAGGGAATCGTGACGCCGATTACGATGCCGAGTCCGAAGGTGAGGGCCAGTAAGGCGGCCCGGGGCATCGCTATAGTCATGAACAAGACCTTCGTTTCTACGACTGTCGTATTCTGCATGATGACAACAGCCGCGAGTAGAACGGCGGCTAGGATGCCGTAGAGTTTCACTTTTCGCATGAGAGCATCATGCGGGGATCCTTCTCGTTTACAACTCCGTCGAGAGTGGGTCAGGCCGTTGACGGGTATTTTCACAAAAAACCCGCCTGCGAGAGGGCCATCACGCAGGCGGGGATTGATTTGATGAAACTTCGAAAGTGGTAAGACCTTCTGATTTCTAAGGAGAGCTTAAGCGCGATGGGTTAAGCGATGATTAAGCGGGTTGGGCGGAATTGTTAAGGAAGGGTAAAGTTGGTGGAGCGGTGAGGGCTGAAAAATGGTAAGAAACTGGAAAGACTAGTTGGCGGCGAATTTAGGATCGGTGAGGGTTTTTAGAAATGCGATCAGGGCGTCGCGGTCTTCAAGGCTGAGGGGCACACCGGGGCCGGGGTGTTTGGCGAGATTGGGGTCGAGTTGGTCGGGTCGCTGCACGCCGCCGACGTAGTGATTCATCACGTCTTCCAGGGTATCGAAACGTCCGTCGTGCATATAGGGCGCGGTGAGGGCGACATTGCGGAGGGAGGGTGTTTTGAATTTTCCATAATCGGATTGCTCGCCCGTTACTTTGGCCCGGCCCGCGTCGATGGAGCGCAAATCGAGTCCGTTGTTTTTGGCGGCAAAATCGGTAAAAAGTGACCCGCCGTGGCAGTGAAAACAGTCGGCGCCGAATTGGCGTTGGCGGGGATCAAACTCGGTATTGAACAGCTCCATGCCACGGGTCTCCTGAGCCGTGAGTTCGGTATGGCCGGCGACCATCTGATCGAATTTAGAGTCGGAGGAAACTAGGGTAAGGAGGAATTGTTCAAGGGCGCGTCCGATGCGAATGGTGGTGATTTCGTCGTCACCAAATGCGGTAGCGAAGGCGGCGCGGACGGTCTCGTCGGTTTCGAGGGTGGCGACGACGACGGCGGGATTGGCGTCCATCTCGATGGGGTTGGTCATCGCTGCAATGGCTTGGTCACGGATACGAGGTTGGGATCCGTCCCACGCGAAGTTGGGATTCCACGCGAGGTTGAACAGGGGCATGGAATTGCGTTCACCGAGGTCGCCGTTGATGCCGATACTCAGGGCTATATTGTCGCCAAAGGCGAGTTTGGCTTGGTGGCATTCGGAGCAAGATTGTGTGCCGTTCCCTGATAGGCGGGGGTCGTGGAAAAGGGATTCGCCGAGAGCAACGCCGGCGGCGGTGGGTAGATTGTCGGCGGGGAGCTCGGGCTGGGGCCATCCTGCGGGAATGTCGAAGAGGAGCGCGGTTGCGGAAGTCGTGGAGGGCGTTTCTTCGATTTGAGCGGCGATGCTGGAATCAGCGATGGCGTTGCCGAACCAAAAGGCGGGGCCGGTGCGATCCGCGAGTTCACGTGCGGTAGGATCGTTTTCGCGGGAATGGGAGGAGGTGGTGCCCCTGTCGGAATCCATCTCCAAGTCGCCAAGCCAGTCGGCGAGATCAAACATCAGCAGGATGCGGCTATCGCCCGTGATGCTGAACTTGCGGTTGAAACGCACGGGCATGGCAAGTTCGTCAGTCGCGAGATGGAAGGAGAACCCTTGATCCAACGTTTCGGGTGACGCACCGAATTTTCCTTCAACCGCGAGGAAAACGTAACCTCCGGTCCATCCCCAGTGCAGACTGTTCACCAAAGGGTTGAGCGCGTGACCGGCGGGCCATTGCGCAGGGTCCCCGTGGTTTACTTTGGGCGGCACTCCTATGCGCATGCTTAGGCCCGTGTAGTCTCCGTCGGGCACGTTGTGCAGGCGAATTTTGTTTCGATTTTCGTCGGCGGAGAAAAAGCCGTATTGGCCCGGCAGGTGCACGCTGCTGCCGTCGGAGCGGACCAAAGCGATTTCCGAAATCAGCCCCGCAACGCGGGTGAAGCGCAGGGATTGGTCGGCGGGCGATTGCAGGGAATGGGAAGGAACCTCGATGGGCGACTTGTTCCAGCCGAAGGAGAGATCAAGCACCACATCGGCGGCGCCCGCTCCACCGCCAGTGAGGCTCAGACTCAAAACGAGTAGAACAAATCGGCGAACGGGAAGCATGGTTGATGGCGTCGTGATTCGTTTAATCGAGCAAGTAGATCTCGACCAACGCGGTTCCGGTCGTCGCGCCGACGCCCGAAACCTGGAGGGTGTAGGCACCGGGTGCGAGATCGACCAAGAGCGCCGAGTCGGCGCTTCCGGATGGGATGGTGAACGCACCCGCGGTGGCGGCGGCGCTCGTGATTGCGGCGGTGTTGGATGCGGTGCTCCAGTTGTCGTTGGTTTGAAGCAAGGTGCCGCCGGAGTAGAGGCTGGCCGTAGGATCGGAGAGCACGCCGGTGACGCCGAAATCAGCGAGCGTTGGTCCCACGGCACGGAGCAAGACTTGGCGTGATTCGGTGCCAGCGAGGACGAAGCCCGTAATCAAAATGGAATCGTCGGTGCCTACCCAAGCGCGAGTTGAGGCGTTGGAGAGCTGAGCGGTGTCGGATGCGGTTCCGGCATCGTAGACCTCGAGGAGCACGATGCCTTCGCCACGATCGTCGAGAACTGGGGCGGTGTATCCGCCGGCGGGAAGGCTGCCGAACCATGCGGCGTCGGCGCTGTTGGCGGTGAGTGCGAAAGCCCCGACGGGGGTGGACTTGGCGACAAGGGCGTCGCGGTTGGGGGCGAGGTGCCAGTTGTCGTTGTAGGCGACGGCGACGTTGTCGGACGAGCGTTGAAGTTTGAGTTCGGGGTCGGTGAGGAATCCGGTGACGCCATAGTCGCCCAAGGTCGGGCCGACGGCGCGGGCGATGAGGGATTTTGAGCCGGTGCCGGCGACGACCAAACCGATTACGGGAGTGCCTGCTTCGCCGCCAACTTTAGTGCGGGTGGACAGGTTGGCGATGCGTGTCGTGTTGGTTGCGGGGTCGGGATCCGGATCCGGTTCGGGATCTGGGTCAGGGTCTGGGTTGGTGACCGGGTTTACCGTCAGGTTGGCGGCACTGCTGGTGATCGAGCCGAGGGAGTTCGTAATCGTCACAGTGTAGTTGCCGGCATCGGTGGTGGTGGCGCTGGCGATGGTGTAGGATGCGTTGGTGGCGCCACTGACGTTCACGCCATCTTGAGACCACTGAAAGGCCAGCGGATCTGTGCCGGTGGCGGTGACGGAGAAGTTCGCACTCGATCCTACGTCGACAGACATAGCGGTCGGTTGGGCGGTAATGGTGGGCGCAGTGTCGGTGGAAGGGCTCGACCAAACCACAGTGCCGGTGCTGCCAACGGCGGTGCCGGTCGTGCCGTCCGTGTCGTAGGAGCTGATGGATGTCAGGGTCACTCGGTATTGGTTGGCTTCGGCGGAAGTGAGGGTGGTGGTGAGGCCGCTGCTGGAGACGCTGTTGGCGACGGTGGTCCATGCGGAACCGTCGGCAGAAGATTCGACCTGGTAAGTCGCGCCTTCCACGGAGTTCCAGCCGATCTCGACGCTCGCCCCGTCGGCGGTGGCCGAGACAATCAAGGTGGCGGACGGCGCCCCCTGAATCTGTTGAGTGACGGTTTCGCTGATGCTGTTGACCGAGTCGCCCGTGGGATTGCCGTAATACCAACGTCCCATGGTGTAAGGGTATTTAGGGGTGCCGTCGGATTCGATGGAAAGGAAATAGGCGTAGGTGCCGCTCGGGAAGTCGGGCGTCACACAGAAACGACCATTGTATTTATCCAAATCGAAATCGGTGCCGAGGGTTTGCCCGAGATCGCCAAGGTAGTCGTAGTCTTCGAGGTAATGTCCGAGCGGGTAGGCGGTGCTGACGTTGGGCCCGGTTTGGCCAGAGCTGAGGGCGGGACCGATGCCTTGGGCTTCGACCGCCCAGGTAGGCAGGGTAGTGCGTCCTGTGGTGTTGAGATTGGTCGAGCCACTGGTGCCGTCGCGTTTGATGTAACCCGAAATCATGCGGCGCACGGTGCTGCTGGCGTTGTTGGGATCGCTATATCCGTATGGCCCATACACAGGATAACCATCAGCTACCCAGGCGACAATGGGGGAGTGGCTTGGCGTCCCGGATTTTTCGGAGTAGGTCCGCGTGGAAGAATCGTAGTCCACGTGATCCTGCAATTGATACCGGAGGGCCGGGGCGTTGGCATGGTAGTGGTATTGGGCTCCAGCCTGGTGAGCCAGAGCGGGATCGAACGTGACGCCCTCGTTTACGTAAGCATCGCGATTCCAGACTCCGTCGCCGCGGCCGCCTCCCATGGGGCTGCCGTCACTGGCGCTTGAATTGATATAGGAAAAGGTGTCCCGGTTATCGAACATGGCGATTCCATCAACGAAGTAGCCAACCGCGCCGCCTCCGGTAGCCGTTTTGTTGGCCGGCACAGTGGGGTTGCGAGGAATACGGTAGAGCACGTCGGTGTTGGCGGGAAAATTGGGAAAATTGTTGGTCTTGGCCTCATTGAGATACCACGGGCCCATGACGTGGTAACCGAGTCCGGACGATAGGATGTAGACCCAATCAATGGAGTAGGATACCGCAGTAACGCCGGCGTAGGTCGGGGTAGATTGGGTGCCTTGCCCACGGGTCCAAGTGGTGACGGAGTTTCCGGCGGTCAGGTCGCTGGTGCTCTCGTAGAGACGGGCGTAGGTTCCGCTAGGCGAAGTGAGCCAACTCGTGTAACGGGGATCGGAACTCTGGGCGTTCAGGCCAGCCTCACTGAGGATCACTGCCACGACGAGAACTACGCACGTGAACAGATTGGAGCGGGTTATAGATTTCATGAGTTCAGGTTGGCTGAATCAGGTTAAGACCATGTTTATATTGTTCGGAGATTTATTAAGACTTGGTTAAGATCGTCGCGGAGACGGCGGTTGCGTGACTCGCTTAGTCACCATTGACTTCATGCCTCTTTCCGCCGCATCCCCCGACTCCGATCCTGTGCAGACCCGACTCTTGATGATCGATGACGACCAAAAACTGTGTCGTCTGGTATCCAGCTATTTGGCCCCGCTGGGCTTTAATGTGACCGCCGTGCATGATGGTCCGAGCGGCCTTGAACGCGTACTGGCGGAAGAATGGGATGTCGTGCTGCTGGACGTGATGTTGCCGGGGATGGATGGATTTGAAGTGCTCAAACGCATTCGTAGTAGTTCAGATATTCCCGTGCTCATGCTGACCGCTCGTGGTGATGAAATGGACCGGATAGTAGGGTTGGAAGTTGGAGCCGATGATTACCTGCCCAAGACGTTTTCCACCCGAGAGCTGCTCGCGCGATTGCGGGCGGTATTGCGGCGAGGCAGCCGAACCGCCAAGGAGGAAGCCCCGCCCGAGGAATTGGTTTTTGAAGAATTACGGATCCGGCCTGAAGCCCGCTCGGCGGTGTTGGGTGATCAGGTGCTCGATCTCACGCCGGTCGAGTTTGACCTGCTTTTAGGATTGGCCAATTCGAAAGGTCGAGTGAAGTCGCGCGAATCCCTGTTGGATGAAGTGCGGGAGCGAAACTACGACGTGTTTGATCGTTCCATTGATGTGCACATCTCTGCGTTGCGGAAGAAGCTTGGCGATGATGCGCGGAACCCGCGCTACATTCGGACTCTCAGGTCGGTGGGTTACCTCTTCATCGATCCCTCCACGCATTGAGCGAAGAGATTTTTTCTGAACCATGGATGATCAGACTGAAAATCAGAATCCTGCAGGATTTCGGATTGCACCCGGATTACGGGTGCCGCTTTCGGTTAAAATCGGAATTTGGTTGGGGCTGAATTTTCTTTTTATCGCCGCGATTGCGGTGGGAGTCTTGCTAGGGCGAGGAGGGTTGCAGGGATGGATTGGCGGTCCCGTGGGAGATCGTTTGCAACTGGTCGGAGTCGCGATGAATTCCGCCGTGCGCAATGGGGAAGATCTCGAATCCGTGATCGCTCGATATGAAGAAGTCTATGATCTCTCGTTCGCATTTTATTCCAATGAAGGAGAGTTGAAAGGTGGAGCGACAATCCCGATTCCTGACGAGGTTAGTTACATCCTGCAAAATGATGAGGCGGGAGATGGAGTAGGCGCGCCCCCCCGAGCAGATGACCCGAGAATGGCGAGACCGGGACCGGGACCAGGGCCGCCTCGTCGAGCGGATGATCGTCGTCCTCCACCCGACCCAAGAAATCGCCAGCCGGGCGATGGTCCTCCCCGTCGGCAACCGCCAGATGCCGGACCTGGTGGTCCTCGCGGAATGGAAGGTGGCGGCCCCTCTGGCAGAGATGGTCGAATTTTTGAATATGATCGAAGTGAAGGCAGATGGTGGGTGGGCGTGCGTGCCCCGGTATTTGATACCGAAGGCCGGCCGATGCCTGGTGCACTCTTCGCTATCTCAGATTCCGTTTGGTCCTTTGGTGGTCTCTTGGATTTAAGACCGGCGGTTTACGCGGTCGCCGCCGTCGTAGTGTTATCGGTGATATTCTGGTTGCCACTGGTGGTAGGAATCACGCGAGCGCTGCGGCAGGCGACCTACGCGACCACCGAAATCGCCCAAGGGCGTTTCAAGGTCCGGGTCGAGACGAATAGACGCGATGAGTTGGGACTGCTGGGCGAAAGCATCAATCGTATGGCGGAACGGTTGGATCGCTTGGTCAATGGCCAGAAAAAATTTCTGGCAGATGTAGCGCACGAATTAGGCTCACCTCTCGGACGATTACAAGTGGGGGCGGCAATCCTGCAGGATCGGGTGCCGGATGACCTCCAGGATTCGGTGCAGGATGTGCAGGAAGAGGTGCAGCAGATGAGCGATTTGTTGGGCGAGTTATTAGCCTTCACCCGCGCAGGCTTGCAGGCTCGAGTGGCGGTGATTCAACCGGTGGTTTTACGGGACGCGGTCGATCAGGCTATGCGCCGGGAAGCAGTGGGGATGGATATATCGATCGATGTTGAGGCCGAAGTGGTGGTAGGCGGCGACGCTAACTTATTGGTAAAGGTTTTGAGTAACTTGGTCCGCAACGCCACGCGCTACGCGGGCGCTGATGCGAAGATTTCCATCGACGCAGTTCACCGTGCTCCGGATTGGGTGGACTTGAATATCACCGACGATGGTCCGGGAGTCCCTCCCGAAGCCTTAGCCCGTTTGGGAGAACCTTTTTACCGACCAGATTCGGCTCGTTCGCGGGAGCTGGGAGGCACGGGTCTCGGTTTATCCATTGTGCGGGAATCCATTGAGGCCATGGGCGGCAAAGTATCGTTTGCTAATGGGAATCCCCGAGGATTTATCGCGAAGATCAAACTTAGGCAGGACCATTCTCGGCAATCTTAACGAATTCCTAACAATAAAAGGAGGTCGTGCACACATTCCCTGAACAAGCATGGGGTAGATTATTGGCATTATGAATGCGATCACCTCCCACCGCTCACATCCCGCTCTGGCCGGGACTCTGGGTATGCTCGGGCTTGTATTGGGTGCTTTTTCAATTTCGCTTTGGGCTCAACCCAGTGGTGCACCGGTTGAAGCTGATTGGGAGCGCGGCGCCTCGCCGATGTCGAAAGCGGGTCGTGGTCCGGGAGGTCCCCCTCCGGGTGGACATCCCCTGTTGATGTTATTCGACAGCGATCAAGATGGGGTCATATCAGCCACTGAAATTGATGGCGCTGTGGCGACTCTTTTGTCCATGGACACCGACGGAGACGGCACGGTCTCAGATCGTGAACTCGTCGATGCCCTCCCACCGCCTCCCGACCATCGTATGGGACGTCTAGGCGGCCGTGAGGGTCCACCACCAGGCGCCGATTTTTAGGGACACGTCACTGGGGAGTGACCATCCTGGGCACCATGGATTCCAAACCCATGGTGCCCTTAAATTTTAAACGCCGCGACGAAGCGGCGATGCGTGATGCCGCCAAGGCGCATTACGAAATGATCCGCACCCGTCGCACGGTGCGGGAATTTTCCACCGATCCGGTGCCGCGAGAGATCATCGAGGACTGTATTCGCGCGGCTGGAACCGCGCCCAGCGGAGCGAATCTGCAGCCGTGGCATTTTGCGGCCGTGAGCAATCCGGTGTTGAAACGAAAAATTCGCGAGGCAAGTGAGGTTGAGGAGCGAGAATTTTACGAAAGCCGCGCGCCCGAAGAGTGGTTGAACGTGCTGAAGCCGTTTCAGACCGACGCGATCAAACCCTTTATCGAAAAGGCCCCGTGGTTGATCCCGGTATTTTCCGTGAACTCCTACATCAACGATCAGGGTCGGAAACAGCAGACCTATTATCCCAAGGAGTCCGTAGGTATCGCTACGGGATTCCTTATTAATGCACTCCATGCGGCGGGGTTGGTCACGCTCACGCATACGCCGAGTCCCATGAATTTCCTCAATCGTATCCTCAATCGTCCCGCGTCGGAAAAACCTTTCCTCCTTCTGATCGTCGGATATCCGGCCGACGGGGTCCGCGTCCCCGGCAACTCCCGCAAACCCCTAGAAGAAATCGCCACTTTCATTTGAGGGAATAGAAAGGCGGTGCAGGGTTTCTTGTGATGATGAAACGATTTTTGCCCGCACTCCTGTTCGCATTGATTTTGGTGATACCTGCTTTTGCCGAAACCGAAGCGGAGTTTGAGGCCCGACTCGTGGAAGCGACGGATTCGTCGACGCCGACGGTGGTGCATATTTGGGCGTCGTGGTGTCACAACTGCATTGTCGAATTTCAAGACGGAGGCTGGCCGGATTTCATTAAGGAGAATCCGGAGATTAAGTTTATTTTCATCTCCACGTGGGGCAGCGACAAAGACGATGTGGGGCTACTCGGTCGTCATGGGATCACGACCAAGGATCTGCCCAATTTGGAGATTTGGCGGCACCCCAATCAGTCTAGTCGCGAAGGGCAGCGGGCGGAGTCTTTACTCGGGGTGCGATTCACCTGGATGCCGACCACCTGGGTGGTGCGTGATACGCGGATGCGTTATGCGATCAACTACGGTGAGGTTCGATTCGATATGCTCCAACAGATGATCAAAGACAGCCACTCCGGGCAGTGGTGAAAAATCACCTCGTCTCAGTTGCTTACCCGTCGGGGTTGGATTGGAGGAGCTGGGTCTTTACCTGGGCGGGAAGGTCGGTGGAGTGGATCCATTGGCGAGCGGCCGCCGGATCGTTACGCAACCAACGGTGAGCAATCCGTTGCTGGGTTTGGACGCGCTGTTGCGGATTTTCGATCAGGTCCAGACGTCCGATTGCCGAGTTCATGTCGTGTTGCATCAGGTTGTTGATCAGGCTTTGAGCCGCTTGATCGCGGGTGGAGCCGTTGGGGAGTGAGGTCACCCATCGGGTCGCGCCATCGGGATCCATATTGGCCCAGTTTCCGGCGAGGTTGCCGTAGTGATGGGCGGTGCCGTTTGATTGGGGTTGAGTCTCCAGCCATTGGGCCGCGGCGACGGGGTCGGTGTTGGCCCATTGGCCTACTAGATTTTGGCTCGCTGCCAGACGGGATTTTTCGTCGGAAAGGGTGTTGATGTAGTCGGCCGCATCGCGGGGGGAGGTATTGGCGAGACTGGACACCATGTTGCTGATGAAATTGGTCTTGCTATTACCGGAGGGCAGCGAGTCGGCGAGTCGCATGGCCGCGGCCGGATCGGATTGGGCGAGTTGGTAGCTGATTTGTTGCAGAGCCTGGGATTGTTCGTTGGCCGAAAGATCGTTGAGCACGTAGTCCACGGCACCGGCGAGATCGACTTGTATCCAAGGATTAAGGACATTCTGCACCGCTTGCTGGCGACTCGGTCCTGGCGGGAGTTCGTCGACCCACTGGATGGCACGCGAGAGGTCGGTCTGCGCGATTTGGTTCGCCAAGGTGCCGATCGCATTGTTGCGGGATTGTCCGCTGGGCAGGCCGTTAGCGAGTTGGAGGGCGAGGTCGAAGTTGGAGGTGGCAAGGTTACTGATGACTTGGTTGGTCGCCTGGCTGCGGGCTTGGCCATTGGGGAGGGTTTGTAACCATTGGGCGGCGCCAACCGGATCTTGTTGAGCGTATTGCCAGGCGATCTGTTGAGTCGCTTGGTTGAAGTATTGGCCGCGGGGCAGGGCGGAAGCGAAGATGCCGGCGAGCTCGGGGTCCTGTTGAGCGAGCGTGGATGCGATTTGACTGAGCGTCTGGTATTGGCGCGTGCCTTCGGGCATGGTTTGCACGTATTCGATCGCAGCTTCGGGGTCCTTGAGCGCGAGTTGCCCGATGGTTTGAGCGAGGATTTGGTTGCCTTGGGGGCCGGCGGGAATCTGGTCGATGAATTGCAGCGCTTTCTCAGGGTCGGTTTGCGCGAGCGTGCCCAAGAGCTGTTGCATGGCTTGGGTTTTCTGTTGCCCCTCGGGGAACTCGGCGAGCGCGATCAGAGCACGGTCAGGATCGGTTTGCGCCATGGCACGGACGGCGTTGGACATCGCATTGGTGCGGGCCTGCCCCGCGGGCAGATCCTGGCTGACTTGCAGGGCCAATTCGGGGTCCTTGGTCGCAATCTGGTTCACGATATTGCCAAATAGCCAGGCTTGCGAAGAGCCCGGGGGCAGACTCTTGAGCCAGCTGAGTGCGGCCATGCCATCTTGTTGAGCCCACGTATTGGCTACGCTGTTGATGGCGTTGGCGCGGAGTTGTCCGGCAGGCATCTGGGTGACTTTGGAGGCGGCGGTGGTGGGGTCTTGTTGGGCCCATGCGCCGAGGATGACTTGAGCGAGGGTGCTGCTTTCGCTGAGTGGTTGCGCCGACGTCCATTCCCAGGCGGCGGCGGGATCGTGATTAGCCCAGTTGGCGGCGATTTGCATGCGACCGCTCTGGCGCACTTGGCCATCGGTTTGCCGATTGATCTCAGCGAGAGCTTTGAGGGGATCCGTTGAGGCCCAGGCGGTGTAGATGCCCATCATACGTTGGTGATCCATGGTGGCTCCATCAGAAACGGCTTGAGCGAAGGCGGCGGCGGGATCTTGGGCGGAGAGGTGGGGGGCGAGTGCTTGGTTGGCCTTGGTCTTGAGCTCACCCTCGGGGAGGGATCGCACCCATTGGCGCATGCTATCGGCATCGGTGTAGGCCCAACCGTGGAGTGCGGACTGCACGGCTTGGTCGCGGTGACGTCCGGCGGGTTGGCGCTGGGCATGAGCCAGCGCTCGGGCGGGTTCCATTTCGGACCACCGAGAGTAGAACGCATGGTTCAGTTGCGTGCGGGCGTTGGTCCACGGGTATTTGGCGAGGATACTGAGCAGCCGAGGCATGTCCTGGGCATCGAGGGCGTTGATCACGATCTCCCATTGTTTGGTCATCTGCCAGTAACCGAGGCGGGCGACCTCTTCGACGTCTCGGGCGACGTCGTCGATGTCGGGCTTGTTGACGATATCGACGCGTTCGTTGGGCGAAGCTATCGCGGGCACGGGAGGCAGGTTCCCCAATGAGAAATCGGGCGGGGTGTCAGCGGTTGACGGGGCGGTCCAACGACCGGCGATAAAAGCGGTCGCGGCAATGGCCAGACCGATCGCTGGGAGGGTGAGTGATCGGGAAATGTTCACGGGGAGGGATTTAGGATGAGGCGGCCAGCCGGTAGGGATCTAATCACTAGACCTACGAAATTGGAATGGGTTTCTTAGGGATGATTTTTGAGGCGATTACAGGTGGGGATAAGGCGGACCGAGCGGGTACGGGATTGAGAGGTCGCACTTGCATTTAGGCGAATGCCTGCCACGTTCTGCGGTCCTGTTCTTTGATTGAGTGAGATACTCAATCGGAACACATGACCTGTAGATGGCTATGGGGGTGTTCTGGATTCGACTCTTGGTTGGATTGTCTCGCTGCCGGTCGAGTATGAAGGTTGCTCGTTAAAACTCCTTCAAAAAAACATAAATGGCACCTACGAAGAAATGCCCCTCGCTGCTTAATTAACGCAGTGACGATCGCCCAGTGACACCTGATAGCTGACGTGATCGCCGACTTCAGGCATAGCGCTTTCTGCGACCCGCGGAGTTAGCGTCGTATCTTCGACCCGGGGGTTAGGGGCTGGTTTGGCCGGGTTCATCGCCTGCCAGTCTCGATATTAAATTGAACCTATGCCGGTAGATGCGTTGCGAGAATGCCGAGAGGACGCGGGTTCGATTCCCGCCACCTCCACCATTTTTCTTTCTAATTTAGAAAGAAAAATGCCCGCCGTAGTCTTGACGAAGGCGGGCTTTGAATCGTGCGATTTAATCGCTTCGCCCAAGGCGGGCATCGAACCACATCCTCGAGCGCTTCGCGCTCGTCGCGCGTGTCAAACCATCCGGCTGGCGCCGGATAGACGATTCCCGCCTGAAGCTATGGCGCACAGGCCTCCACCATCCGCGGTCGTTTCAGTTCGTGAAACTATGGCGAGATGTCTCGTTGACTTGCCCGCCGAAGTCTTCGGAGAAGGAGGACTACTCTGTCGGGACCTGATATGATCGGCACCGAACTGTGGGTGGGGATTGGCGTGTTATCGTGAAATGCGCTCGCTTCGCACGGCTTCCTTTTCACAGCGTAAAGGAGTGCCGAGCAATGATAGCAAGTTTTGGACGGCGAAAGCGGGCGGAGGTGATCTTTTGGCCGGGAGGGTGCACGTCTGGCGGTTGGCGGTGGATCCGTTGGTAAGCTGGGCCAACGAACGATATGAAGTGCTGACGGCACGGGAGCGGGAGAAAATCCAACGCAAGCATCGGCGGGAAGATGCCGATCGCGAGGCGGTAGCGCGCGTGGGATTGCGCGTGCTACTTGGCGGATACCTGAGTCAGGAGCCCAGAGAAATTTCCTTTGCGGCGGAAATGAAGGGTAAACCCGTTTTGGGTGAGTCGCACCGCGGAGTGCCGCGGGTGGAGTTCAACGTGTCGCACTCGGGGGCGTGGGTGATGATGGCCTTTTCTCCGGGGATGCCCTTGGGCATTGATGTAGAACAGCATCGCGAGATCGAGCGGGACGAGCTGGTCTCGGGATTCTTTTCCGCCCCGGAACAGGCGAGTTGGGCGACCATCTCCATGGATCACCAACGGCAGGTATTTTTTGAAGCATGGACCCGAAAAGAATCCTACCTGAAGGGTCTGGGAGTGGGTCTGATGAAGGCGCTGGACAGTTTTGCGGTGGAATTGGCGCCGGGGGAGGAGCCTGCAATTTTGTGGGATCGTGAACATCCGCAGGCAGGGACTGATTGGCGGTTGGTGGCGGTGTCGCCCGACGCAGGCTACGCGGCGACCTTAGCCGTGGCCTCGTTGCAGAAACCGCGGATGGAGACCTTTACGTTTTCACCGTTTTAAGTAGCAAGGGCCGCGGAAGACCGAGTTTGCTGGCGAGCTCGTAACGAAAGAGTTGCCAGTCAAAGTCCAAGTAAGCTCCGCCTTTTTCGTAGTGGCGAACAAACGCATTTCCGAGAATGTAGGTGTAGGCTGCCATGAGCACCGGTCCGGTAAGCAGTCGTAACGGGAGCGCAATGACGGAGAGATGCACATTGACCCAGTCGCGCAGGGCATGGGAGACGGGATTGCGGGCCAGAACAGAGTTGAGCACACCGCCCACAGATGCCGCGACCAAGGAACGGGCCACATTTTGAGAAAATGGCACGCCGTAAAGTTCTGACAATTCTGCGAGCATGCGGAGTTGTAGAGCCGAGATGCCGACGCTGCCGAGAAAAGGCGCGGGCACAAAAGAAATTACCGCGCAAGTTGCAGCGTTATCGCGCACGAGACGGCGGGCATGAGCCCTTAGTGCCGGCGAGACCACGGGAGGGGGAGTCGGAGCCAGCGGTTCGGTGGTCGAGGACAGCGTCTCGACGGTGATTGAGTCTACCGATTTTGCCATTTTTCGCGGCCCTCGGCGACGAGTCCCTCGAACTTGCGCTTGGCGGTGGTGGTATCGAAGTCCAGCAATGTGCCTCCCGTTTCAAAGTGTTCAATAAACACGTGACCGACCGCATAGGTTAAGGCAGTGGCCGTCACGGGGAGCGTCGCCGCGCCGAGAAGACTCCCGGCTCCAGGCAGCGTTTTTAGAAGGCTGCCGAACACCCCCGTGGCCAAGGAGAAGGAACCCACTCCGGCGAAAAGGGAGAGCAGGATAGCTTGCGCCCGATGACGGGTGAAGGGCACGTCGTAGAGACGGGAGAGTTCGGTGATCAGTTTCAGTTGTATCCCCGAAATGGCGACAACGTCGACGATAGGCATGGGGATCATTCCCGCCCCCAGGGATAGCCCGAGGTGTTGATTGACCAGATCGCGGGCCTGAGCCGCACGATCCGGGGGGGAGGCAGCGGGCGGCGGTTCGGGAATCGGTGAAAGTGCGGGGGCGGGCGCTGTCGCAGCTGGCTTGCGACGGGTGGTCTTGGGGGGCGCGGCCGGTTTTTTCGGGCGAGGCTTACGGGGGTTCCGTTTCGGAGAAGGTGAACTGACCGTAGGGGTGGGCGCCTCTTTTTCCGGGGCTAACGATTGGTTCAGCTTGGCGAGGAGTTTGTCGCTTTTCTTCATGACGATGCGGGGGGCGGAGGGGCAAGGGAGGCAATTTCGAGGGCGGCTTGGAGAAGCTCCTCGCGGCTCACCGCGTCGAGCGCGGACCAGCCGAGCAGGGGGGCATGTTGAAACGTTTGGCGCCGGCCGATACGGGTTTTGAGGGCGGGCAGACCGATTCTGGCGGCGAGATTATCGACACCTCGTGCCAGCACGGTGCGGGCTTGCACTTGATTGAACAGAAGGCGGGCGTGGCCACCCGCGGGAAGATGCTGGCGAACGGTTGCGACGGTGTCCTGCGACGACCACAGATCGGCCGGTGACGGCGATGTGACGATGATCGCGATATGGGACTGGCTCAGTGCATCATGCAGCAGGTGAGAATCAAGGCGGGGAGGCGTGTCGATGATCAGGAGACGATGGTCTCCACTGCCATCGGCTGGGGCAACCGGCACGTCACCCGTTTCGTTCAGCCAACGGCTGGCGGTAGCTTGCGGGTCGCGATCGAGCAATGCCGCGGCGTGACCGGCGTGATTAAATGCGGTCGCCAGTAAGACTGAAAGGGTGGTCTTGCCGGCACCGCCCTTGCCATTGCATATCGTGATGGTCAGCGGCATGGAGGCTTAGGTTTAGGGCATAAAAAAACTCCCGGGCGCAAACCCGGGAGTTAGAAAAGTGTCGATCAAGCCGAAGCGACTTCAGGAGCGGGACGCTTGTCGGAAGCGAAGGTGATGATCAAGCCGATGATTGGCGTGAAGAGAACGGAGAAAAAGAAGTAACCCCAGAAACCGAACTTACGGTCTTTGCCGACATAGCCGACGATTGCACTGAGGACGAGCAGGATAATGAAAGAAACGAGCATGATAGTATTATATAGGTTTTGTTATGGTCTGATTACGAGACTTATATGTCGAGAGTCTTGGAGAGTGTGGCGTCCACTTTTTTACCCATGGCCGCCGCTTCTTTCTTACCTTCTTCGAAGGTTTCAGCGAAAGCTTGTTTTGCTTTCATTCCGTCGAAATTGAGGAAGGTTCCGCCGGATTCAAAGTGTTGGATGAAGACTTTACCGGCCGCGTAGGTGACGGCGGCACCGAAGACCGGAAGCGTTGCGGCCCCCAACCATGTGCCGATGCCAGGGATGCTCTTCACGATACTTCCCACCGTGCCGAGTGCGAGGGTGGTGGTGCCCAAGCTGCCAAGCAGCGAAAGTACGATGGACTTGCCCCGATTTTCAGAAAATTCGACGCCATAGTGCTTAGAGAGCTCGGCGAGCATTTTGACTTGCACACCCGTGAGCGCGGCAACGTCGGCGATAGGAACAGGAATTAATCCCACTCCCATCGACCAAGGAATGTAGGTGTTTACGATTTCCTCGGCTTCAGATTGTTTTGAGACGGATAGGGTGGCGGTGGACATAATTCAGAAATGGTTGTCGAATGGCGCTTTGACCTCGAGACTCAGAGCTGAGTCTCAACGACGCAAGTTTAAAGGCCGCTTTCTGTCGGCCACGAGCTCATCGTGACAACGTCTCAATCAAGCCACGGCGCGGACGAGAAACTCCCGAATTTTTCCGGTAACCGCTGCGATTTGCTGGGGCAGAAAAAAATGTCCGGCGGGAAACGTTGCCGACATAAAATCGCTGGTGGTGTGAGTGCGCCACGCTTGCGCCTGATCTGGGGATACGCGGGGGTCGCGGTCGCCCAAAAGCGATAAGAGGGGAAAGTCGAGCGGAGGTTCCGTGTGATGACGGTAGGTTTCGAAGGCAGTCAGGTCGCCGCGCAAAGCCGGCAAGAAGAGATCGAGGAACTCTCGATTGGCGAGCAAGGCAGGGGGAATCCCTTGGTAGCGTTGATCGACTTCACGAATGAAGTCGTCGTCAGGTAGGTGGTGAAGATCGGGCTCGGTGCGGGGGCAGTCGGGAGCGCGGGCGCCGGATGCGATCAGGGCTACCGGTGGCGGCGATCTGCGCCGGCGAAGCTCGCGAGCGACTTCGAAGGCGAGCAAGGCGCCCATGCTGTGTCCGCCGAGGGCGTAGGGTTCACCGGTATGGGGAGCGATGGCGGTCGCGAGGTCGCGGGAGAGAGTCAGGAGGTCGGTGGCTGCGGGTTCGGCCAGTCGGCTTTCGCGGGCGGGGAGCCGTATGGCTACGAGTTCGGCGACGGGGCCGACGTGCGAGGCCCACGGATACCAGGCAGCGGCTCCGCCGCCGGCGTAAGGCATACACCAATACCTCAACCGAGCCGCAGGAGTCGGGCGGGGGCAGCTGAACCAGGGGCTCGCGGGTAGGACGGACAGCATGCCGTCGCTCAGTTGTTGAGCTCGGTCGAGGCGGCGGCCGCCATGTGCTTGCGCAGACTGAGAGGGCGCATGTCGGTCCAGACGGATTTGATATGCGCCAAGCAGGCGTCTTTGGGGCCGCTGAACCCTTCGTCATTCCAACCGGGTGCATTCTCCCGGTAGGAGGGCCAGATCGAGTATTGTTCCTCGTGATTGATCACAACCTTGTAGGTTTCGGCGTTGGGGGAGGGCGTGGTCATGGACGGATAAAAGATACAGAGTTGATCTCGATGAGGATTTACTGGTCCGGCGAACGCGGTGGCCAGAGCAAAATAGAAAGGGAGTTGCAGTCATGGGTTGCGCCCGTGCGGAGGGAACTATTGCTTCGTCTTTTAATGACCCAAGCCAATCGCCAAGCTTTGTCCGTCGCGGTCGTCCTCGTTGGATTGATTCTCGTCGGTTTTTGGTATTTCCGCGCACCTCGTCCGGTCTTGAGTCTCTATGTATGGGAGGGGTATTTCCCCGCCGACGTGCTGGCTGATTTCGAGGCGGAATCAGGAGCGCGCATAAAACTGAGCATCTATGGCAGCAACGATGAGATGATGGCCCGGGTTAAAGTGAGTTGGAGTGAATTTGATGTCATCATGCCGTCGAATTACGTGCTCTCTGAGATGCGCCGCTTGTATCTGCTGGAACGGTTGCCGCCCGAGGAGATTCCGAATCAGCGGAATATTGATCGGTTTTACTACAAATCCGATTTGGGACAGGGGGATAACTTCGAGTATGGGATACCCTATTTGGTCAACTACGCTGGTATTGGCTACGTGGAGCGCCTCGTCTCGGAACCGCCGGCGACTTGGAAAGAATATTTTGGACCGGTATTCCGGCGAACATATGGCGATAGACTGGCGGTGCTGGACGAGCCTCGTGAAACCTTGGGTCTGGCACTGATCGGATTGGGGTATTCGCCGAATACAGAAATTGAAGCTGAGCTGCAGGAGCTGCGGGAATTTATCGTTCAACCCCGGTCACCCCGAGGCCCTTCCCGTTTTGTTTTGAGTGAAGGCAGGAAACTGCTGGCGGAGGAAGAGATAGCGTTGGTTTCAACGTGGTCCCCGGAGATCACCGATGCGAAGGAGCAGAACGCTGACGTGAAATATGTGCTGCCGCAGGACGGTTCGATTCTGACGATTGATACCTTAGCGGTGCCGAGATCTTCGAAGCCGGCACAGAAAGCTTTGGCCAAACAGTTTATTGATTTTGTGCTTCGACCGGAGATCGCCCGTCGTGTCACAATTCACAGCAGTTACGCCAACAGTTTGAGCGATGACGTGGATGACATGCCGGAAGCCTTAAAGAGCACTCCGTCCTACGCCCAGCCCCTCCCGGAGAAAACGTTCATGCTTCAGGACGTAAACGACGCTCAACATTTCTACGATTCGATCTGGGCCGCGTATCGTGACTAATCAAAAACCGTCTCGTGAGTTGGCGGTCCCGACTGCGATATCGCCTCCTGCAGTTGAGTCCGGCTATTTCTTGGGGGCTGGGATCGAGAGATCAACCGGTGCGGGGGACGCGCCGTCAGTGTTGAGGATAAGGGGGAGGCCATCGCCGCCGCCGCCGATCACGATAACCTTGCTGTTGGGCGAGGCGGACAGTTCGAGGGTTGCCTCGATACCCTTGAAGCGGAGCAGCTCGGGGGTGAGGGTGGGGATGATGCCTTTATTGAACTCGGCGATTCCGCCGGATTGAATGAAGAGCCGCTCGGCTTCGAAATGCTCCCGCTCGATCCGAAACTCATATTCCTTGGCGAGTTGCTCTTCCTTGAGTTTGTTTTCGATCGCGAGGGTTACGATGGGGGGCAGGGAAATATTTTTGATATTTACGTCATCGAGCGTGATGAATTTCTCCTTCAAACTTCTCACTACGCTTCGAATGATCGCATCAGAGATAGCACTGGTTTGGAGCGTGTAGAGATCGTCAGGTTTATATTTGCCGATGACTTCACGTGCGCCAGCTATGACCTCGGGAATGACCACCCTGGCGGCGTATTCCGGGCCAACTTTCTGGTGCAGGATGGGCAATTGGGGGTAGTCGGGAAAATACCGCATCGAGACATCGACCTTGATGGTGAGGCCGTTGCTACTGAGGGCCAAAACGGTCTCAGGGTGCTCTTGGACCCGCACATTGTAGATATACATGTGGTTCCAAGGCGCGATGATGGATAGGCCCTCACCGTAGATGTGGTCTGTCTGGGTGCCGTTTTGCAGACGGCGGAAGAGCACGCCAGCCTCACCGGGTCCAATGAGGATGAAGATGCGATTGGCGAGATAGACGACGAAGAAGGTGAAGACCAACCCACTGAGAAGGAGAGGGACGGTATGCTCGCGAACATAGCGACGTAACCTTAGTAGAAAACCTTGGATACCCTGCGGTCGCTGACGGCGCGGGGCGGAGGCATTTTTTTCGGGTTCAGGGGAGGCGACACTCATGCTACAGTAAAAGGAGGGGCTATACGGTGGATTGAACCTGGCCGTATTCCATCTTAATCACGCGGTCGGCGCAATGAAAGTAACGGTCGTCGTGAGTGACGGCTACGATCGTTTTGCCGGCCGCCTTGAGCTCAGGGACGAGCGTTTCGTAAAAGAACTGACGGAACTCCGGATCCTGATCGGCGGCGAATTCATCCAAGGCAAGGATCGGGCGGTCCTCAAGGGAGGCGATCAATAGGGCCAAGCGTTTGCGTTGACCGGTCGAGAGGTTCAGATTGGTAAAGCGTCCACCCTCGAAGGAGGTCTTGTCGGCGAGTTCGAGGCGTTGGAGCTGTTGGGCGACCGATTTTTCGTCCACGTGATTGATTCCGTAGAGGCGATCGAAGAGGTGGAAATCAGTAAAGATGATCGAATACAGGTCGCGGAACGCGGCGTAGTGGGCCGGTTTCAGACTGAGGCCGTCGACTTTGAGGCTGCCCTCATGGGGGGCGTAGAGACCGGTGAGCAGTTTTAAGAACGTGGATTTACCGGAGCCGTTGCCGCCGACAATGAAGACGACTTCTCCGGCTTGGAGTTCGAGATTGAACGGACCCACCGCGAAACCTTCGCCGATGCCCGTTTCGCTCGGGTAGGAAAAGGTGACGTTCTCGACCGCGAGCGTTTTGAAATCAGTGAAGCTGATGTCGGCGGGTTCGACGCGTCGCTCAGCAGAGGCTTCCGGGGTGTCGAGAAAGGCATCGAGGGCGGCAATATTACCGATTGCGACCTCGGCCCGGGCGTAAATGGGAATGGAACCGACGAGTGACGTGAGCGGGCCAATGATAAAGAGAATCACCGCGGTCGCCTTCACCACGACGTCGGCGTAGGCGTCGCTGAGACTGGGGAGCAGAAACACCAGCACCGCGATCAGGACATAAAAAAACGTCTGTGAGAAGATGAAGTTACGCACGTAAGCGAGCCCGGTGCGGACCTTCACGTCCTCGGCGTCCCGACAAATGCGGGTGAAGTTGTTTTCGAAGAGATCGTCGGACTTGGCCTGATTGACCTTCATCTCTTTGAACCCTTCGATGACCTGGGTGAGTGAGCCGAAGAACTCGGTTTCCTTTTCCGTGGCGGCTTGGAGTTCCGTCGTGATCTGACGCTGATTGCGGAGGTAGATCGAAATGCCGCCGAGGATCATGACCAACGTGATGAGAAATGCGATCTTGGAGAGGATGGCGAGATAGAGCACGCAAACCACAATCATGACGGCGGATTGCACCGCATTGACGATTTCGCCGGCGGCTTGGGAAATGGTCACCGTGTCCTGGGAGAGGCGGGACTCGATGTTGGCCTTGCCGATGCGTTCGGCGACCGAGAGGTGGCAGCGGCGAAACTTGTCGATGATGCGAATACGCAACTTCGCGATGATTTCCTCGGTGATGGCGAAGGACCGTTCGAGGGCGACGCGCTTGGCGATGATGAAAACGGCGATAGCCAGAGCGAACATCAGCAGGTAGCGGAAGTTTAAGTCCGGGAAACTGGCGGACGTCGCCGCCGCATTGATGATCGCCAGCAGGACGCCTTGCGCGATGCCGGACAGGAGGGTCAAAACCATGAGCGACTGCAGCGAGATAGAGCTCTCTTGCTTGACAAATTTCAGCAGATTCATGGCGAACTTGCAGGAAGCCCGCGTGATCAGAGTGAAGCAAGAACAGAGTCCCTCATTGCCGGTTTCCTAGGGGACATACCTGATTTTGCCGAATTCTACGGGGATTAGGAACGGATCGACTGGACAATGGCGCGGGCGGAGGAAAAGAACGAGCTGCGCCTCGGCGCGATTCAATGAACGCCACTGAAAACGTCAGCATCACCGGCCGGTCTTACCCCCCTGAGTATTTCCGGATCAACGAATTTACGAAGCTCGATCCTCGGGAGATCGTGCGGGTTATGCGCGGCGAGGTGGCGGGATGCATCTTTCGCGGTGCGATGGCACCGGAACTTTGCACCGGCGTGACCGAAAATTTCTGGGCGAGCCCGGAGTTGCGCCAACGTGGTGATGCCGTGCCTGCCTATTACGTAGGGACCTACCATTACGCCAAACTGCTCAGCGACTATGTGAACGAAGCTGGTCAGACGCGCGAAGCGCTCCACGCCTTGTTTGAAGGACATCGCAATGTCTTTCAGGAGCTGATGGATCAAGTTGCGGACGAGCTCGCTAAAACCGGGGTCGCATTGCGCGTCGCGGAGCATGAGGGTCGGTCGGCGGGTGAATTTGTGGTGCGAGCCTGGAGTGGAGACGGCACCTTTGCCTTAGCCGCTCACGATGATGCGGCCCAGCTCTCAGCCCAGGCGCAGGCCGGTTTCGAGATTCAGGAAGTCGCCCGTAATCCGCTCGCGGCGGCCAACATGTGCCTGCAAAATGGCGCGGCGGGTGGACAGTTGTTCTATTGGAATATTGAACCGGATGCGACGACCCGGAAGACGCTTGGCATTGAAGAGACGGGTTACCCGTATCAGCCGGAGTGGTTGCAAAAATTCGACTGCATCGAATTGGATATTCGCCCCGGGGACATTTACTTTTTTAACGGCAAATTGATCCACGCGGTGCAAGCGCAGGCTGCTGCCGGTGAGTTCCGGTCGACGATTTCATTCCTCATGGGGATGAAAGACGAACAGACTGCGATCTACTGGACCTGACGTCGAATGAGCGAGTGCTCCCGACGGGAGGGCGCTTCAGATTTTTTGTCGTTTGGCGGCGAGTAAGCGTTCTACCTCTGCTGGGGACAGCGCTTTGACCCGCAGATGAACGCGGGCAATTTTTTCAGCGCGACCAGGCTGTCCGGCTGCGGAATCGACCGAGTCAATGACCGCTTCCGCGAAGTCGGCCGTCGTCGGGTATTCGAAGAGCAGGCGCAGGGGTAATTCCACGTCGAATATTTCGAAAATCCGCCACATGACTTGAGTGGCGAGCAACGAGTGCCCGCCGTGGTCGAAGAAGCCGTCATTGCGTCCGACGCGCTCGGCTTTGAGCACACTGGCCCAGACGTCGGCAACGATTTCCTCCACCGCACCTTGAGGCGGAGCGTAGGTCGTGGAGGGCGCGGCAGCTGCGGTGGCCGCTCCACGCAGGGCGGCGCGATCCACTTTGCCATGGGCGGTGAGAGGGAACGCGTCGACGGCCAGAAAGGCACCGGGCACCATGAAGTCAGGTAGCCGCGACTGCAGATGGGTGCGAAGCGCCGGATCGTCGGGGGCGGTTTGACCAGGCACCGTTTGGATGCAGGCAACGAGTCGTTTGTCTCCGGGCCGATCTTCGATCACCAGGACGAGGGCCTTTTCGACGCCGGGGTGGGCCGAGAGCGCACTTTCGATCTCGCCTAATTCGATCCGAAAGCCGCGGACCTTGACCTGAAAATCGCGGCGGCCAATGAATTCGGCCGTGCCGTCAGGAGCCCAGCGGGCCAAGTCGCCGGTGCGGTAGAGTCGCTCACCTGAAGTGCGGGGAAAGGGATGGGGCACGAAGCTTTCAGCGGTGAGATCAGGTCGGTCGAGATAGCCGCGCGCGTTGCCGTCGCCGCCGATGTAGAGGTCTCCAGGTATACCCACGGGCACGGGCTCGAGATCGCGATTGAGGATGTAGAGGGTCGTGTTGGACATCGGCGGACCGATGGTCACGGAGTGCCCGAGATCGGCCGGGGTGCGCAACATGCCGCAACTGGCGAAGGTCGTGGTTTCGGTGGGTCCGTAGCCATTGATGAGCGTGATCTGATCGTGCGTCTCGAGCAGGCGCCGGGAGTGCGGGACTGAGATGATGTCGCCGCCCACGAGGAGATGGCGCACGCTCGCAAACGCGGGTAGGCGTTCGTCGACCATCAGGTTGAACAGCGCCGATGTCAGGTAGAGTGTGGTGATGCGCCGAGCTTCGATGGTGTCGGCCAGTTCACGAATCGAGGGCGGGCCGGGGCGAAAGATGACGAGCCTGGCCCCGTTGCAGAGGGCACCCCAAATTTCGAAAGTCGAAGCATCGAATGAGACGGGAGCGAGTTCGAGAATACGCAGGTCGGGGCCGTAATCGAGATAGTTGGTTTCGCGCACCAAGCGAACGACCCCCCGATGGGGTATACAGATCCCCTTTGGCACGCCGGTCGAGCCGGAGGTGAAGGTGGTGTAGGCGAGGTTTTCGGGACGGGTGGCGGACGGCAGTTCGTCGGTGGGTTCGTCGAGAAACGCGGGATCGGCGAGATCAATGGGCAGGACTTTAACCTGAGTTTCGGGGAGTCGGTCAGCGGCGGTCGCGGGGGCGAGCACCAGGCAAGGGCGGGCGAGGTCGAATAGCCGTTGCAAGCGAGAAGAGGGATCCTCGGGGTCGAATGGCACGTAGTGCCCGCCGGCTTTGAGCACGGCAACGAGCGCGACGATCATTTCGAGCGAGCGTTCGGCACAGACGGCCACGGGAATATCGGTAGTAACGCCGGCGGCTCGGAGGCGATGGGACAGGCGATTGGAATGAGCGTTGAGCTCGCCGTAGGTCAGTTGCAGTTCGCCGGCTTGCACCGCGATTTGATCGGGTGCGGCGCGGACACACGCGGAAAACAGGTCGTGGATACAGGCCTCCCGGGGATACGGGGAGGCGGACTGGTTCCGGTCGTGGAGCAAGTTCTGGCGGTCATCGGTCGTGAGCAGCGGCAGGGCCCGAAGCGGGGTGGTGGGAGCGGCAACGGCGGCGCCAAGCAGTGTGCGATAGTGGGCGAGAAACCGCGTGATGGTCTCCGGCTCAAAAAGGTCCCGGCTGTATTCGACCGCGACGAGCAGTCCGGTGCGGGTATTTTCGACGGTGACGGTGAGGTCGAAACGGGCCGTGGCGCTATCGACATTAAGTTGCTCGAGCTCGAGTCCCTCACCCAGTTGAAGGCCATCCCGATGGGCCTGCAGGAGAGAAAAGCAGACTTGGAAAAGGGGGTTCTGGCTCATGCTGCGTTCGGGTTGCAGCGTTTCGATGATGCGTTCGAGTGGGGTTTCCGCGTGGGCGTAGGCTTCGGTGGCCACCGCGCGAACCTGTTGGACCAGCTCGCCAAACGTCGCGTCCTCGCTGAAACGGGTGCGGAGCACGAGGGTGTTGGTGAGAAACCCGATCAAAGGTTCCAGGTCGGGGTGGTTGCGATTGGCAATGGAGGTGCCCACCGCGAGATCGGCCTGTCCGGTATAGTGCCAGAGCACGGCCTTGAAGCCCGCCAGGAGCACTTGGAAAAGGGTGGCTTGTTCTTGGCTAGCGAGATCCTGAAGTCCGGTGGAGAGGTCGAGCGGGAAGGTTTGGTAGGCCGTGCTGCCGGCGAAACTCATGGCGGCTGGACGGGGGTGGTCGGTCGGTAGATCGAGGACCGGGGTGCCGGCGAGTCGATCGGTCCAATACGCGAGGTCGGCGGCGGCCTCCGGGCCGGCCAAGCGTTTGCCCTGCCAGGCCGCGTAGTCGGCGAACTGCACCGTAAGAGGCGGGAGTGCGGCGGGCTGACCGGTCGCGGCATTTTGGTAAGCCGTGGCAAGGTCCCGCACGATCACGCCGGAAGACCAGCCGTCGGACACGAGATGATGCAGGGTGAAAAGGAACGCGTGGTCGTTCGGAGCGAGTTGCAGCAACGTCGTGCGCAGGAGTGGAGCGGTGGTGAGGTCGAAGGGGAGTTGAGCTTCGGCGCGCAGCCGGGCGGCGACTTCGGTCTCCTGTTCGGATGTGGCCATGGAGCTCAAGTCGACCGTGGTGAACGGCACTTCGACGGAGTCCTGGACGCGTTGTTCCGGCTGACCGGCGGTCGTGACGAAGCCTGTGCGCAAGGTTTCGTGGCGTGCCGCGAGAGCCTGCGCGGCAGTCTGGAGTGCGGCGGACTGGAGGGGGCCGCGGATACGCACGGCGGCGACGATGTTGTAGGCGGGGACGCTGCGAGGGTCGAGCTGGTTGAGGAACCAGAGTCGCGATTGGGCGGAGGAAAGCTGCGCGGGGACATCGGCAGGTCGGCGGGGGATCGGCGCCTGTTCTCCGGGGGCGGAGCTGGGCTTTAAGAGCAAGGCGACGAGATCGCTTTTGTGGATACGCAGTTCGGCCTGCAAATCCGGCGTGAGCGCGCCAGCGGGAGCGCGAACCTTCAGTTTACCGGTGGGTCCGACTTCCAGGGCAATGCCTCGGGCGGAGCAAGTATCCAGCAAAGCGAGAAAATCGTTGGGCGGGGACGTGGGCATGGTGCGGCGTTTAGGCAGGACGGAGCGACGTTTGTGTCAATGGGTTTACCGAGTTTTTACCCCATATCGCCCCGTGGAGCGGTTCGCTGGATTTACCTGTTGCACCGCGTTCGCTCGGCTCGCCATTTTTCTGGTCGTGTCGTCATCTCACTCCAATCCCGCCCCCGTGTGGCAACAACCCGTCGGCACGACGCTAGGAGACATACTGACCTGGCGGGCACGAAACGAGGCGGAGCGCCCATCGCACATTTTTTTGGCGGACAAGGAGGGTGAGGAATTGCGCATGACCTATGCCGAACTCGACCAGCGGGCGAGGGCGGTGGCGGCGGCTTTACAAGGAATTGGTGAGCGGGGCGACCGGGTTTTACTGCTCTATCCGGCAGGGCTGGATTTTATCGCGGGCTTTTTTGGCTGCCTCTATGCGGGCATGGTGGCGGTGCCGGCCTACCCACCGCGCAATCCCGGTCACTTGCCGCGGTTGTTGGCGCTGGCATCGGATGCCGGGGCGAAGATTGCGCTGACAAATGAGCGCACTCACGAAGCGGTGCAGCGGCAGATTCGCGCGTTGCCGGACTGGGCGGGTTTAGGGTGGTTGACGACGGATACCGTGGCCAAGGCCCCGCGGGGATTCGAGCCGATAGCTGTGACGTCGGATGAATTGGCCTTTTTACAATACACCTCGGGATCCACCGGGGCGCCCAAGGGTGTGATGGTGACGCATGCCAACATCGTTTATAATGCCCATTATATTCAGGAGTCGTTTCGGCTCCACCGGAAAAGCGTTTCAGTAAGCTGGTTACCCTCCTTTCACGACATGGGCCTGATCGATGGCGTATTGGGGCCGGTTTATACCGGGCATCTGGGCGTGTTGATGTCACCGGTGAGTTTTATCCAGCGACCACGCCGGTGGCTCGAGGCGATCACGAGATTCAAGGGCACGCATGGGGGCGGTCCGAATTTCGGATTTGACCTGTGTGTCGAACGGATCGGGCCCGAGGCGCGAGTAGGGCTTGATCTGTCGACGTGGGAGAGCGCTTACAACGGGGCGGAGCCGGTGCGCGCGGCGACCTTGACGGCGTTTTCAGAGGCGTTCGCGGATTGCGGATTTCGCCCGGAGGCACACTACCCCTGTTTCGGTATGGCTGAGACAACACTGATGGTCTCGGGTGGCGAGGTTGACCGCGAGCCCGTGGTGAAAGTGGTGGACCGAGTGGCGCTGGAGGCAGGACGATTTGAAGCGTCCGCGCAGGCGGCGACGACGGGCACCATTTCAGCGCAAGTCAGCTCGGGTCGTATGATTTTGGATACACGGGTGGTGATTGCCGATCCGGAGCAGAGTCGGCCGTCGGCGCCGGGGACGATCGGAGAGGTCTGGGTCGCGGGACCCACGGTAGCGGCGGGATATTGGCAGCGGCCGGAGGAAACTGCGAAGGCCTTTGGCGCGCGGTTGCCGGGTGACCCGACGGCCTGGTTGCGCACGGGTGATCTAGGTTACGTGGATGAGGAGGGGGAACTTTATATCTGCGGTCGCACCAAGGACTTGATCGTGATTCGCGGCCGGAATCATTATCCGCAGGACATCGAATTCTCGATGGAGCGGTCTCACCCTGCATTGAAGAGCGGAGGTGGAGCGGCGTTTTCGGTGGATGTGGACGGGCAGGAACGGTTAGTGGTGATTCAGGAGTTGTTGCGCACCGCATTACGCCATGCGGACACGGATGCGATCGGCCTGGCGGTGGCACAGGCGATTTTACAGGAGCACGAAGTGCAGCCCCACGCGGTGGTCTTGATCAAAACGGGGACCGTGCCGAAGACCTCCTCGGGCAAGATCCAGCGGCAGGGCGCCCGACGAAGTTACCTGGCGGAGAATCTCAATGTGGTGGGCGAGTGGACGCCGTCTTCAGTTTCTATTCCGACGCCAGAGATACCGGTTGAGATGGCGGAAAAGGAAGCGAAGGGGTTGACGGAATGGTTGCGCGCCCGATTGGCGAAGCGACTGGGCGGAGGCGCCGCGGCGGTGGATGTGCACGCACCGTTTTCGGCGCACGGTTTGGACTCGGCGGCACTGGTCGGATTGTCGGGAGAGTTGCAGGAACATCTCGGCCGCGAAGTTCCGCCGATGTTGCTCTATGACTTCCCGAGTGTGGCGCGTTTGGTTACTCATTTGACCGGTGAGGTGTTGCCGGCGGGCGAAACGTCACCGCCTTCGAGCGGGCGAGGCGCAAAAACGGCAAACGATGATATCGCGATTGTAGGGCTGGGGTTACGGTTTCCCGGAGGGGCGCATGATGCGGCGTCGTTTTGGCAGATCTTGCGGGACGGTGTGGATGCGATCGAGCAGGTGCCGGCGGAACGGTTTGACGTGGAGTCCGTGTATGCGCCGGAGGCAGCGACAGCGGGCAAGACCAACTCGCGGTTCGGTGGGTTCCTGCATGGGATTGAGGACTTTGATGCGGACTTCTTTGGCATCGCTCCGCGCGAGGCGGCTGCGATGGATCCACAACATCGGCTGCTGTTGGAAGTGACGTGGCACGCATTGGAGAATGCGGGTATCGCGCCGTCGTCGTTGAACGGCAGCGATACCGGCGTGTTTGTGGGCATCAGCACCCAAGACTATGCGCGGCGAGCTTTGCCTCCCGAAGATTTGGCGAGAATCGATGCCTACGGTGGCACCGGTAATGCGATGAGCGCGGCGGCGGGGCGACTGGCCTACACCCTCGGCTTGGAAGGGCCGGCACTGGCGATCGACACGGCGTGTTCCTCGTCGCTTGTTGCGGTGCACCAAGCGATTCAGGCGTTGCGCCTTGAGGAGTGCGGGCTGGCGCTG
>JABIRI010000077.1 GCA_018667915.1 Opitutaceae bacterium | reverse complement strand
GCCCAACGCCAAGCCGCTGCCGCGCCGAACCGGCGCAAGGCCGAACGCGAAGATACTTTGGATGGCGGTCCTTTGCCGGAACTCGATGCCATGATCGCGTCGGTCCCTGCTGATTTACAGGAAAAGATGGACGAGCTCTTTCGCGCCAAATTCCAAGCCGTAAAACGGGTTCCTGAAGCCGTGCTGAAAACGAAAACTCCAACTCCGAAAGTTTAACTTTTGGTGAATCAGATTGGGCCACAAAAGGCACAAAAGACGTAAAATTGCCGGACTGGGACAGAGGAGTGATTGGTCGGGATTAGGACTTTGTAGTCGTGCCAAGATTGATTCGGTGAGCGAGAACAGGTTCGGTTATTGGGTTGATTTTTCATACTAGTCATACCCTAGTCATTTTATGGCCATTTCGGTTACTGAATTTAAGGCAAAGTGTCTCCGGGTTGTAGATGACGTGCAGACCACTAAACGCAGCGTGGTGATTAGTCGGCATGGTCGGGCGGCGGCGAAGTTGGTTCCGGTGAGCCGGGAATCTGGGGCTGCTTGGCATGGTCGGGCGCGAAAGACTACGGAAACTAAAGGCGATATTCTGAGCACTGGAGAATCTTGGAATGCCGAGGCTTGAGAGCACTCGCGCGGCAGTCCTCGATACTCACGTTTGGGTGTGGTTGAGTAGTGGCGATAAACGAGGTCAAGCGTTTCGCTCGTTCACCGGCCAACCCATCGTCTCGGCGATTTCCGTCTGGGAGGTTTCCATGTTGGCCTCGAAGGGTCGTCTGGAGCTGAAACCGGATTCCCGGACTTGGATCGAGGATAATCTCAAGGACCCGATCGAACATGAACCGTTGTCGCCGGAGATCTGTGTCGACAGTTGCGCTTTGGAGAATTTTCAGGGCGATCCTGCCGATCGACTCATCGTCGCGACTGCCATGGTGTTAGGGGTGCCGCTGATTACGGCGGATCGGGAGATGATCGCCTGGGCGAAGAAGCATCCTGAACTTACGATTTTGGGGACCTAGGAACACGCGTGGAGTCGCAGGTTCGAATTCATTCTATCTCGTGGAATTTTATGAGAGAAAGAGAACGAGTAAGAGTGAGGAGAAAAACTGGCTATGGGATGAGCTGGCCGCTCGATGGCCAGAGGCCACTGATGATGGGGCGGCGGCCGCGGGTGTTTCTTAGGTAGAAATAGGTTTGGACTTCGGTGGATTCATGCGGGGCTGACAATGGGATGGAGGCCCGGCGGTAGAGTTTTTCGGGGATACCTTCGAAGGCGTCGAGGCGTCGTAGGGACTCACTGGAAACGGACCAGAGTTCACCTAGGACGCCGCGTTGGTCGTTGCGGTCTTTGATCAGGCCGGGGTAGTCGGCCACGATGTAGAGGCGGTAGCCGGGAACAGTTCGGGCTTCGCCGAGGTAGTTTTGATCGGCGATGACAGCGTGATTGGTAGCACCGCGTTTGAGGGTGCCGTAGATGAATAGCAGCGTGTTTTTTTCACTCACGCGGTGACTTCCACGACGAGCGCGGTGGTGTTGTCGCGGCCGGATGCAGCGACGGCTTCGTCGACGAGCAGGCGGCTGATTTCGGGATCGTTTTGATCGCGGACGGCGTCGGCGATGCGGTGATCCCAGATCCCGTCGATCAAACCATCCGAACAGATGAGAAACTTATCGCCGGGTTCACAGGCGACCGAGCCGATCTGAGGTTCCAGGAATTGGAAGCTGCTACCGAGGCCTTGTTGCAGACCATGTTTGGCCGGGTGGTTGCGGGCTTCGCGCTCGTTGATTTTGCCGTTGCGGCGAAGCCAGCCAGGCCGGGTGTGGTCGTGGGTGATTTGTTTCATACCCCCTTCGGCCGGGAAATAATAGATGCGACTGTCGCCAACGTGTCCGAAGTAGAGCCAACCGGGTGTCAGCCAAGCTAGGCTGAGAGTCGCGCCCATGCCGGAGCATTCTTCGTAGGAATTGCCGAGATAGGTGAGGGCGTGGTGAATCTTGTCGAAGAGCTCGTCGAGGATATCGTTGAAGCCGGTGACCAGGCCACGGGCGGAGTGACGGAAACTGCGGGGGAGGAGCTTGGTGGTCTGTTCGATGGTGATCTTGCTGGCGAATTCGCCAGCGGCTTTCCCTCCCATGCCATCGCTGACGGCAAAAACGAAATCCATCTCGTCGAGGGAGCCCTCACCGGTTTTGCCGAGGTATTGGAGGTCGTGGCCGTTGAAGCGGAGACCGAGAAAGGTGTCCTCGTTATTCTTGCGGAATCTGCCTACATCGGAGTGGCCCGACCAACGGATGATTTTCGGGATAGATTCAGCCATCGGGAGATTCTAGATCGGTAGGCAGTTTCGGCTTCAATGAGATCTCCGGATGGTCGAGTAGGGTAGCGAATTCGAAGTCGATCAGGCAGAATTGGCCATCGCTTTTGCGGTAGGTAATGTTGCGCAAAAAGGGATCTTCGTGACGCACGCCGAAGCGCTCGAGCTGGGCGAAGAGGCTTTTGATTTTCTTATCGCTCAGGTGTTGGACGCGGGTGCCACAGTTGGTGGTCACGATCTTCTTATTTTCCCAATCTACTTCGATAAGTTTCGGCACAAATGAGCAATTTTGCTCACTCAGATGCTTCAAAACAGCCACTTCAGTGGCCATTCGTTCTTCGGCTAAGCGATCGCGGTAAGATTTGTGCACCTTGCCGTCGTAACCGATGTGCACGCTGGCGGTGCGGGAGTTCTTGGCTTCGGGCATGGTGGAAAGTGCGTCAGTTAGGCGAGTTGGAGGAAATCTTCGGTTATTTTGACGATGGAATCGAACTCGAAATGGAGCATTTAGTATGAATTTTGTTTCTTACTGGCACATAAGGTGCTCAATTCGAGGGATGTTGGCCTGATTCTGGCTAATACCTTGTTGTCGGTCGTCACTGATGGCCCCGGCACCAAACCAGCAAACACTTCTTATTCGTTACTAGACCCTTACAGATATGGCTAAACTGAAACTGGAATACATCTGGCTAGACGGCTACACGCCGGTCGCTGGCCTCCGCGGTAAAACTAAGATCGTCGATGGCGATCCCGAGAATTTCTCCCTCGAAGACTGCCCAGAGTGGGGTTTTGACGGTAGCTCGACCAAACAGGCCGAAGGCAGCAGCTCCGATTGTTTGCTCAAGCCAGTGGCGATCTATCCTGATTCGAGCCGCATCAACGGTTTTCTCGTGATGACGGAGGTGCTGCTTCCTGACGGTTCTCCTCATCCATCGAACACTCGTGCAACCATCCTTGAGGATGAAGATACGTGGTTCGGTTTTGAGCAGGAATACTTCTTCTACCGTGATGGTCGCCCGTTGGGCTTCCCGGAAGGTGGATATCCTGCCCCTCAAGGTGGTTACTACACCGGCGTGGGCTACGGTAATGTCGGCGATATCGCCCGCACCATCGTGGAAGAGCATCTCGACGCGTGTCTCGACGCCGGCATCAACCATGAAGGCATCAATGCCGAGGTCGCAAAGGGCCAATGGGAATTCCAAATCTTCGGTAAAGGTTCCAAGAAGGCTGCCGATGAAATCTGGGTTGCGCGTTACCTCCTCCAACGCATCGGAGAACAATACGGCGTAGACATCGAATTCCACTGTAAGCCATTGCTCGGTGCTTACGATGATCCTCTCGACTGGAATGGCTCCGGTATGCACTGCAACTTCTCGACCAAATATATGCGCGAAGTGGGTGGCGAAGATTACTTCAAGGCCCTCATGGACGCGTTCTCAAAGTTCCGCGAAGAGCACATCGCCGTCTATGGTCCGGATAATCATCTCCGCCTCACGGGTCTGCATGAGACTCAGTCCATCGATCAATTCTCCTGGGGTGTGGCTGACCGAGGTGCTTCGATCCGCGTCCCGCACGCCTTCAAGGAAGCCGGTTGGAAGGGCTACCTCGAGGATCGTCGTCCGAACTCGGCTGGCGACCCTTACGCGATCGCTTCCCGCGTGTTGCAGACCATCGCGACGGTTCCGACGAGCTAACGTCCGAATCCAGATTCGGTTTAATTTCAAAACCACCTCGCTGCGGCGGGGTGGTTTTTTCGGTCGCGCTTGCGGCGTTACCGGCCTTGTTGTGATCGATCATGGTAAGCCCGCCGTCTTCGAATCTAGCCGTCCGGATCGATCAATTGATCGCGGTGTTGGCGGTCGGAAATTTGGGGTGGATGACGTGGCACTTGGGCGGCTTCTTGCCCGGACCCATGGCAAGTGCGT
>JABIRI010000078.1 GCA_018667915.1 Opitutaceae bacterium | reverse complement strand
GCGGCGGTCCAGGAATCATTGGCGCAATTCAACCGAAAGCATGGTGTCAGCTGGGCGGTGAGGGTCGGAATACACAGTGGGCCGCTGATGGCAGGCATCATTGGCTCGCGTAAATTCGCTTACGATCTTTGGGGAGATACGGTGAATCTCGCCAGTCGCCTTGAATCACAAGGCCGAGCGGGTTGGGTCCAGATTTCGAGTCATACCGCCCAGTTGATCGAATCCGAATTCGATGTTTCTCCCGTTGGGTTGGTAAATATCCGCAACCGGGGCGAGCTACCGGTTTTCCGGATCGAGGGGCCCAAACATCCGGGCAAAAAATAAAGTGCACCTTTCAATCCTGTAAGGTTCGGGCAAGGGAATGGTAAGGCAGCCGTGGTAGGTTGCAGGGAAGTTAAATCCCTTTTACCATATTCCCATGAACACCTTTACCACTCATTCAGCCCGTCGTTCTCGTCGTCTTCGTGCCGGCGCCTTTTTGTTGGCTGCCGCCGCTCTTGGATGGACTGCCGCCGCCTTTGCCGACGACCACACCGAGGCTAAAGTAGTCGTTTCCATCGATCCTGCTTCGCTGGATCGGGCTCCAGGCCGCAGTATGCCGGTGAGTTTCTCCGATGTGGTCAAGGCCGTTGGGCCCGCTGTGGTGCAGGTCAACGTCACGGCCGAATCGGAAGGAATTTCCGAAGCCGATCTGCCTCCATTTTTACAAGACCCGCGCTGGCGTCGGTTTTTCGGGATTCCCGATAATATGGAAGAGCAACGCCGTCCCCCGCAGCAGGGAACCGGTTCCGGCGTGATCGTCAGCTCCGATGGTTATATTCTGACGAACAATCACGTGGTGCAAAATGCAGCCGAAATCCAAGTTACCCTTTCTGATCGCCGCGAAGTTTCCGCAGAGATCGTCGGCACGGATCCGGATTCGGATCTAGCTGTCATAAAAATCGATTTAGAGGACCTTCCGGCCGTAGTTTTCGCCGACAGTGATACCGTTGAAGTCGGCGATGTCGTGCTCGCCGTTGGAAATCCATTTGGTCTTGGCCAAACGGTTACCAGCGGAATTGTCAGTGCGCTTGGACGTGCGACGATGGGCCTAGGTTACGAGGACTTCATTCAGACCGACGCGGCCATTAATCCCGGAAACTCCGGTGGCGCGCTGGTCGATGCCGAGGGGCGTTTGGTCGGAATTAACACCGCGATCCTCAGCCGAAGCGGTGGCTTCATGGGAATCGGGTTCGCCATCCCATCCAATCTGGCGCGCAACATCATGCAGCAACTCGCTGCTCACGGTGAAGTCGTTCGCGGCTTCCTCGGATTCTACGGCGAAGATCTTTCCCGCGAACTTGCACCGAGTTTTGATCTCGATGAGGACCATCGGGGAGTCTTGGTGAATCAAGTTACGGAGGACACTCCCGCGCATGATGCCGGTTTACAGGCGGGTGACATTATCACGCACATTGACGGCCGTGAGATGAAGACCTTCCGTGAACTTCGTTTCGCTATTGCCGATAAGCGTCCCGGCACCGATATCACGCTGACCATCATCCGCGATGGTGATGAAGACGAGATCGAAGCCACCGTGGGCAGCCGCGAGGACATCGACGGATCCGGTGGCGTGGGTGGAGGTGACGATGGCCTCTTGAACGGTGTAAGCGTAGGGGATGTCGATCGTGAGTCCCGTCGCCAATACGGTATCCCGAGTCGCATTCAAGGTGCTTTGGTGACCGCGGTGGAGCCCGATTCTGCGGCCGCTGAGGTGGGTCTGCGTCAGGGCGATGTCATTCTCGAAATCAACCGCCAACGCGTTCGCAATGCGGAAGACGCGATTGAGCTCACCGAAGAGTCCACGCCCTCTATGCGGACTCTCCTTCGAATCTATAACAATCGCATCGGTTTCCGCTACGTCATCATCGACGAATCCGATCGCTAATTTTCAACAGCGCGGCGTCGGACTCCGTTCGCCGCGCTGATTCTCATCTCTAATTTCTGTTTAGTGTAGTTTGGTTAGGTCATATCCGCCTCGGGGAAAGATTGATAGGCTGGGGCTGTATCAATCGGACTTCGGGGCGGTTTTATTTCGGCCTGACTATCGTGAGCTTTCCCGTTCATGCTGGATCCCGTGCGTATATTAATCGTCGAAGATGATGCCAAGATTGCCTCCTTTGTTGTCAAAGGACTCAAACAGGAAGGCTATGCGGTGGACCACGCGGCCGACGGCGACACTGGTTTGTCCTTGGTCAACACGACCAGCTACGACGTTGCGGTGGTCGATGTCATGCTGCCGGGATTGGATGGCCTGTCCTTGGTGAAACGCCTGCGCCTGTCGCAAACCGAATTGCCGGTGTTGTTTCTGAGCGCCCGTTCCACGGTCGAGGAT
>JABIRI010000182.1 GCA_018667915.1 Opitutaceae bacterium | reverse complement strand
CCTTTCATGGTCTGGGTCCTTTCTGGATGACCAGACTAACTCTCTCAATGGCTCAGTTCTCGTAACCCCGACCAATAGCGCACTTTTATATCCCGCCAGGTCAGGAACCCAAGTAATTCTCGGAAGCGCCAGAGGTCACGCCAGTAATGGCGTTCCGATCGGCCGGCTTCTATGGTTATGGTTTCGAGTGGAGTGTTCATGAGGCGCGCAAGCAAAGTGTCCGCCAGCCACGAGCGAAAGTAGGGAAGGAGAATTCCATGGCGTGGGTTTGAATGATGACGGGGGTCCAAGCTTTCTTCAGCGCAACTACTATCGATTCTCCCAAGATAGTCACGTTGCCATAAGGAACGATCAAACCTGAATTTGAATCTACGACTTCTGGGGCACCACCTTCGTTGGCCGCGATGCAAGGTTTACCTGCGGCCATGGCTTCGAGGTAGACTAAACCAAACCCTTCTTTGCGGCTGGGGAGGGCGAAAAGGTCGCAGGCCGTTAGCTCACTTCGCAGCTCGGCATCCTTCACGTATCCGAGAAATTTGATATGCGCCTTCACCGATCCCTTTTGAGCCAGCTTTTCCAGTCTCACTCGATCCACTCCTTCGCCGACGATTCGCAATTCGGCCTCAGGAATTACTGAACACACGTGCGGCATAGCTTGAATGAGGTGGTCGATACCCTTTTCCCAATCATGAGCCGCCAAGCGGGAAACGGCGAGAATTCGGGAACGTGAGGACCGCACGGTGTCGTCGATTGGCGCCGGTTCGAAACTAGGATCTAATGCATTGGGTAATACTTTAGTCTTAAGCGCCAATTCAGGATGCCTTGAGATCAATTTTTGGCGGGTGTATTCACTCACGCTTAGAATCAAACGAGCGCCGTTTAGGGCTCGCCTTTGCGCCCCGGAAAGAGGCTGCCACACCTCGATTCCATGCACGACGACGTCATACGTAAATCGCCGCCCCAACCAACCAAACACAGGCAACAATACCGCTAGCGCAATATGAGTGGACGTGACGTGGACGTTCCCCCCATTGAGTTGTTGCCATACGGTTTTGGCGAATTGCCATTTCGATCGGCTACACCCGACGGCATGGGCATTGGTGGCCCGGCAACTGGCGACTTGATCCCGAGTGATTGGGGTGTCGTTGAGCACCACGAGGACCACGGGTTCAGGTGCCACGGTTTCCGCGATCGCCTGTAAATAGTGCCGTGTAACCCGGGCGATTCCGCCGGGAGCTCGAAATACCTCCGGTGCCAGAATTAAGTGTGTGATGCTCTTCTCAGGCATATTTAGCACGAGCTTCGCCCCGTCGCAGTGCAGGTCTGCAACCGTCCTTAGCTATGATCTTTGATAGACACATCTTTATGATGTGCATGCAGGGTATTTACCCTATGCGTTGTCTTGGCTATGATTGTGCGCTTTTGGTTAGTAAGGCGAACACTAAGAAACAACTTCGGCACAAATACTTAGGCCTACTTTCTGGGCCAAATTCACTCCAGCTAGAATCTCAACCACCTTGAGTGCGAAGACAACGGATGTCCCAGCCCCTCTCGAGGTTATTAAATTCCCGTCCACCACGACCGATTGAATACTGAGAATTTCGTTCAATTCAGTTTCGGTCGAAGGATGCGCCGTATATTTACGCCTTTCCAATAAGCCGGCATCCTTGAGCACCAGTGGGGCCGCACAAATGGCCGCGATGAATCTTCCGGCAGCATCTCGCCGCTTAATGATCTCTGTTATCTTAGATGACGATCGAAGGCGTTTCACGCCAGGTCCGCCCGGTAAAAAGATCAAATCGTAGACAAGGTCCGCTTCGAGCTCAGCTAACGAGGTGTCTGCCTGAACCACGATGTCGCTGCGACCCGACACCAGCCTTGGGGCGTTCAGGGAGGCCACCGTGACTTCGAATCCCGCTCGTCGCCAAATATCAATCGGAGTGATTGCCTCGATTTCTTCAAATCCCTCTGGCAAAATCGTTAGGATAGTAACCATCGTAATATTTTACTAAACATGACTGTTGCCTCTGCCCACCGTTTTTTAAAGGGGAAACACGTTGTCGTGTTCGGAGCGGGTTATATTGGCGGTCAGGTTGCGCGCGTCGCTCTGACGGCGGGAAGCCGGGTGACCGTTTTGACCCGGAATCCGCGAACGGCGGCCGAACTCAGTTCGATTGGCTGCACTGCGGTGGTGGACCAACTCGCGGGAACCTCATGGCACGACAAAATCTCTGCCGTTGATCTGATCCTGAATAGCGTAAGTGGCGGAGGTAGGGGGCTGGATGGATACCGAGAATCATATTTGGCGGGCGCCGAATCGATCAACCAATGGGGCGGTGGAATAGCGGAAGAGGTGCGACTGATCTACACCGGCAGCACGTCGGTGTATCCACAGGGCGATGGTTGCGTAGTTTCGGAAAGTGATCCGATTGCCTCCTCCGATGAACGAACGGAAATATTGGTAAAAACCGAACACACGGTAGCAAACTGGCGGGGATCCAGCCGCGTATTAAGGTTGGCCGGTATCTACGGCCCGGCCCGGCATCATTTGTTAGATAGACTACGCTTGGGCGAAACGCAGTTTCCGGGATCTGGTGATCATCACCTCAACCTCATTCATCGGGACGACGCGGTTGATGCGATTGTTTCAACATGGGCGCAGGAATCCGATTCATCTCACCGCGCGTTTAATGTAGTGGATGACGGCCGGGCACGAAAGTCGGAGATCGTGAATTGGTTGGCTCGTCGACTGGGCCGCGCGAAACCTAGCTTCACGGGCGAATGGGGCCCCGGTCGGCGACCGAATCGCCCCGATCGCATTCTTTGTAATCGACGGATAAAGGCAGAGCTAAATTGGACACCCCAATATCCGTCGTTCAAAGAAGGATACGCCCAGATACTTGGAGCTTGAAGATTTGATGTGCTTAGCTCCCCAATGTTCTGACTCTTAAAGTTCACTATATTTAAATTATACCATCATGGCCGGTCTCGGAAAATTTCTCAAACAAGCTCAAAAAATGCAGCGCCAAGTCGAAGTGGTGCAGGCGGAAGTCGAAGGCAAGGAGCTCGACGTCACCAGCGGTGGTGGGGCCGTGAAGATTAAGATTAATGGGGCCGGGAAATTCCTCTCCCTCGAAATAGATCCTGAGTTGCTCAAGGAGGAAGCCTCTCTCGTTAACGAAACCATTCTGACGGCAGTGCAAGATGCCGCTGATCAGGCGAAAGCGTTCAACGATGAAAAGATGAAGGCCGCCACCGCTGGGTTTCAAATGCCCGGGATGATGTGATCCGGTTTCGATTCACCGCATGACTCCTTCGCTCGAGCATCTGCAGCATTTACTGAAGAAGCTGCCGGGACTTGGTTTTCGTTCTGCTGAGCGGGTTGCCCTGCATTTATTGCTCGAAAAACCGGAAACACTGCCCGCGTTGGTCGATGCGCTTCAACAGGCGGCGACCGCCGTTAAACGGTGTGAGAAGTGTGGCCATTTGGCGGAAGAACAACTGTGCGAGATCTGCCAGAACGAGAAACGTGACCAAAGCGTTGTCTGCGTGGTGGAACAGGTGCCCGATGTTGTCGCGCTGGAACGAAGCGGTGCCTACCAGGGATCCTATCACGTGTTGCACGGCAAGTTATCGCCGTTGCAAGGTGTTGGACCCGAACATTTAAATCTGGCGGGACTGGAAGCTAGAATGCGCCAAGGCGAGGTCCGAGAGTTGATTTTAGCTCTCTCGAACGATGTGGAAGGCGAGGCCACTTGCCACTATCTCACCGATGAACTGATTCCCGCTGATCGGGAAATAACCGTGAGTCGGATCGGTTTTGGTCTGCCCAGTGGTGGCGGGGTGCTCTACGCGGATTCAGTGACGCTAAAGAGCGCATTGGATGGCCGTCGCTCTTACAGTTAATCCTTTGCGCAGGAGCTGGCATGCCAGCCGAAGCCCCAGCAAAGGCTGGTGCGCCGAGCGGGAGTGGTTTCGCGATAGCGAAATCCCTGCGGGATCGATCCATTGGATCGCCCCATCTACGTTCCGCTTGAGCGGAACTACGTCAAACTCGCCTCTCAAGCTTGGGAAGCTCACATTCTACCGATGAACTACCGGCGCGCAGTCTGGGGTTTGAGGAAAACGGATGCGGCTTCGTTTAGGGAAATAATTTTATGCGTCGGCTTCTACTGGGATCGCGCCCAATCGCTGCCAGCGACACAGAATGTCCTGTTTGATTTTGTCCGGGCTCAGTCCGTGAGCCGCCCGTAATACATCTACGCTGCTGCCGTGTTCGACGAAACGATCCGGCCAACCAATTCGCTCCAATGGGGCGGGGCGATCGAACCCTTGCAGCGCTTCCAGCACGGCTGATCCAAATCCACCGGTGACCACATGATCTTCCATCGTTACGAGCAGAGATGCTTTGTTGGCGTGCTTTTCCAGCAATTCGATGTCGAGTGGTTTAGCGAAACGGGCATTCACTACACCCACCGTGATACCTTGGTCCGCTTCTATTTCGGCCGCCAGTTTTTGGGCCAATGGGACCATCGGACCCAAAGCCCAGATGATGATGTTGTTTCCTTCTCGAACGGTTTCGGCTTTGCCAATCGGAAGTGCTACCGGGCTCTCTTTTATGGCTACACCTTCACCGGCGCCACGAGGGTAGCGAATGAAACATGGCGAACCTAATTGTAATCCTGTGTGCAACATGTCGACGAGTTCGTCCTCATCCTTGGGTTGCATGAT
>JABIRI010000081.1 GCA_018667915.1 Opitutaceae bacterium | reverse complement strand
TAGACGGTGTAACCCGCTTCAAACATCATGGCGGAGTAAAGGGAGGTGAGGGCGCCTCCGAGGCTGTGCCCGGTCACCCAGATGCGTTGGTTGTTGTCCAACATGCCGTCGATGGAGTTGGTCACTTGAATGACGGAAGGGAAGAGGGCGTCCTGGAATCCTTCGTGTGCCTTGGTCTTGGTGAGCGGACCCGGATCACGCACCGCTTGAAAGTTGGCGAACCAGTCGTTTATGTCATCTGATCCGCGGAACACGACCACGACGTTGGCACTGTTGCCGATGATGAGGCATTGGGTGTCGATATCTTTGGCTTTGCGCACGTTGATAAACGCGCTGCGGGTATAGCCCAGTTTGGCGGCACCGGCTTTGGCCGCCGTGGGTTTCTGGTAGGACAGGTCGCAGAGAACCGCCATCGAGAGGGCAGTTGGGGCGTGGTAGGTTTTGCGGGGATTTAATCCCGTGTAGTGTTCGAGGTAATCGCTCATTTTTTTGAAAGACTGAGAGCTGAAAAACTGAGATGGGAACGGCGGGGCTGAAAGCTGAAAAGCTGAGAAACTAAACTGGAGGGGGAGCGCGCTACGCGCGAAGTATCGGGTAACAAGCGCTCCTGACGGAGCGAAGTAACAAGTATCAGGTATCAAGTAACAAGTTAACTAATCTCCAATCCACCGGGCTGACGAATTTGCGTTAATATGCACAATCGGCGGTTAAAAACTTGTGGCTGGTCTCTCATTGCCGACACCTGATGCTGAGGGGGCTACTGAAGGGGACAGGCCGCAAAAAAAGTAATTACGTTTACGACTGCATTAACTTTTTAGCGACGCTGACCCCGTGGGAGGCTGGGGGGGGGAATCTGTTGAAGACATGGTTGTGTCATCGCGTTATGTTGGATTATCGTCGTTCCCATGGAATACGTCGGACTCACTCTGCAAGTGATCGTGGCCTTTGGGCTGCTAAATGTTTGGCTGCTACGCTCCGGTAAACCGACCCGCTATCGTGGGAACGGCGCCGCTTCGATGCGTGAAGAGTTTGCAGCCTATGGGCTGCCGGCGGGGGTGATGCGGGTCGTGGGCACGCTCAAAGTTACCGTGGCTCTCGCACTGCTTCTCGGCGTTTGGATACCGGCGGTGGTTTTCCCGGCCGCTATTCTCCTGATCATTCTCATGGTGGGGGCGTTTCTGATGCACCTGAAGGTGAAGGATCCTTTTGAGCGTTCGATTCCGTCACTCTTGATGCTGGGAATGGCCATTGCTCTGATCGTGCTTTGACCGGCGACAGCCTAATAGGCTGCCCCGCAGAGGTAGGCGTTCAGCATCAGGTAGGCGAAGGCAGGAAGCGTCTGGAGTGGCGAGTCTTTGATCTTAATTCGCACCCCTACGGCCAGCAACATGAGCAATGCCAGACCCCCGGCGGCGGCTTGACCTAACCAGTGAACCTTGAATCCAACGAGCAGTCCGGCCGCTCCCAGCAATTGCAATGTGCCCACTAGTTTTCGGAACTGTGGCAGCTTATATCGCGCATACTCTTGCTGCATTGCGGAAGACATCAGGTAGCCCAATCCGAATAGGAGAAACGAGATTGCTGATAACCAGATGAGAATAGTGTCGGTATTCAGAAGAACAGGATGGCACCGGTTCGGGTTTGAAACAAGTCAGGAGCGCTACGCGCGAAATTCCAATTAGCAAACGCGCCGAGCGCAATGTAACAAGTAGCAAGTTCCAAGTAAATAGTGGCCCAATCCCCAATCCAGCGTGCTGACGGCTCTGCGTTAATTTGCGACGGAGGCTTGCCGGAGATGGCATAGCAAATCGGCGGTTAAAAACTTGTGGCTGACCTCTGATGGCTGACACCTGATTCCTGTTTTCTGAAAAGACTGACAAAACCGGGTAGATCTGCAGGATCCGTTTCACCCCTTTATGAAAGCGCTACCTCTTGTCTTCGTCTTGCTCACTCCAACTTTCGCGGCGGCCGGCTGGGAAAAGCATGTCGTGATGGAGGCGGGGCGGAATATGACCGCGGTGGCGGCCGACTTTGATCAGGATGGCTCGATGGACGTCATCAGTAGTTATGGCGGGAAAGTGAGCCTGTTTTCGGGGCCGGGCCAGACGGAGACCGTTCTCTATGAATTGTCCGCACCGAGGTCCGCGGCCATTCACAGCGCGACGTTTGATATCGATGGGGATGGCGACATGGACTGGGCGGGAGCGGAGTCCAAGGGGCCGGCCGTTTGGTTGGAAAATCCGGGCAATACGACGGGGGAATGGACGGCGCGAATCATTGATTCCGACTTGGGCGGGATTCATTGTTTTCTGACCGCCGATGTGGATCGGGACGGGCAAACGGATCTCATCATAAACCACTTTCGACCCGATGGGGTTCTGGCTAATTCGATTGCTTGGTTTAGTCGGCCGAATGACGTGAAGTCCGCGGAACGCTGGGACCGTCATATTTTTGCCAATGGCGATGCGCGGGGTGGCAGCCACTATTTTGGGTTTGGTGATCTGGATGGCGACGGCTGGGGCGAGATTGCCGTCGGGGCCAAGGGGAAACCGTTTGAAGATGGCAACTGGTTTGCCTACTGGAAAAATCCCGGGGCAGAGGGGGTTGCGGGTCCGTGGCAGAAAGTCCTTCTCGCTGAAAACCAGCCGGGTGCGACCAACATCCTGCCGGGAGATGTGAACGGTGATGGCATTACGGATTTACTCGCTTCGCGTGGACACGGCTTGGGCGTGTTTTGGTTTGAGGGACCGGATTGGGTGATGCGGGAGATTGATCCGGAGATGGCGTCGCCGCATTCGCTCGTGCTGATCGATCTTGATGAAGACGGAGACCTTGATGCCGCGAGCTGCGGTTTTGAAAGCAAACGGCTGTCGATCTACCTCAATGATGGGGAAGGGACGTTTGCGCGGCAGGATCTTGATCTCGCGCAGGAGTCCTACGACTTGCGCGCGGTGGATATGGATGGGGATGGAGACTTGGATCTACTGAACGCGGGGCGCGCGACGGGGAATGTCGCGTGGTATGAGAATCCGCTGAGGTGAAGTGCTGAGAGCTAAAAAACTGAAAAGCTGAAATTGAAAAGTGCCGTCAGTCGGTTGTTTTTAACCGCCGAATTGCTGCGCCATCTCCGGCGAGCCTCCTTCGCAGATTATCGCAGATCCGTCAGCACGTTGGATTGGGGATTGGACCACTTGTTACTTGTAACTTCGCATCGAGAGACGCGCGTTAGATTCTGCTGTCTTCGAACACGGTGAGCGTGTAATTATTGAATTATCCCCATGAGTAAGATCCGATTAGCGATTCTAGGCACCGGCGGAATGGCCGCCCAACATGCCGAGCGCTTTCTTAAAAACTCCGATGTGCTCATCGTTGCGTTGGGTGATGTTTCAACGGAGGTGATGGAACGTTTTAAGGTGGAGACAGGGCTCGATGCGTTGGAGCCGGCACCGGAGATGTTTACGGATGCGGCAACGATGTTTGCTCAGGCTGAGTTGGATGCGGTGATCATCGTCACTCCGCACACGTTGCACTTCGACCATGCCATGCTCGCCGCCGATGCGGGGCTGCACGTGTTCATGGAAAAACCCATGGTGACGTCGTCGGAACAGGCCCATGCCCTCGCGGAACGTTTTCGGGATCTGAAGAAGGTTTTTATCGTAGGCTACAACACGCCGTGCACGCCGGAGTTTCAGTTTCTGCGGCAGACGATTCGTGATCAGTCATTGGGCAAGCTGGAGCTCATCAGTGGCTATTTGTCCCAAGATTGGATGAACCTGACGGAAGGGACATGGCGGCAGCAACCGGAATTGTCCGGCGGGGGACAGGCTTACGACAGCGGGGCCCATTTGCTCAATTCGCTGTGTTGGAGCGTAGAATCGGACATCGCCGAAGTGTTTACCTTTCTCGATAACCGGGGCACTCCGGTGGACGTTAATTCTTCGATCAACCTGCGGTTCACCAATGGTGTGATGGCGAGTGTGGTGGTGAGTGGGAATTGTGCGACGGACGGAGCGGATCTACACTTCATGTTCGAACGTGGGCGGATCGATATCGATGGGTGGGAAGGCCAATGGCTCAAGGTGTGGGATGGAGAAGCGCGAGTGGAGAATCCGGCGATTTTCGGGATGTCTCAGACGCCCAATGACAACTTCATCGATGCGATACTCGGTCGAGCCGAACCGCGCACTTCGATTCAAAACGGAATTGTGCAAAGCGAGTTGATGGACGCAATTTACGAATCGGCGAAAACCGGCCTCCCGGCAAAACCACGATGAAACTGAGGTGATCCGCCTTCGTCCCGCGGGAAGGGACCATGGCGGACGTGGACGAGCTGAAAAGCTGAGATCCGTCAGCACGGTGTTTCTCAAGTAGCGGGGAGTGGGGAGCGAGTAGAAAGAAACCGAGCGCGCCTCGCGACGCGTATTGTATCGCTTTTGGGCGACGCGGCCCTCGGGTTTATTAGCATGTTGAAGAAAATTTTGTTGGGTCTCGGAACGGTGGTTTTGCTCTTCGTTTTGTTTGTGGCGTATTCGTTGTTCATCGCCACGCCGCAGAGTCCGCCCAACTCGGCCATATTTGCCGGTAACGGACTGGAGATTCAGATCGATTACAGTCAGCCGTATAAGAAAGGGCGCCTGATCTTTGGAGAGGAGTCGGACGGAGCGTTGCAGCCCTTTGGTCAATACTGGCGATTGGGGGCCAACGCGGCCACGGAGTTGACGGTTAATCAAGACGTTTTGTTTGCCGGTCAACCGATCAAGGCAGGTATTTATCGCATGTATGCGGTTCCCGGTAAGGAGGCCTTTGCCGTGACCTTGAATAGTGAAGCCGGTGTCTTTTTGGCGGTGCGCGATCCTGATCCGGAGTTGGATGTGCTGACGGTTGAAGCACCGGTGGTCATGCAGTCTGACGTCACTGAAATGTTTACGATCAGTATCGGTGAAATAGAGGGTGGTGTCCGGGTAGATTTCGTCTGGGACCAAACGCTGTTCTCGATTCCGATCACGACGGTTGAGTGAGCGTCCCGTCAGCCGGTTTTTTAGCCCACGTAACACACGAAAAACAAGGAACCTTCAGCACGCTGTTATTTAAGGTGGAGACGGAATGGCGCAAAGGGCTAAGCGTTGAAACAGATCTTACGGTGGCCGTCAGCACGGTGGAGTAGTGATTGATCATCTTGTTACTTGTTACCTGATACTTGGCAATTCGCATCGAGAGATGCGGGGAAGGGGGCAGGTCGGGGAAAGGTAATTACGTCTACGACTACATTAACATTTTACTGACACAGACCCCGTGGGGGCTACTTGATCCCGCGCATGCCGCGGCCGTTTTCGATTTCGGCTAGGAGGGATTTGAGTTCGGCGACTTTGGTGGGGTGCTGTTTAATCAAGTTGGTCTGTTCACTGGGGTCGGTGCGCAGATTGAAAAGAGCTTCTTCGATGAGGGGGGCGTTGGCGGGCCAGGTGGCTTGGGACTCTTCGACGTATTTCCAGTCGCCTTGGCGGAGGGCGAGGTCGAAGGACTCTTCGAGCATGGTGTGCACGCCGGTTTGGTCGTGGCCGAGGATGGCGTGGATTGTATTGCGGCTGTCGATGGCTTCGTCGTCGGTGAGTTTGATGTCGATGATGTCAGCGAGCGTCGCGAGGAGATCCACTTGGTTGACGGTGGCCGCGGAGGTGGTGCCGGGTTTGATCTGCGCAGGCCAGCGCACGATGAAGGGCACGCGGGTGCCGCCTTCGTAGATCTGGTATTTGCCGCCGCGGTAAATGCCGGAGCCGTCGTGGCCGCGATCGGATTCTTCGAGCGAGCAGTGGACCGTGGTTTCGTCTTCGTAGCCGTCATCGTAAACGGGGCCGTTGTCGCTGGAGAAGATCACGATGGTGTTTTCGGTGAGACCGTGGGCCTCGAGAGTGGCCATGATTTCCCCGGTGGCCCAGTCGAACTGCACCATGGCATCACCGCGGTAGCCGAGTTCGGATTTACCCTTGAAGCGGGGGTGGGGCGCGCGGGGCACGTGGATGTCTTGCGACGAGAAGTAGAGGAAGAAGCGTTCGTCCTTTTGGGCTTTGGCGGCGATGTAGGTTTTGGCCTCTTCAACGAAGCGATCGGACATGGTTTCGTCATCCCACAGCGCGGATTTACCACCGGCCATGTAACCCATGCGGCCGATGCCATTGATCACGCTGTTGTTGTGACCGTGGGAGCTTTGGTAGTAGGTCATGGCGGCGCGGTCGATGAGGCCATCGGGGTAGGCGGTGCTGCCGGGGCGATTCACTTCGGCGGGCGAAGTGCCGACGAAGAGGGGGTCATTGGGGTTGAGATTCACGACGTGGTGGTTGCGCAGGTAGACAGAAGGCACGCGGTCATTGGTGGAGGGGAGAAGGAAGGAGTAGTCGAAACCGAGTTCGAGTGGGCCGGGTTTTACGACACCGTTCCAATTGGTCTTCACGCCGGTTTGGCCGATGCCGAGATGCCATTTACCGACGACAGCGGTATCGTAGCCGGCCCGTTTGAAGAGTTTAGGCAGTGTTAGGATGTCGGTGGGAATGATGAGTGGTGCGTCGGGTGGGAGCACCCGGGCGGCGTAGCGAAATGCATGGATACCGGTCAGGAGGGAAAAGCGGGAAGGGGTGCAGGTCGATGCGGTGCAGTGGCCATCGGTGAAGTTGATTCCCTGAGCGGCGAGCCGATCGATGTTGGGGGTGGGGATCATCGTCGATCCGTTTACGCCGACATCACCGAAGCCGACGTCATCGCCGTAGATGATCACGACGTTGGGGGGGGCGGAGGAGGCGGCGGTGAGCGCGAGGCCGAGGGTGAGGCTGGTCACGAGGGCGATTGCGCGACGGAGGAAATAGGAGGGGAGGGATGGCATGGAATTATGAAAAATTGAAAACTGAGATACTGAAATACTGAGCGCTGAGTCGAGGAAGAGAACGAGTAGAAGTGTGGGGGGCGTTCAATGCTTGCGGGCCAAGCGGTAGACATGGCTGCGGGGATTTTCGCCGCGGTGGTTGGTGACGAGGTAGATGTTGCCTTCGGCGTCTTCGGAGATGGAGCGCACCCGACCAATGTCGCTGATGAGGAGTTCCTGAGAGATGACTTGGGTGCCCTTTAATTTAAGGCGTCGGAGGTGTTCTTGCCCAAGTGCGGCGACGAGCAGGTCTCCGTGCCAGGCGGGGAAGTCGACTCCGGTGTAGAAGTGAATGTCACAGACGGCGATGGATGGGGTCCAATGCAGCAGCGGGTCTTGCACGCCGGGCATGTGTTGCAGGGCGGACACGGGCTGACCGTTGTAGTCGATGCCGAAGGTGACGAGAGGCCACCCGTAGTTGGTGCCGGGGGTAAGGATGTTGAGTTCATCCCCGCCGCGCGGGCCATGTTCGGTCGCGAACATCAATCCGGTGTCGGGTTGAATCGCCAAGCCCTGCACGTTGCGGTTTCCGTAGGTCCAGATCGCTCGGTAGACGTTGGCGCTTTCGTGATCCACGAAAGGATTGTTGATCGGGATACGGCCGTCGTCGTGAATGCGGAAGGTTTTGCCAGTGGGGGCGGTGAGGTCTTGCGAAGGTTCGCCCGGGCCGCCGTCGCCGATGGTGAAATATAGATATCCCTCGTGGAACAGCAGGCGGGAGCCGAGGCGGGCTCGGCCGGCGGCGCGGTGTTCGGGGCGGGCTTGGAAGATGCGTTCTTCATCGCTCCATCGATCATCGCGGATGCGACCGCGGATGATCTCGGTCATGGCGCGGCGTTCGTCGGAATCGGGATCACCGTCGACGACTGCCGCGACGTAGATCCAGCCGTTGGTGGCGAAATCGGGGTGGAGGATGAGGTCGTGCATACCGATATCGCCCTCATCGTGCACGGCGGGAACGCCGGATATTTCAGTCGTGGTGGATCCGTCGGTGATGATGATCCGGCCAGATTTCGCGGAAAGGATCATGCGATCATCCGGAAGGAAATCCAGGCCCCACAGAATATCGTCGATGGAGAATACTTCGGTGAGAGTGAAGTCAGTAAGATCGGTCTTATACCGTCCGTCGGTGCCGGCGGCAGCTTGTTTGGCGGCGTCGAGTTGGGGACGGTTGCGGAACTCACGCATGAGCACGATGAGGGAAACAATTTGGTCGTCGGCCAGGACCTCACCGTAAGCGGGCATGGTGCCGGCGCCGGATCCCTGAGCGATCACGCGGGCGATTGATGCGTCGTCTGCACCGTGGGTCCAGACGTCATCGATCAAGGACGGGCCTTGTCCTCCCGCCCCGTCGACGCCGTGGCAATTGGCGCACAGTTGGGCGTAGAGTGCTTCGTGAGCCCGTGGGCGCTGGGCATCAACCGCGGTGATGAAGCAGGCGAGGGCAAGGGTTAGAAGTAAAGTAAGCCGGTGCATAGGGAAGTAGGGGGGGCTGAGAAGCTGCAAATTTGAAAGGCTGAATCGTTGATTCTTTCTGCTTAATTTTTGCGGGCGGCAAGTTCGGCGAGATTGTGGTCGATGCAGTCCGGGCAGGCACCGTGGGTGATGACCGTGCCGGTATTCCGTTCGATGAAGGCTTCGACTTTTTCCCAATAACCCTGGTCATCGCGCACTTTGTGGCACCAGGCGCATACGGGTAACATGTCGGAAAGTTCTTTCACCTGATGAACGGCGTTGCGCAGTTTTTCGTTGGCCGCGCTGAGTTCTTGTTTTTGATCGGCGAGTTCGCGCAGCGCTTTGCAGTGAAGGTAGATTATAGGCGGAGCTACAATCGCAGGACAGAGGATCGCAACCAACGCGGCGGTGGAGGCGTTCATTTGCTGTAGGCCTATGATGGAGATCGAGATGTAGGTGATCCCGAGGGATCCGGCGATCGCGATGAGGGTAGCGACGCTGGTGATGGTGACGGGTGAGTAGCGTTCGAATAGAGAGGGGCGCACGTGATCAACAAAACGGAGAGGGCACGCTGAGTCAGATAAATTCGGCGGTTTCGTTTAGGGACGGCGTAAATCTCCGGGCGAGCGGTTGACGAACGGGCATTCGGGCATTGGCTGCACCATGTTTAATCGAAAATTAACGGTCCTGGCGGGATGGACTCTGGCAATCTTGACGGGTGGGATGGGGCAGGCTCAGGAAACGATGATCGAGGGATTTGATCGCGGGAGGGCGACGTTGGATTGGCAGATCGTGAACGACAGTGTCATGGGCGGGATTTCCCGAAGTAGCCTAGAGCGCGTGGACGACGAGGTGGTGCGTTTCCGGGGGCAATTGAGGATGGAGAATAACGGTGGGTTTGCCTCGGTCCGGGCTTCGGGTCGCATGCCGGATCTCACGGGGGTGAAGGCAATGATGATTCGAGTGAAGGGTGATGGCCGAACCTATCAGTTGCGACTGCGCACGTCCAATGGTTGGAGGACGCCGGATTACAGTGCGGAGTTCGCGACGAAGGCCGGAAAATGGCAGACCCATGTATTGTCGCTGAAGGATTTTGAGGCGGGGTGGCGGGGCCGCGCGATTCGCAATGCGCCGCCGATCGATCCGACGCAGATCCGTTCGGTGGGGATTTTACTCGGGGATAATACCCCCGGCATATTCTCGGTTGATATCGATTGGATCAAGGCCCTGACCACTCAGTCCGCGGGAGGTGTCTGAGGCGGACTTGGTTAAAGTCGCGCGAACCAACGTTGGGTGGATTCGTTTACTTTCTTGATCGCGAGCGTCGAAGGATCGATCTCGTTGCGTGGGTCCCGGAGACCGTAGCGGCGGGTCTGATTGCGGAGGTAGGCGCCGCACAGGTGATAGCCGATACACTGGGGCATACGTTTTAGTTCCTGCATGATGTCGGCGTAGGCAGCGGGATCGAGGTGGCGCGTAGCGGCTGGGGGCCAACCCTGATCGGCTGAGGGATGCCAACGGGCGTTGTCGGCGAGGAGGATGGGTTTGTCAGGGAATTCCGCTGCCCAACGTCCGAGACGTTTTTTGACTCCATCGGCATCCGCGAAACACTGAAAAGCAAAGACATCGACGTAGGGAAGGGCGGCGGAAAGCACTTCTTTCGCAAGAGGTCGGTCGGCGTCATATCGATCGCCGAGAATGAGGTGATTCGAGTCGTAGCGTTTGATGGCGTTGGTCGTTACCTGGTAGTAGGTGTTAGCCAAGTCGCGGAGTTCGCGTTGACCGGCGGAGGTTTTGAGCATGTCCGGGTCAAAGAGTGGTGCCTTCCAGGCAGTCGCTTCGGAGGAATGGATCCAGGTGGGACAATCGGTGAAGAAATATCCGATCAGATTGGGATCGTTATTCATGCGCGCGCATTGATCACGGGCCACGTAATCGCACCAGTCGGCAAATCCGCGGGAGCGTAGGTCAGGCAGACGGGTTTGGACCTCCCATTGGTGTGATTCGATGAACGGTAGGAGATGGCAGTAGGGCATGTCCAGCCACTGATATTCTTCGAACGTGAAGCTGCGGGAATGGGTGCGGTATTGGTCGTTCCACATGACGGCCTCCTGATTCCAGCCGAGGGTATTGAATCCCCAATCGGTGAGGTCTTCACGCACGGCTCCCAGCCAACGTTCCATGCTGTTGTCAAACTGCTCGGTCCAGACGTCACCACTCTCCAGGTAGCGCAAGGTAGCGGGGTCGACGTGATTCATGCCAATCGACCAAAATGGTTGGCCCTGTGGGTCGATCAGTTGATGGCGCCCGTTGTTTTTTGCGACGGAAAAGAATCCCGGTGAAGCCCGTTTCTCATCCGCCCATATTTGGTTTAACCCTGCTCCTGCCGCACCCATCAAACCCAGTTCCACAAAACGTCTTCGATTCATGGCATGCACTCTGATGTCCGAGCAGCATGAGGAAAGCCTGAAACTGAATCAATGGTGCGTAGGCCGAGCTAATTCGAATCCCTCACCCCGTTTAAGCCGATGTTCTATGGCGAATATTATCGGGTCATTGGTTTTGGGAAAAAACTAAAATCAGCAGGTTTTTGATCGGGGAATTCATCGGCTGATGCTGTCGGTTTCCTAAACAACGACCGCCGGGCGTAAACGTCCGGCGGTCTTTTTTGGGCGCCATGTTTCAGACACCTTGTCGGGCGAATCGTCCGACTGAATTTAGAATGCATTTTGTGCCGCATTTTTCAATATTTTTTGCCCCAAAAATGACTAAAATATTTACGAATTTTCCACCCATTTCGCCTTCCTCGGAAGTCGTTTATGTAAGGCGGTTTCAGGTTTGAATTGGCACCACTCACCTACCTTTAAGTTACCCTGGAGTTTGTATTCGCCGATGCTTTCGCGGTGGAGCGCGATGACCTTGCAACCGACGCGGTGAAACATGCGACGGACTTGGCGGTAGCGGCCTTCGTGTAAAGTCACGCGGGCGGTGGTGGTGGTTAAGATTTCGAGCGCCGCGGGGAGCGTGGTGATCTCCTCGGTTTTTAAGAAAAAGCCGGCGTTGAACTGCGCGGGGGCGTCACTCGGAATTGGTTCGGCGGTGGTGACGTGGTAAACTTTGGGGACCTTGTGATCGGGATGCATCAACGCCTTGGACCAACGGCCATCGTTGGTGAGAAGGACGAGACCGGAGGTGTTGATGTCGAGCCGACCGACGAGGTGCAGGCTCCCTTTGTCGGGGTCATCGATGAGATCGATGACGGTGCGGTGCTTTTTGTCCTTGGTGGCACTGATCACGCCAATGGGTTTATGCAGCATGATGCGCAGGCGGCGCGCGGCAGGTTGCACGATTTGGTTGTCGAGGGTCACGCGGGTGAAGTGATCCACTTCGTGGTCGAATGCGGTGGTGGAGTGATCGGCGATTTTTACGCGACCCGCCAGGATACACTCCCGGGCGCGGGTGCGGCCCATGAGCTGGTATTTGGCTAGGAGGCGTTCGAGTTTCAAGGGACCGTCAGCCTGCTGTTATTACCCACGAAATACACGAAAAACTCGGAAAGCTATGCTCTTAATCGAGAACGAGAAAGATTACGAGAACGAGGAGGACAGGCCTGCTCGGTCTTTGCCGGTGCTCGGCAGTGTCGAAGGGGGATCGGGTCGTGACTAAATTGCTGTCGCAATGC
>JABIRI010000082.1 GCA_018667915.1 Opitutaceae bacterium | reverse complement strand
CTTGACTCTTGGTGTGAACGCTAACGAAGTTACTTACTGCTAGGAATTTGCTTTTGGCGGGAGGGCTTTGAAGCCGCCTTTGGACCGGATCGGATGGGGGAGAAAGGGGGTTGATGCTGTCTTGGATCAAGACTATCTCGAATCAATTATCGGACTCTCTCAAGTGTAGGTGCCCTGGTGCTCGATTGGAACGATCTTGTCAGCGTCGCCATGGACAATCAGAATGGGAGGATCATCGGAGGAAACAAAGTGGAGCGGCGAAACGTCGTTCTTCTTTTCCGGGGACATTTCATCAGCCGGAGTGCCCGGTTCGTAGCCCAGGAGTTGTCGATATGCCGGGTGGTCGTGCTTGACGGTGCTCAGCAATCCCCAGTCCGTTGGCCCGGCGAATGGGATTGCGAATGAAACGCGCGAGGACTGCCGCTCAACGGGATCTTTGGATTTTGGTTTCGCTTCATCGTCCTGGAGGGCGATGTATGCCGAGAGGTGCCCGCCAGCCGATCCGCCGGTGACACCGATGCGATCCTGGTCGATATTCCACTCTTTGGCATTTTGTCGAAGAAATTGGATGGCTCGCGCGCAGTCATCAACTTGGGCGGGGTGGGGGGCGACGTCGGTAAAGCGATACTCGACCGAGACTACTGCAAGCCAGCCGTCGGCGTTCGCTTTGGTCAAAAATCGGGGAAGGTGTTTCTTGGAGCCGCCTCGCCAGCCACCTCCATGGAAGAAAACCATGACCGGCGCCGGTTTGTCTGTTTTTGCCGGATAGAAATCTAGGATCTGACTTGCGTGCGCATCGTCGTAGGCGATGTCCCGGCGGACCTTGTCTTGGGCGTTAGCGGTATGTCCGATGAGGAGAGAGGCGGAGAGGATGAAGGTGATAGTCTTGTTCATGTGGATTGGGGGTTTTGTCTATGGTTATTCTCCGAGCGCTAGTTTGAAGACGGGATTTCCCATCGAGGAAGCATAGATGATATCATTTACCGGATCCCAAGCGTAGCAACCGAACCAGTCGGCGGTGAATTTAAATCCGTCTGCGTTTGGTTTGAGGTCGGCCACGCGACGCCATGTCGCCCCTGCGTCCTTCGTCTGGTGAATGCCTGATTCGCCAACGACGAGCATCTCCTGTTGATCACGGCCGAAGAAGGGGCCTTGCCAGATATCCACAGGGGAGCCTTGCGTCTGCCAACTTGCGCCTTTGTCTTTGCTCACCAACAGGCCCTTCGTGGTCCCAAGGTAATGAACGCCTTTAAAGAAAACTGGAATTCGAGTGAGCGGGTTCACTTTGGAAACCTCGGTCCAAGTCTTGCCAAGGTCGGAACTACGATGAATGCCATCTCCTTTACTATAGATGAGCACGTTTCCGCCCAGGGCTCCGACCATTGATGGTTTTCCCCGATCTTCGAGTACGTGAATTGGCAGTTGATTCCAGGCAGTCCCACCATCGCTGGTGACATAGACCTCTCCCGGTGGGTTCGTTTCATGTTTGACTGCGATGATGACCCTTGGGTTCTTCGCTCCCCAGTCGACAGATCCATAATCCCAGTTCCGCCCGAGGTCGGCGAACTTCTTCCATTCGGTTCCGTCGGTGGTCCAACCGGCTGTTCCATCGAGTGAAAAACTGGCCAGCCTCGTCGGTGAATTTTGATCGACGTTCGTTGCCCAACCCGTCTCGTCGCGTCCGGAAACGACCTTCTTGTCCAGCCGCGCCCAAGTTTTTCCCTGATCAGCACTGCGCCAAAGTCCGTGCCCAACCACCTTGACGGTGACGTCGCCAGTCAACCGGTTCGTCACCACTCCAGCGCATCCGCCCGGCCAAATTTCTTTCTCGTCCTGTGCGGTCGCTCGCTTCAGCAGGGAATCAGTGACGGGTGTCAATTCGGTCGCTCGAAGAAACGCAGGCAGCAAAGAGATGGTTGCAGCAATGAGCAACAAGGTGGTCCACCTTGGATGCCGGGGTTTCGTCGAGGGGTTGTTTTGCATGGCTGATTGATACAAAACGTTCTGATCGTCCGGGTTTTCTCAACTGTTTCGATTCCAAGGTCCATGGCAGTAGGGTGCGAGGCGATTCGATTTGGGGTTTGAACGGAGCACGTTATTAGACATGCTGGCTTACTTTCACCCGTGTCAGTCATGTTACGAAAAATCTTCCCCGCCATCGCGTTCCCGATTCTATTTTCTTGCGAAAACGCATCTGCACAAAACCTAATACCTGACCTTCCCTACATGGAAACCGGACACAAGCGCCAGGTACTCGATATCTACACCCCCGAAGACGCGGAAGGGAAGAGCCTGCCCGTCATGTTCTGGAT
>JABIRI010000325.1 GCA_018667915.1 Opitutaceae bacterium | reverse complement strand
CGGTTACGCCTTTGTGGCCCGCATGTCGAATCTTGCCGCCCCGTGGATGTTTCTCATTTTTGTCGCCTGCGGCGTCGTGACATTGGGAAAACTCAACACGACCGATGTGATGGCTTTACTCGAGCCCGCAGCAGACACGGAACGCCAAATCGGTTTCTGGGGTGTCGTTTTCTTCTCTTGGTTCTGTAACGCCGCAATGCACCTCGGCATGGCCGATATGTCGATCCTGCGCTATGCCAAGAAACCATCTTCGGGTTGGGCCGCCGCGGCCGGCATGTATCTGGGCCACTACGTCGCCTGGGTCTGCGCCGCGCTGCTCCTCATGTATTGGGTCCGCGAACGCGGCGCTGATCCCACCGTGGGTGTCGCTCCCGGTCCGATGGTCTTCGACGCCGTCGGCTGGGCCGGAATCGTCTGCGTGATCATCGCCGGTTGGACCACCGCCAATCCCACCATCTATCGCGCCGGTCTCGCCTTCCAAGGCGCCGTGCGCAACATCTCACGCACCAAGGCGACCGTCCTCGCCGGTGCGGTTAGCACCGCCGCGGGCATTTTCCCCGCCTTCGCCATGAACCTGCTCGGATTCGTCGGAATCTACGGCACGATCCTCGCCCCCATCGGTGCCATCATCTTCGCCGATGTATTTCTCGCACCGCGGATGGGATTGCCCTCCGAACCCGCCAAACGAGCCGGTATCGCCTTCAGCTGGAACGTCCTCATCGCTTGGTGGGTTCCCGTCGGAATCGCCCTCTACATCCACTTTTCTCAAGGCGTGCCCGCCCACTTCCTACCGCTGCCTTCGTGGATCGTCTGTGGAGCGCTCTATCTGGTCTTAACCCGCGTCAACAATACCGTCCGCACCGCTCAAGCCTGACCCCCTGTCATCATGAATTCATTACCCAAAATCATCGGTGCCGTCGCCTTGATCGCCACCTTCGTCAGCCCCCTGCTCTTCGCCAACGACACCATTTCGGAAACGGCCATGAAGACCACGATGCTGGTCTCCATGATCGCCTGGTTTGCCGTGGCCTCCAAGGTGATGTCGGCCAAACCCGAATAAGCGAAACGCCGCTTCGCATCTCGTTCCGGAGACCGCACGCGAGGAATTGCCACCGCGGGAATTAAGATCAGGCTGTCGGTCCATTTAACCGTCCGGCCTCTTCAACAGCCCTTCCCTCGTGCGACACTCCCCGATCAAGAACTCCCTCTTCACTAAGAATCGCGAACGCCTGCGAGCCCGCCTCAAACCCAATTCGGTCGCATTCGTCAACGCGAACGACTTGCCCCCCGCCAACGCGGATGCGGTGAAGCGGATGCATCCTAATTCTGATCTGTTTTATCTGTCCGGAATCGAACAGGAAGAGAGCATACTGATGATTGCGCCCGATGCGGTGCAACCCGCCCTGCGCGAGGTGCTCTTCGTCCGTGAACCCAACCCTCATTTGAAGATTTGGGAGGGCGAAAAACACTCCAAGGAAACCGCCACCAAGTTATCAGGCATTAAGGAAATCAAATGGCTCTCCGAGCTTCCGGCGATCCGGCACCAAATCATGTGCCAGTCGGAGCACGTTTACTTAAACTCCAATGAACACCCGCGGGCTGTGGTGGATGTGCAGTCCCGTGAAGCACGCTTCGGGCGTGAGTTGCAGGAGGCATATCCGATCCATCGCTATGAACGTTTGGCTCCGTTCATGCACGCCTTGCGAGAGATCAAATCCGAGGCGGAGGTTAACCTCATCAGACAGGCCTGCGCGGTGACCCGAGACGGATTTCTCCGAGTATTGGACAAAACGCGACCCGGTATTACCGAATACGAAATCGAAGCGGAATTCGCCCACGAATTCACCCGCAATCGCTGTCAGTTCGCCTACAACCCCATCGTCGCCTCCGGCGCCGATTCCTGCGTGCTCCACTATTTGGAGAACCAAAAAACCTGCCGCAAGGGCGACGTGCTATTGCTCGATGTGGGCGCGTGCTATGGCAACTACAACGCCGATATGACGCGCACGATTCCGGTGTCCGGAAAATTCACGCGTCGCCAGAAACAAGTTTACCAAGCCGTCCTGCGAGTCCTGCGCGCCATGATCGCGGCATCAACCGTGGGTAAATCCCATCCCGACTGGCAGCAGGAAGCAGAACTGATGATGAACGACGAATGCCTCGCCCTCGGCTTGATCACCAAAGCACAAATCAAACGCGAGACCCCTGAACGCCGCGCCTGTCGCAAATATTTCATGCATGGACTGGGGCACTCCCTCGGCTTGGACGTGCATGACGTCACTACTTCGGACGCCAAATTTGCCGACGGTTGGGTCATCACGGTGGAACCCGGCATCTACATTCCCGAAGAGAACTTTGGCGTTCGCCTGGAGAACAACATTCTCATCACCGAGGATGGTCCCGTCGACCTCATGGCCGATATCCCCATCGAACCCGACGAAATCCAATCGATCATGGCCGCGGCGAAAATGCGCTCCTGAGCCAATCCGACCCCTTCCATCGAACCGCTTCTCAATTTACATTGATTTCCTACTAAACGAGTCATTTTGTAAGGAATGACGACGTTACAAGCCAAAGTTACCTCGAAGGGACAAGTCACCCTGCCGAAACAACTGCGGACAAAACTCGCCATTCGAAGCGGTGATCGGCTCGAGTTTGCCTTGGATAAATCAGATCAAATTTCTGTCCGTAAAAAAAGAGCTCCCGGATCCTCTGCGGGCTGTGGCCGACGGTTTACTAGCCGGAAGCGAAAAGCAGTTACCGTGGAAGACATGGATGCGGGCATTCGGAAAGCGATGAGCCGGAAACATAAATCCATCCATTCTTAGAGTGGTTGCATTTGATACCAACTACCTAGTCCGGCACATCGTTCAGGATGACGAAGAACAATGCGCAATCGTCGCTTCTGTTCTGGAAACAGAAACCCGCGAAGATCGATCAATCAGGATTTTCGATTTGGTTTTGTTGGAAACCGCGTGGGTTCTTCAAGCGATCTATGAGTTAAACCGGGAAGCTTGGGTAGAGATCTTAGAGGAGCTCCTGGCAGATTCAGCTTTCGTATTCGATGATCCCACCCGTCTACGCGCAGTTATCAAAATGTATCGAAAAGGTAAGGCCGAGTTTGCCGATTACTTCATCCTAGAAACCGCTCACTCCGAGTCTCTTGAGCTGAAGACATTCGATAAGAAACTGCTCGAGGAAAGCCAAGCCTGAGGGTTTCGGCCCTAAATCCAAAACCGAGAGCATTCCGGGAAACCGGAGCCACCATTCATCCGCTGGGATTCCGTCGAAGATGAGTAAATTCAAATTCGTAAATCCTAATTCCGAAATCAACATGGCGTAGAGGGAGGGATTGACTCGTTTCACTCGGGACTTCGTCCCAAAACCCATCGGTTTTGCCCCTACCCCTCCTCGATTGGTTTCACCAATCAATCCGCTGCGCGGTTTATCGCCATGTTGCGTCGCAACATGGCGGAGAGGGAGGGATTCGAACCCCCGGAACCTTGCGGCTCAGCGGTTTTCAAGACCGCCGCAATCGACCACTCTGCCACCTCTCCAGGTGAATATCCTCGGCGAGCGTGGGAGGAATGCCTTTCGCGGCAACATCGAATTTCAACGGTTAGCCATGACTCGAGACGTCGTCCCCCTGCTCCTCAGACTCAAATTCCTGATTTCCTGATTTCCAGATTTAATCCCGCAGGCTAACGAGCTCTGATCGGAGCTGAGAAAGATCCTCCTTCGTTCCGCTAATTTAATCTGGCAGCAGATAGACTTCGGCAAGCGCGACGCCCGTTCCGCCGTCTTGGCCTTTGATCAGGGCGGAATACACCCCCGCCGGGAGAGTCACCAAAAGGACCGCATCTTTGCTTCCGTCGGGCAGAGCGATTGCGCCCAACGATTGGGCCCAATCGGCGATGGCGTCAGCATCACTGGCGAGACTCAAATCGTTGCCCTGCGCCAATAGTTCAGTTCCGCGATAAATTTGGATAACAGGATCCGCCAGCACACCGGTAACTCCGAAATCTGCCAGCGTCGGTCCCACTCCCCTAATTAATAGGGTCGTGGGTCCATCCACCACAAATCCCGCGATCAATACATCGGCTCCCGTGCCTACCTGACTGCGGGCCGAAATATTGATCAACTCCGCCCCCGCATCGCCGCCGACATCGTAAAGTTCTACCAAGGCCACTCCGGTGGTTCCGTTCGAACCCGTCACCTGCAACGTGCGCGCTCCCGCGCCAAGCGTATCTAAAATCACCGCGTCGGCACTTCCGGCTGGTAAAGCAAACGCTCCTACCGCGCTCGCAGCAGTGACTATCGCGCCCGCGTTAGCCGCATCGCCCCAGTCGTCATTCTCTCCCACCGTATCGGTGCGCAACTTTAGCGTCACCTGGGAATTACCTAGCGCTCCTGTCACGCCGAAGTCGGCCAGGGTGGGTCCGACGCCGCGCATCAATAACTCCCGTGATCCTTCACCGCCCAAAACCATGCCCGCGATGAGGGTAGCCGAACCCGAGCCCGCCTGGGTGCGCACCGATAGGTTTAGCAACCGTCCGGTGCCTTCCGAGCCCACGCCACGAATTTGCCACGCACTGCGGCATTCGCCGCGCTGAAAGCCGCCCCACTCCGCGCCGAGATCGGCGTTAGAGGAACTATTAAGGGCATAGAGTTTTTTATCGAAACTCGTAAAATAGATGCGGCCGTTTCCGGTCACTACGGGTGAGCTATCGACCCAATCTCCGGTTTCGTATTTCCAAATCTCCGCGCCGTTCGCATCCAACGCGTGCAGGTGAAAATCACTCGCACCCACTACGATCGAACCGTCTTCGCGCCACGCTGGAGTTGAATAGATCGCCGCCGCCAAACTCGTCCGCCAGATTAACTCACCGTCAGCATTCAACCGATACAGGAAACCATCGGTTGACCCGACCGTCACCGAACCATCCGGCCCGATCGAAGGGGCCGCATCGATGCTGTCGCCCGTTTCATAGGTCCATCGTAGACTTCCATCGACGTTGATCGCGTAGACAAATTTATCCCGCGAGCCAAACACCACCGTCGAGTCCGCCATCAACGCCGCCCCGTTCACAATGTCACCGCCGGTCAACGCCGACCACACGAGTTCGCCACTGGAATCCACCACGTAGAAACGATCATCATGCGAACCGAAATAGATATTGCCCGAGGGGTCGATCACGGGGGAAGCAAAGATCCAATCCTCTACGGGATAAGCCCACTTCTCCACCCCCGTCGCAGGGTCGACCGCATGCAGTAGAAAATCACCCGCCCCAAAATAGATGGTGCCATCCGGCCCCTGGGCGGCCGAAGCAACAATGAAGGATTCCGTATCAAACGTCCATTTTTCTGCTCCGGTTTGGCCATCCAAAGCATACATGATCCCGTTCCATGACCCCACGTAGACCGTGCCGTCCGAACCGATCAAAGGTGTCGCGTCTACCCAATCATCGGTATCAACCGACCACTTTTCGGTGCCATCAGGATTGATCGCCAGGATTTGCCCGCTGGGCGCGGAGTTAGAACCAATTTCCAGACCAAAATAAATCGTGCCGTCCGCTCCAATCGCCGGGGACGAAACGATGCCTCCCGTCGCGGCAGTCGACAACGTGTCACGAGTCCAAATCACAGATCCGTCCGCTTGTGCGATTCCGACCGACGTAATCACCCATGCGATGATCGCGCTCAGCCCGTTTCGAACAAAATTTTTGAAGCACATAAGATTACGAGGACGTTGTGACTCGAGGGAGAATAGGAACCTCCAGGGCAAAAGTAGTTCCTCGAGAATCCGAATTGCGGATCCGAAGTTCACCGCCCGCGTGTTTCGCCAACGCACCACTCAACGCCAATCCAATGCCCGCGCCACCCGGCTTGCGACTCGTGATCGGAGCGAACGCCGCGGCTTGCACCTCTTCCGGCAGTCCCGGACCGGTATCGATAATCAATATGCTCACCAATTCGGCTGTAATCTTTTCCGCTCGAAACTCAAGTTGCCCGCCCTCTCCCATCACCGCGATGGCATTATCTGTGAGGTTATTGATCACTAAACCGGCCAGCGAAGCCACGCGGCCACTGACTTGCTGGCCTTCGTTTTTCGATGAGACGCTAACCTCGATTTTTTGGGCAGCGGAATTCGTCCGGGCTTTTTCCGCCGCGGAATCGAGCACGTCTTGCACGTCCATCACGAAATCTGAGCCAGAGGCCTCATCCTGGAGCACGGCCATCACTTCGTTCACCAAACGCCGCACGCGACGCGTAGTCTCAGCTGCGACGGCCCATGCTTCACCGGAGGCAGCCGCGCCTTCATTTTCCGGGGATTCGTCAGATATGAAACCCTCCAACCCTGCCAACGGATTATTAAGCCCGTGCATGAGGTGCGCACTGATGGCCCCGATCGCGGCAGTCTTTGAATTGAGGAGAAGTTCTTGATTCGCCCGCGCCAGATCCGCTGACCGGCGGCGCAGGCGAGAGAATGCCCAACCCAACCCGATCACCAAAATCAATCCGCCGCCCATGGCGGAGATACCCGCCTGCTGCCACAGACGTTGATCAATCTCCGCGAGCTCAGTCGCCACGTGGGATCCATCCAACCAGTAGCGCACCCACGCGGGATCCTCCGAAGTGCCTTCCGTGATGGGCACCACCACTTCCAGCCACGGCCCGATTCCGGCATCTTGCCCCCAGCCCATACCGCCCGCAGAACTGCTATCAGGATGATAGTGAGCTTGGGCCAAAGCCCGTCGTTCTGCGGGTGGAAGTGTCTCCACAAATGCTGAGTCCGGCACGGCAAAAGTAATCTCACCAGAGGGCTCAAACATTTGCATCGCCACCACGTCTTCCAATCGAGGTGACTCTAAAAGCGCGTAAAACACATCCAAAAAATCGGGCTCCACGCCCAACTCCCTGAAATCTTGCGTGCCGGTCTCTTGCTGGACCTCCACGACCGCCGCCATCGCGGCCGCCTCCCGTCGTAATACCTGCTGATGCAACGCCGATCGCAAGGGCCAGGTCACGCCCCCTACGATTCCGACCAACACCAATATCGCGCCCACCAATATACCCCAGTGTATCCGGGATTCGGTGACATGATTGGAAGAAGAGGAAGACATGATGGGGGAAATTTATCAGTTATCAAACGACAGGCCAAACCAGATCGTGCGATCTGCGTAGGTCGCATCAATTTCATTACTTTCACTCAAAGTATCCTCGTATTCCAATCGGGCATTCCAGCGGTCATGAAACCGCCAGATTACTTCGCCGCGCCAGAGTCGATCGATCTGCTCACGTCCCGCTGGATTGAGGCCCGCGCCCACCGTTTGATTCACGTAGTGGGTGGTCTTTTCTTCCCATTCCACCCGAATCTCCCACCGATCCTCCGGACTCACCCACTCGAGCTCGCTTTGCCACCGCTCCCAATCGTAGTCGAAGAAGCCCGCGCCATTGTCACGATTTTCTAAACGTCCCCCGAGGACATTCCACTGCCATTCCCCCCGCCAATTGAGTTTTAAGCGCAGCCGCCCTTGTTCCTCGTCCTGCGCAAAGGACAAATAGGTGTCCCCAATCGAGCGTCCGCCCGCCGTTGTCTGCGATCGGAAATCGTAATCGCGATCGATGGTTTGCTGCCCGTAGGAGAACCTTACCCAACGCGCCGGCGACCAGTTTACGCCATGCCACCAATCCCGGCTATAGTGGTCTTCCGCGACATGTTGATAGTCCGCGCGTTGGGTTCCGGCGCGCGACTCCAACGAGAAACCTCCGGGCAGGTAAATCTGCGCCTTAAGGTCTGCCCGCCCGCCCAAGACCTGAATCGGCAATACCGTGCGCTGCGCCGCCGAGGTTGAGAGATCAATCACCTCATCCTGATAAAACCCCTGAGCGCGGGTCTTCACATCCAGCCAACGCCATGGCATCCAGGTTACCTCCGCTTGCCCCAGCCAAGACTGTTCGTCCTCCACCACGGGGTTACTCTCGTAACTGCGATACCGACCGTCGATCATCGCCAATGCCTCCCAAACTGAATCCAGCGGCTGCCACCACAGAAAACCTTCCGCGCGGGCTTCACCGAAAAACGCGGCCTGCGGCACGACCGCACTCAGCCCGACGTTCTCTCTTTCGCCGACCAACGCCGTAAGGCTGGCCGAGGGAAACCAATCCGACTCTTCATCCAATTCCGCCAAAAATTCCTTAACGTCATCCGGCAACTCCTCCTGCACCTCATCGGGCAACGCCAGGAGTTGATTGATCACCGAATCGTCCGGCCCATCTGATCCAGACTGCGCCCACGAGGCAGGCACAGTGACCAACATTCCAATGGGGAGAAGTCGGCGAAGGACAAAGGCAGCAGCCCTCATCCCCAAAAATTGGGACAAATCATTCACGCTGGGTTTGGTGGGGAAACATGCGAACTGTCCGAGCATAAAGGCAGTCGGCTCTTCGCATAAGAATCGCCTGCCGTTCCGACCAAATTACGCCGTAACAGGCGTGGCACATCGGGGTGCCGAATTCGAGACGGACCAGGTGAGAGGATCAATTCCCACCCGGCCGTCTCGGAGAAGCGGACCAGCGTTTTACCGCCGCGCCGAAAGGGAATTATCCGCCATCACCGGAACCAGCCCGGTCACGACGCAAGTCACGAAGTTCGCGACGGATATCGCGAGCGAGGTCGCGTTGCGCACCGGCTTGTTCGCGTTGCGATTCACGCAAGGCTTCCAAGGCGGCACGACGCTCTTCCTGGGTTGCATCCTTCAAGCCAGCGAGAGCGGCTTTGCGAGCTTCGAGGAGAGCCGAACGTTGCTCGCGGAACTGATCCACCAAGCTCTGCACATCGGTCGGCAATTCGACCCCACGCGGGATACGAATTTGACCTTCGCCTCGAGTCGGGCGCTCCGGACGTTCAGGACGCTCTTGAGCCATGGCGGCTCCAGCGGTGACGGTTACGGCCACGAGAGCCATTTTGAGTAGGGATGTTTTCATTTTGATTTTTTATTTGGGTTAAAATTGCTGGTTGCCTCTCCTGTTGCATCCCGCATGCCAACGGTTGATATTCTCGTTAACCACTGTTATAGTGTAATTTATATATTTTATCAATATCGATACGTCGCCCAAATTGGGAAATATTTCCCAGTTTGATAGCGATCCACTGGGAAATATTTCCCAACCCCATCCCTCCCGCCACGAGGTCTCACCCGAATCAGTCTTTCGATTGTTTGAGCCGGTAGCGCACAAAGTCCCGCGGCACCCCGAGCAGCCGCGCCGCCGCCGAGGCGTTTCCATCCGCTTGGTCCACCGCTAATTTCACCATCGTGGTAATGGCATTCTCCAAATCGAAACCACCTTCCTCGGGGAACCGAAATCCCGCTGCGAGCCAGGGATGATCCGGTGAACTCAGGGAGGCACCCGCCTCGAGATTTGCAAACGCGAGTTGATCATCGGCAAAGACCAGCGAGCGCTCCACTTCATGGGCCAACTCACGCACGTTACCGGGCCAATCGTATTGTCGCAGTCGCACCCCACCCTCGGCGGGAATGGTCGCTGGTGTCATACCATATTTTTGCGCGATCGAATCGGCGAAATTTTGCGCCAGATCTACGACGTCATTTCCGCGCTCCCGCAACGCCTGAATGTTCACCCGAAACAAATCGAGCCGCTGCCGCAAATCCTCGCGAAACGCTCCGCTCTGGACCTGTTCGGCCAAAATATCCTGCGCGGCCGCCACTACCCGCACATTCACTGAGATCGTTTTATGACCACCCACCCGGCGCACTTCGTGATCTTCAATCACTTTGAGCAATTTCGCCTGCAGCGGAAGCGAGAGGCTCGGCAATTCGTCCAGAAATAACGTCCCTCCTTCAGCCGCTTCAAACAGTCCGATCTTGGCCTCTTCCGCGTCCGTGAACGCGCCGCGTTCATGCCCAAACAATTCGGACTCCGCCAACGCCTCCGGCAAGGCCGAGCAATTGACCTCGATCAACGGTGCTGTGGCCCGGGATCCGTGATGGTGCAACCACCGCGCCAACGAGGTTTTCCCGGTTCCCGTCTCGCCCAAAATAAGCACCGGCGGTGGCACCGTGCCGCTCTCCGCCAAACGCCGATCCGCCACCAGGGTCTGATCCAGTTGGCGACGCACGGGTTGAAGCGATTTTCCGAATACCAACGACGCGCTGCGGGCGGTTTCTTTTTCCTGCTTAAAGCGGTCTCCCCGTGTGTGACGCCGTCGTCTGCGAGCCGCGGCCATCCGTAACATCGCATCGTCCGCATCCACCGGTTTCGGCAAATAATCCGCCGCGCCCAATCGCATCGCTTCGACGGCACCTTCCACCCCGCCTTCCGAGGTCATGATCAAAACCACCGTGCTTGATCCGAAGATTTTTTCTTCCAGCAACTCCGGACTGCGTCCGTCCGGCAGATTTACATCCATCAGGGCAAAATCGAAACTCATCTCCGCGACGAGACGCCTTGCCTCCGCCAAATCCGACGCGACCGCCACTTCCGCCCCCGCCGCTTCAAACTTCGCCGCCAAACGGCGACGCAGGAGCGCTTCGTCTTCGACTAATAGGAGCGTTGAATTGTCTAAGCGCATCGGAGGAAAATCAGCGGCCGATGAGCGCTTGTCGCAAGATCGGTTCCATTACCTTGGCCTGACGCCAGAATCCCAGATCACTGGGGTGCGATCCATCCGCGGTGCCTTCACCGTCATTGCCGAGTAGGTTATCGCCCTCGATGTAATACAGGTCACGGAATCCCGCCGCGCGTAGCTCAGCGTAGCACTCCCTCAGCGCCGCATGATTCGCGTCGTGGTGCGCACTGCGTTCCGGTAAAATCCACGCGTTGGTATTCCGACGGTCTTCCACCAGCACAATGGGCACAGCGGGCTGTGCGGCCCGCAGTTGTTTGACCAAAGGCACGCATTTCTCGAGCACATCCGCGGCTTTCATATTCGGCAGGCAATCGATCACATAAACCGCCGCATCGATATCACCCATCAGCTCCCCCACGGCCGCATCCATCCGACCATTACCATTAAAGCCTAGATTCACGACCGGACGGTCGAACCATCGGCCCAATATCGCCGTGTGCACCATGCCGCCGCGCGATGCACTGGCCCCATGGTTGATCGATGTGCCATAAAAAACAATCGGCCGCATTCGGCGCGGAGGAAGTGGCTGAAACTTCGCCCCTTCCGTCACCCCGATCGAAAGCGCGGCGAGCCCATTGAACGAAGGCAGATAAAGGGCGTATTCGCGCTCACCGGGAGCGAGCCCCCAAGCGATGGTGAGCTGCCCCGCCTGCTCTTTCGGTCCGGCTGATTCCACCCAGCGCCACTCTCCATTCTCGCCCCGGGCATACATATCAAATCCGCTGTGGCCGATCGGGGAAGTATTGATGCCATTGAACCCACTTTTCGTCAGCGCATAGTCCAACATGATCTCATCGGAATCTGTGCTGAAACGCACCAGCATCCCGACCGTAGAACGGCTCAATTCCCACACCCTGGCAGTGGTGGTGGCCTCGGCCCTTTTAGGAAACCGATCGAACCAGCTGTAACGTTCCTCGTCGATCCACTCCCGGCCTTCTATGTCCCACGTGGTGACATCGTGCCACGCAACGTTCGGCTCGAGCTCCCCTTCGGCCGCGTCTGCATTTTGCCCGTTCACCATCAGTGGTGAGACGAGCAAAGAAACAAAAAATATCGGGATGTTACTGATACGAGGGGCGCGCATGCCCTACCTGTGACACGAGGCCCGCGGGAGGAAAAGCCTCATTCGAGTCCTCGCCAAACGAACTTACCCTTGTTGAGCGACCAACTCGGCGAGTGCTGCTTCATCCACTTCACCTTTCACCGTGTTCAGCTGCTGGACCACGCCCACGCGATCGTCGGCTTTGGCGGTGGAGATCTCGATCATCCAGTCCTGAGTGTCAGGATCGTTGCAGAGCAGATCATCGGCCCAGGCGATCACCGCGGCGGGATCGACCCGGCCCTCCGTGAGTCCTTTGACATAAGCTTCGGCGATGGTGCGGTAATTCGGTGTGGTAGACATGGTGACTCACCAACGCCTAAATCCCATTCCCTGAAAAGCGGAAAAACATAATTTCAACTATCGCCACCATGGGGCTCCCTCCTAGCCTTACCCCATCATGCCCCTTCGTAACCTCTCCCGCCTCACGGTAAAACTCACCCTACTGGCCACCGTCATCACGCTCGGCCTGACTTCTCTCACCGCCGCCGATGCCAGTATCGGCGAACCCAAATACGGGAACGCCCGCTTCTTCCGCTACCATGCCGACTTTCTCGAGCGTGGCGCCAAGGGGCCTGTCGGCGTGCTGTTTATCGGCGACTCCATCACGGCCGGTTGGGCCGCTAAGTCGGAGATCTGGGATAAGGCTTGGGGCGACTACCAACCCGCTAATTTCGGTATTGGCGGCGACCAGACCCAGCACGTGATCTGGCGCATCGAACAGGGCGAGCTCGACAAAGTGAACCCCAAGGTCGTCGTGCTCATGATCGGCACAAATAATTTGGGAGGTCACACCGCCCCTGATATCGCCGCCGCCAACGGCAAAATCGTTTCGATGATCCACGCCAAACTACCCGAGACCAAAGTGCTCCTCCTG
>JABIRI010000179.1 GCA_018667915.1 Opitutaceae bacterium | reverse complement strand
GCAAACCAAGCCCCCCGCACGCTACTCGGAGGCCACCCTGCTCTCCGCCATGGAAACCGCGGGTAAACTCGTCGATTCCGACGAGCTGGCTGATGCGATGAAAGAGCGCGGTCTCGGCACTCCTGCCACCCGCGCGGATACCATCGATGGTCTGATCAATCAAAAGTATCTCGAACGCAACGAGCGCGAACTCCAACCCACCGCCAAGGCTGAGCAGCTCATGGAATTCCTCCACGCGGTGGAAGCGGATGCGCTGACCAAACCGGATATGACCGGTGAGTGGGAATTTAAGCTCCGCGAAATGGAATTCAACCGTTACGAGCGGCCGGCCTTCATGGCTGAGATTACCAAGGAAATCACCGGCATCGTAGAACGGACCAAGAATTTTAACGAAGAAGAAGGCGACACCCGTGTTACCGAAATCGTTTCTCCGACCGACAATCAACCACTTACTGAGACACTCCGAGCCTATCGTTCAGCCGACGGTCTCCTCACAGTCTATAAGGTCACCAGCGGTCGCCGCATGGAAGAAGCGGAAATCAAAGAGCTCGTGACCAACGGTGAGATCGGTCCCATCGACGGATTCGTTTCCGCCCGCACCGGTAAACATTTCCCCGCCAAGCTCAAGTTGGCGGCTCCCGACGACAAGGGCATCCGCAAGGTCAGTTTAGACTTCGGCGAGGACGATGAAGATCTTGGGAAACTAGAGCCAATTTGGACCGATCCAAAGACGGGAGAGGAACTCTGCGAAGATTCCACCAACTACGTGCTACGGAAAAAAGAAGGCGAAGACTACAAACGCGTATTCCGGGTCGGTCGCCTGATGTGCCAAAAAGAGGTTACGCGGGATCAAGCCATCCAGATGGTCGAGACCGGCAAGTCCGAGCTCATCAAAGGATTCATTTCGAAACGTGGTCGCCCCTTCGATGCCTTTTTGCTGAAGAGTGGAAATCGCGTGCGTTGGGAATTCCCGCCCCGCGAAGCCAAGCCCGGAGCCAAGAAACGCGAGCCGAAGAAATTTGACGCTAAAAAATCAACATTGATTGGTCCGGCGGCACAGTTCGGTGATGAAGGTCAATTCTTCGAAACCAAAACGTCCTGGCTCGTGACCAAGCCTACCGGCGCGGAAAACGAACCTCGGATCGTCTTCGAATTGAAAAAGAAACTGTGTGAGCGCGAGATCCAACTGGACGAGGCCAAAGCGCTTGTATCCGAAGGCAAGACCGCCCTCCTCGAGGACTTTGTCTCCAAACGAGGTTCGAACTTCTCCGCTCATCTGGTCCTCTCCAAAACCAAGACCAAAGCCGACTTTGAATTTCCGCCTAGGTAGGCGGAAATAAGGTGAACATCGAAATCGATGCGAATCCCTCCGGGATGCCTGAGGCCGGGTGCCCGCAACGCGGGCGGACGAAGGCACAGTTTCCTCCTCGTTAGGAGGAAACATGGCGAACCCGGAGGGTGAGTCCTGAAATGATCACGCCCAACCGGGTGCCCTCAGGGCGGTTAGGTGTGACAATTTCCGCCTAGGTATTAGGAATACACGGTGAGACCGTGAGGATTCGTCCCTACCAGAAGGTGCAATACCCATCTAGCTAGACGCTCATCTAGCAGTTTTGTTGGGAGCATGCGGAACGGCATAAACGGTCCGCGATGGGGGCAGGTCGTTAAAAAGTTCTACGCAGTCCCGCGAACGCGGGTCGAAGTAAACTTTTTCCGACCCGCCCCCTTTCCTCAAACCGTCCCCTACCTAGGCCACCCTAAACACCCAATGCCCTCAGTTCCCAAAAAAACTGCATTCCCTTGAAACCTTTGTCCGGGCAGCTCGTCTTAACCACCATGTCACAACCCCGTTTAGCTGCTATCGCGATTCTCGGAATCACCACTGTCACCGGGGCCGGATTGGCTTATCACCACTACCAACGAGCGGAAGAACTGGCTGCCCGTTTAGCGGGAATGCAGTCCGGACAATTCAATTCACCCTCCGAACGTCGCGAGCCTCCCCCGAAGTTGATCGCGGAACTTGAGGTCCCCACGACCGCCAAAGCGGAAACTGCTTCTAAAGAGGAAACGGAAGCGACCGCAGAGCCCGAAGAACGCCAAACAAACCGGGGCGATCGCGGACGACGGGATATGGGATCACGCATTGCGGCCATGATGGAGGATCCGGAATACATGGCCGCATTCAACCTGCAGCAACGCGCGCGACTTGATAGCACCTACGCCGATCTATTTGCTCAACTCGATTTGCCGCCTAATACGCTTACTCGTCTTCAGGATCTTCTCGTGGAGAAGCAAAATACCACGCGAGATGTGTTTATGGCCGCTCGGGAGGAAGGACTTGGGCGCGATAACCGAGATGACCTCCGGGCCTTGATGCAGGAAACCCAGGCGGAAATTGATTCTGAAATCGCGGCCGCGATCGGCCAAGACAAGTTCGAAGCTCTGCAAAATTACGAGCAAACCGGCCGCGAGCGCGGTTTGGTAGATCAATTCGAATCACGATTAAGTTACTCTGCGACCCCGCTCAACGCCAACCAAGCGCAGGCGTTAACCTCAATTTTAGCGGAAACTTCGACAGGAGGAAACCGTGGTCGCGGCGGCGATTCCCCTTGGGGAGGTGGTGGAGTAACCATTTCGGATGAGGCCATTACACGAGCCCAAGGTGTGCTTTCATCGGATCAGCTAAAATCGTTGCAAAGCCTTCAAGCCGAACAACAAGCAGGTCAAAAACTTGCCGAGGCTATGCGCTCCGGCGGTGAAGACGGAAATGATTCTGGTGGCGGTCGACGCGGTCCCACTCGAGGTGGCGGCGGGGGTTGAATAGGGGCGATCCAGGCAGCATCAACGCGAGTTCCTAACGACTTGGGTGAAAAACCCCTTGCGAGGTGAATAATCAAATTGGTAAGTTAGCAATTCGGTCTCCCTTACCACTTTCCTCAACAGAAACATGATCGTTACTACTGCACAGCTGTTCAAACACGCCTACGGAAAATACGCCGTGGGTGCGTTCAACATCAATAACGCCGAGCAAGCGATGGGCCTTTTTCAAGGAGCCATCGATGCCAAGGCACCGTTTATCATCCAGATCTCCAAAGGGGCTCGGAAATACACCGACAAGCGCATGCTTGAGGCCATTATCCGCGCTGCTTCTGATATCTTCCCCGAAGCCATTTTCGCGGTCCATCTCGACCACGGTGATGAAGAAACCTGTTACGATTGTATCGATTCCGGGTTCTTCAGTTCCGTTATGATCGATGCCTCGCATGATCCCTTCGACGAGAACGTCGCGATCACGAAGCGGGTCGTTGACCGCGCTCACGCCAAAGGCATCTCCGTCGAAGCCGAACTCGGCATGCTCGGTGGCGTCGAAGAAGATATCGTCGTCGAAGAAGGCAACGCCTGCTTGACCGACCCTGAAGAAGCCGAGCAATTTGTGAAGCTCACCGGTTGTGATTCCCTCGCTTGCGCCATCGGCACCAGCCACGGCGCGTTCAAATTCAAGGGACGTCAATCGCTTCACTTCGATGTGCTCGAAAAGATCAAAGCCCGCCTGCCCGACTTCCCGCTCGTCATGCATGGTTCCTCTTCCGTTCCTCAAGACGAAGTGGCCCGCATCAACGCCGCTGGTGGCGAAATCGCCGGCTCCATGGGCGTGGACGTGAATGAATATCTCCCCGCTGCCAAAAAAGGTGTGACCAAGGTCAATATCGACACCGACGGCCGCTTGGTCTGGACCCGCGTTCACCGCGAGTTCTTCCAACAGAATCCGGAGCAATTCGATTTCCGCCCACCCGGAAAGATCTTCATCAAGGAATACGCGAAGTTCATCGCCAGTCGCTGCGAACTCTTGGGCGCTGCTGGCACCCTCGACGATCTCCGCGCCTCGCTACCTGCTTCCGCCTAAGCGCCGCATCATTCCAAAAATCTCCAGCGCGCCTCATTCTGAGGCGCGCTTTTTTGCAGGCTTTCGACAGTGATCCCAATGTCCTCTCCCAAAATGCTGCTCAAATATCTGGCCATCATCCGGCAGTGACTCCAAATCAACTTTGCCCATGCCTGCCTTCATCGAGCTGCAAAATATCACCAAACGTTTTGACGGTATTCCCGCCGTTTCCGGGGTTTCACTCGAATTGAACAAGGGTGAGACATTTTCGCTCCTTGGACCCAGCGGTTCAGGGAAAACGACCCTGCTGCGTATGTTGGCTGGCTTTTTAACGCCAGACGAAGGTCGTGGTCGGGGTTACGAGAACTGAGCCATTGAGAGAGTTAGTCTGGTCATCCAGAAAGGACCCAGACCATGAAAGGAAAGAGATACACG
>JABIRI010000088.1 GCA_018667915.1 Opitutaceae bacterium | reverse complement strand
GCCCAAGACTGAGCTGCGACTAGAAGATCAGACCCGCAGAGTTCCTTCGCCCGTTTCCATTCCTCCAGAGCGGAAAGCAAGGGGTAGTCGGCTAACAGTCCTTTTGCGGCGACGTATTCATCCCGTTCGCCCTTTCGCAGTTCAGTCCCTTCAATATGCCCGGCTTTCAGCCTATTGGCGATGACCGTTGCTTCCTCAATGGCTGCGGCTTCGTTTGCGAACTTCTTCTGTTTCCTTCCCTGTGGTCCGGAGTAGGTGACAGTGTAGGCAAAACCGTTTCGGTTTGATGGGTGATTAACGCGGTAGATTTTAACGGTAACGCTACCTCTTTTTACCGATTTCGGCCACTCTGCAGTTGTTCTCTTTTTCCTTGTTAGCATAAAGGGATCAAAAGGGAACAAACAAGGGCTTACAAGCCTATACATGAGTTGACGTACCTCCTAAGTAGCCTCGTAATATGGTGCCTTTTCCGAGCACCAATGATCTAAATCGGATTGTAGCCCGCCATAGCCAACGGTGACGGCAGGCGGGTCATTTTGAAAGGACTGACATTCTGAGTGGGACGGAGTCGTGCCACATGGGAAAATCGATGATCGCGCCTCAGGTGCGGAAGCCTCGATTCAGGTGGTAGTAGACTTCGTTGTTGCGGAGGTTTTGTTTGAATTCGGTGAGGCGGGTGTCGCGGTCGATGGTAACCAATTCGATGCCCGCAATATTCGCGAAGTCTTCCAGGATTTCTGCGGTCACCGCATAACTGTAGCCGGTGTGGTGAGCCCCTCCGGCGAGGATCCACGCATGGCAGGCGGTCTTGAAATCGGGCTGGCACTCCCAGACGGCGCGCGCGACGGGGAGTTTGGGCAATTTGGGATGTCTGACCGCTTTGACGTTGTTGACGAGAAGCCGGAATCGGTTGCCTAAATCGATGAGTGAGGCGTTGAGCGCTTGGCCAGCCGGGGCGTCGAATACCATGCGCACTGGGTCCTCTTTGCCACCAATCCCGAGAGGATGGATCGTGACCCGAGGTTTTGCGGTGGCGATACTCGGACAGATCTCCAGCATATGGGATCCGAGCACCTGATGGCCTTTCGGCGAAAGGTGATAGGTGTAGTCTTCCATGAAGGACGTGCCGCCTTTCGATCCGTGCGCCATGACTTTCATGGCCCTAACGAGTGCGGCCGTCTTCCAGTCGCCTTCCGCCCCGAAACCGTAGCCGGCCTCCATGAGGCGTTGGGTCGCCATGCCGGGGAGTTGGCGCAAACCGTGGAGGTCTTCGAACGTATCGGTAAATCCCTTGAAGCCGCCTTCTTCGAGAAACTGATCAATTCCCAGCTCGAGCCGCGCGGAGTAGCGTAAGTCATCGTGTCGCTTACCGCCTTTTTTGAGGAGGGGGGCGAGTTGGTAAGTTTTCTGATAGGTCGCGCAAAGGTCCGAAATATCACGCGTCTTCACGGCGTCGACGACTGCTACGAGATCGCCCATGCCGTGAGTATTGACGGAGAAACCGAATTGCATCTCGGCCGAGACCTTATCGCCGTCGGTCACGGCGACTTGGCGCATGTTGTCACCGAATCGCACGAATTTCGCGCCTTGTAGATCCGTCCAGCCGCGCACGGCGCGCATCCAGGCGCCGATCCGTTGCTGCACTTCAGAATCACTCCAATGCCCCACCACGACTTTGCGATTCAGGCGCAGGCGCGTGTGGATGAACCCAGCCTCGCGGTCGCCGTGAGCGGATTGATTGAGGTTCATGAAATCCATGTCGATCGAGTTCCACGGTAGGTCTCGATTAAATTGGGTGTGCAGATGGAGGAATGGTTTTTTGAGCGTATCCAATCCGCGAATCCACATCTTCGCGGGGGAGAAGGTGTGCATCCAAATCACCAGGCCACCGCATTGCGGATCGGCATTGGCCGCGATTGCGAGATTTGTAATCTCCTCGGGGGTGGTGAGCAGGGCCTTGTAGACGAGTTTGAGCGGCAAGTGCCGGGACTTGTCCAAACGGTTGGCCACAGTTGTTGCGTTGGTGGCGACCTCTTTGAGCGGTCCCGGGCCATAAAGATGTTGGGAGCCGCAGACGAACCAGATTTCGGGGGAGGGGAGGGATTTCATTAATCTTAAATCGAGATTCTTTTGAAATGAATGGCAGAGGATTGTGGCAAGACGGTTCCCGAATCACCAGAACCTCTTTTGATTCGTTGCCTACGCCAAATCGTTTTTAACGAAAGCCTCCGGCTTGCCGAAGGACCCCACTTCGTGCTGCATGCTCTTCTCCCCTTTGACTCCTATGGCTTCTTCGCGTCCCAATATTATCGTCTTTTTCACCGATCAACAACGTGCCGATACGACTGGCGCGCACGGTAACCCGGCGGGCTTAACGCCTAATTTTGATCGGATGGCGAGCGAGGGCACTCACGTTTACAATAGCTTCACGTGTCAACCGGTGTGTGGTCCCGCCCGTTCCTGTTTACAGACAGGGATGTTCGCCAACCAGACGGGAGTATGGCGCAACGGTTATCGTCCTCATGATCATCTCAAGATGCTGGGCACGCGTTTCTCCGAAGCGGGTTACAGCACGGGATACATTGGTAAGTGGCATTTGATGCCGCACGAGTTCCAGGGGCCGGTGCCGCAGGAAGGGCGCGGGGGCTATGATTATTGGCTAGGGGCCAATTTACTGGAATTCGTTTCTGGTCCCTACGACACGCATCTCTGGGATAAAAACGATCAGGAGGTGAAACTCCCGGGCTACCGCGTCGACGCTCAAACCGATGCCGCAATCCGCTACATCGATGACAAGGCGGAGGCAGAGAATCCGTTTTTCCTCTTTCTATCATACCTGGAGCCTCACCATCAAAACCACACCGATAATTATCCGGCGCCGGATGGTTATGAGGCGCGGTATGCGCAGACACCGCTACCGCCCGATCTCGCGCAACTGGGCGGGACGGCCCCGCAGCATTGGCCGGGTTATTGCGGTATGATCAAGCGGTGTGACGAAGCCCTCGGTCGGATCATGGATTCACTCAAAAGCCTCGGGATCGATGACAATACGATCATTTTGTTCACCTCCGATCACGGCTGCCACTTCAAGACCCGGAATGACGAATACAAACGATCCTGTCACGATGCATCGATCCGCGTGCCCACCGCCATTCGAGGGCCGGGATTCACGGGAGGCGGTCGGTTGGAGCAACTTTGCTCACTGGTCGATTTACCCGCGACCCTGTTGGATGCGGGCGGTATTGAGGTGCCGGATGATTTTATGGGCCGATCCATCAAACAACTCGTGGCCGATCGCGCGATGGATTGGCCGGATGACGTTTATGTGCAGATCAGTGAGAGCCACACCGGGCGGTGTGTGCGTACGGCTCGCTACAAATACAGCGTCAAATGCCCGACCCTTGGCGAAAACGGTAAACCGCTGGATACGCCGGAGGCGGATGAATACGTGGATGATTTCCTTTACGACCTCGAAGCTGATCCTTGGGAGCTGACCAACCTCATCGGTATGCCGTCCTTCAAGGACGTGGTGGCAGACATGCGTGGCCGCCTGTTGCGTCGTATGAAAGCCTGCGGCGAAGCTGAGCCCAAATTCATAGATGCCCCCGAGGCCTACGCATTTCAGCGCCAACCCGAATATCACGGGGGATCCCTCGAACAGTGATACTTCTTGACGTCCGGAACCTCTGAATCCTCGGGCCCCAGTCTCCTCGTTAGACGTGGGGCGAGGATTCGCTAAAGAAGTAATTTAGATGAGTTTCCCTAGATGATGAGTGAGTCAGCCCGACGGGGCACGTCTTCCCCGCGCTTATGGCAAGTTGATGAGCGGTTGCGCACTTACATTCGATCGGAACGACTCCATCGAAACAGGGTCTGATTGATTTTCGTGATGCAGTCAAATTACAGCAGACAAGTTAACGTCTACTCAGTGCTAGATGGCCTATCTGAGACCCCAATTCTATCTCCAATTGCAGCTGGAAAGACTTATGCGAGTCCCGAGCTTGTTCTAGTGTTAGAATTAGAATACGTGCGCAATCGAAGAGTCCCGTCAGTCTGATTATTCACCAATTCAAACCCCAAACCCCTAACCCTTAGTTTTCGGAATCGGCTGCTTTACGGATCGATTCCTTTCTTACAGATAACCCGACAGCTCTAGTCCGATACACCTTCATTCCGCTTCTTTTTCCCTCGGGAGAATGGAGCCGAGAGAATCTCGTATTATATCCCTTCGGCTGTCGATATACCCAACCCCACTTTCCCAATCTCGAGCGGTTTCCCGCTCTTGAAAGTGACCAACCAATACCATGCATACCATAAAGAAAAAAACCCTCCGCAGGTCAGCCCTGTTGGTGGTTTCGGCCCTATTTACGGCCGGTTCTACGTGGGCTCAGACCGCTTCTGAGTCCTCTGAGATCGACGAGGAAGAAGTCCTCGTTCTCTCGCCGTTTGAGGTATCCGCAGAAGAGGAGCAGGGCTATGCCGCTGCGACTACTCTGGCGGGTAATCGCCTCAATACCGAACTGCGCGACATCGGTAACGCCGTTACCGTCGTCACCAAACAGTTCCTCGATGACATCGGAGCAACGGACAATGAGTCCCTTCTCCAATACACCGTCGGCACTGAAGTCGGTAACGTCCAAGGTAACTTCACTGGCACCGGTGATGGCTCGCTCCTCGATGAGTCCAGCCGATTCACCAACCCGAACCAGAACACCCGTGTTCGTGGTCTCGCCGCCGCTGATAATACCCGCGACTACTTCCTCTCTAACATCCCTTGGGATGGCTACAACGTTGACCGTGTTGATCTTCAACGCGGACCGAACTCGATTTTGTTCGGTCAAGGCAGCCCTGCCGGCATCATTAATGTCGGCACCAAGCAGGCCATGTTCAACAACAGCAATGAGGTCACCTTCCGCGTAGCGAGTTTCGGCTCCGTCCGTGGCACGGTTGACTTCAACCGCGTGCTCATGGAGGACCAACTCGCTGTTCGTGTTGCCGCTGTTTCCGACAGCCAGCAGTATAAGCAAGATCCTGCGTTCTCCGACACGGAGCGGATCTTCGGTGCCGTTCGTTTTGAGCCTGGATTCCTGAAACAGGGTTCGGCCCGCACGATCATCAAGGCATCCGGTGAATTTGGTTCGGTTGATTCAAATCGGCCCCGCACGCTGCCTCCGATCGATTTGATCACGCCTTGGTTCCGCACCGGCACTTACGCTGGCACCCGGAATGGCCAAGCTGTTACCTACAACAACCTCAATCGTGAGACGTTCAATCCTCACCAATTGCAGGATGATAACACCGGTCGCGCCAACCATGGTCAGGTCCGTCCTTCCATCAATGGTGGTCCTAACGCGGGTCAGCCTAATCCGGCTTTCCAGCCTTGGATTGGTAACTTCGGCCAACAGTTTGGTGGACCGAATTTGTTCTTTGATGGCAACAACCCGGTTCACAACGATGCCATTGTATGGGAAATTTCCGAAGAGCGTGGTATCGACGCAGCCGGAAACATTGACGGTGATATCGGCGAGTGGGCTTTCCACCGCGCTGGTGGTATCGACAATTACGCGTCGTTCGCCCGTAAGGCAGGCCTGCCTTTTGCTAACTTTGGTGTCTACCGTAACTTCAATCTCACGGATGCTTCCGTCTTTGATTTCTACAACAACCTCTATGATGGACCCAACAAGGAAGAGTGGCAGGACTGGAACCAGTTCAACGTCTCTTTGGCGCAAACCTTCATGGATGACCGTTTCGGTTTTGAATACACCATCAATGAAGAGAACTACGACAACGGACAATACGCTTCGATGTCCGGTGATCGCCAAGCGATCTACGTTGATATCAATGACTCCTATCCGGATGCCACTGCAGCTGGTGGTCTCGTCCCCGGCGGTCGCCCTCATCTCGATGGCACACCTAATCCAAACGTAGGCCGTCCGTTCATCACGGACTCCGGCCAGTTCGGTAACAACTCGTTTGAAAGTGTTCGCAGTTCCCAACGTCTGACCGGTTTCCTCCGTCACGACTTTGAGCAAGGTGGCACCGACAACGCTTGGTGGCGCACCCTCCTCGGCCGTCACACCCTCACGGGTCTCTTCGCCACGGATGAGCAGCAGTCCGATAACCGCAGCTTCCAACGCTTCGCGGTCGTCGACAATGACTACTTCAACTTCCTTGAGTCCTCGAACTCCACGAAGTGGAACAACAACACCTTCGCGATCAATCGCGTGATGTATCTCGGTGATTCGCTCCTCAACAGCAGCTCTGCTTCCGGTGCGAACATTCCTCGCCCAACGGCCTTTGCTCAGGTTCCGACCTCGGTCAATGTCTACACCTTTGACTCCACATGGAACGCTCCGGGTGTCGACCAAGCCGCCTACTGGGCCAATGGTTATCAACTGCCAGGTGATGGCCGCCAGGATTCCACGCAGTCGGAGAATTCCGCCAATTACGTGGGCTGGGGCTACCGTCCGGTCAATGTGGTGCGTGCTGAGGATTCCCTCGCTGCGCGTAATCAGCTGACAACCAGCGCTCGTTTGACCAAATCCGAAGTCGAATCCGAAGCCTTCGTTTGGCAGGGTCACCTCCTCGGTGGTGCTCTGGTCGGAACTTACGGCAAACGTGAAGATACCGCCAAGTCTTGGGGACTCGCCAAAGACGTGAATGGTGCCGCAGATCCTCGGGGCTTCCTCGACTTCTCCGATTACCAACTTGCCGCGGATCCTAGTAATTCACTCACGGTTGAGTCCGAGAGCTACTCGATTGTGACTCACATCGATGAGTTGCCATTCCTCGAGAACCTCATGGAAGGTCTGCCTTTCAAGACGACCTTCTTCTACAACGACTCGTCGAACTTCCGCCCGGAAGCCAATCGTGTTGATGTTTACGGTGAATCCATCGCGGCTCCTCAAGGTAAGACAGTTGATCGTGGTTTGCTCTTCGCAACCCGCAACGGCCGTTACTCCCTGAAGATCAACAAATACAAGACGACGGTGACTAACGCCACCAGCTCGGGCCTTGGTGGCGCGTGGTTTATCGGCGCTTCTCAAGCCTGGTCTGCCGGTTGGGTCAACAAGTTCGAGTTCAACCTCAAGGGTGGTTACACCGCCGACCGTGCGTTGGATCCGAGCAATCCGATTGCAGAAACCGATACTGAGGTTAACTACGGCACCGCTCCTGGTGAGAATGCTGCTCAAGCCAAAGCCCGTGAGCTCGCTGCGATCGCCGCATGGCGTTCATGGCAGGCCAAGGTCGACCCTCGCTTCTATGCAGCATGGGGACTCGACACCGGAACCAGCGCTCAGCCTTCCGCCAGCACGCCGCTCGGCTTCTCCGTTACGGAAGACGCTACATCCGAAGGTTACGAAGTTGAGTTCACTGCTCAGCCAACCCAAAACTGGCGCCTCACCCTCAACGCCTCCAAAACCGACGCGATTCGCAACAACATCGGTGGCACGAACCTCTCTCACTTCATTGGCGCTTACGAAAACGCGCTCAAGAATGAGGGCGCTGGCGACCTCCGCATCTGGTGGGGTGGAGCCGGTAACGAAACCGCGTTGTTCCAGTGGAACAACAACATCGGTTCCGAGTGGGCTGCCCGTAAGTTGCAAGAAGGCACCAGCGTTCCTGAGCTCCGTGAATGGCGCTTCAACGCGATCTCCAATTACGACTTCAGTGAAGGTCGTTTGAAGGGATTCAACGTAGGTGCAGCTCTTCGCTGGCAGGACAACGTGATCATCGGCTACCCGCCGGTATCCGTTCCTAATGACCCGAACAGCATCAGCTTCGATCTCGCCAGCCCATACCGTGGGCCGGCCGAAACGAACATCGATGTTTGGGTAGGTTACCGTCGTAAGTTGAGTGATCGCATCGACTGGAACATCCAGTTGAATGTGCGGAATCTCGGCCAAGGCAACAGCCTCATTCCGATTACCGTCCAACCGGATGGAACTCCGGCAGGCTATCGTATCGCGCCATACCAAACCTGGCAGGTTACGAACACCTTCCGATTCTAGTCCTCGGACAGTCTAAACTTTCAACGCCTCCCTTCGGGGAGGCGTTTTTTTGTGCCCGATCAACACGGGGTCAGGTCGTAGACAAGTTCTTACGTAGCGGAGCGCAGTAAACTTATCACGATGTGACCCCTTCCCCGTGGTGTTTGAGATACTGATAGAGTAGCGTCCGCCGGCAGGGGCCGCAGATCCGTCGAATTGACCGTCGAAACCTCGATGAAGGAGGCAGTTTGGGCGAAGACGCATGCCTCTGGTTCCATCTAAGATCTACCGAGAGATCGCCTGCAGCATTTCGCGGATGTTCGCGGCGGTGCTACGATTGCCGGACTGTTCGGCGAAGCGCAGGCCTTTTTCGAGCAAAGATTTGGCCGCTCGTGGGCGCCCATCCATCAACTGTGCCTGCGCTAAAAAGAAATGCGCCCGGGCATCTGTGGGTCGTTTTTTGAGTAGCGTTTCCAAGGGAGGCAGCGCCTCTCGAAAAGAACCTTCGGCGAGGAGCAGGGTTCCGAGTTCGAAGGCGATATCCACATCATCGGCATCGAGTTTCCGAGCCGTTCGAAAACGATCAATAGCGGTTGCCGTTTCGTTTCTGGTGAGCTGTTCCCGACCGAGTCGGAGATAGCAGATTGCCACCAATTGACGAACTTCGGAATCCCCGTAATACGCTCCGAGTAAGGTGTCGGCATATTCCTGGGCCTTATCCAGTTGGTTTGTGCCTAGGGTATATTGCAGCAGGTAGCGCAATGACGGTGAGAATGTGGGCTGCAAAGCCAGTGACTGTTCAAAGTGGGGTATGGCTTGCTCTGTTTCGTCCCGCCGCAGCCACCATTCTCCGAGATGGAAATTTGCGGCAGTGTCATTGGGGCTCATGGTGATGGCCTTCCGGAAGGCGTCTCCGGCTTTTTCGTTCTCTCCCAGAGCATCGAGAGAGAGCCCCAGTTCTACTTGGAGTTCAGGTGAGGCGGGGTGGGATTCGATCCCTTGAGCGATGATTGCCCGCGAGGATGCAAAGTTTCCTATTTCCCGTTCGATTGCACCCAAGTGGATGAGCGCTAAAAGAGAAGGGGATGTGCCGGACGCGGCTGAGAGTTCCAGCGAACGGCGCAGGCTCGCGCGCGCCAACTCAGGCTCCTTCAACTTCCGGTAAAGGTCACCCAAGAGCTCATGATTGCCCGGGTTTTCCGGTTCATATTCCACGGCGCGTTCGTAGGCTGATCTTCCGAGATCACCTCGACCGGTCTGGAACTCGACCATGCCGTAGACGAACAACATGGAAGGGGTTAGGCAGGCCGCCTCCAGTTCCCGCAACCACGGATCCTCTGCCGTGATAAATCTGCCGGATCGATAACCCTCCCAACGATGGCGATTTGCCAGGTCCTTGTCGCCATCTTCTCGATACATCCGTGCCAAGAGATTGTGAGCAGAGGAAAATTGGGGATGGTCCTTCACAATCTCATTCAGGGCCTCCCGAGCGGCGCTTCGGTCGCCTTTTTGAAGTTCGATTCGTGCAAGTCCGATCCGCGCGTAGGGGTCTTTCGCTACCAGATGCAAGCGTTCCTCATAGTGACTTTGCGCTAAATCCCACTTGGCCGATTTTAAGGCGAGGTCTCCCAACTGGAGCCATGCTGGAGAGTAGGTGGGGGCGATCTCCACGGTCTGCCCCAGCAATCGCGCGGTTTCTCCGATATCACCTTCGTCGCGTCTTAAATGAGCCAAGTAGTAGGGCCACTGCGCATTGCTCGGATCCACGGATCCCAACAGCAGCCAACCTTGCGCGGCCCGTTCCGCGAATCCGTTGGCGTGTAGGAGGGTGACATACTCGATCAGATCTTCGATCGATCCGGATTCGCGAGCTGCCGCATGCGCCGCGTGCAGCCGTTGTTCCAGTGCCGCGGGCTTGCGCTCGAATGAGGGTAACGGCGGCAGGGTCGCGAGGATGCGTTCACTTTGCGAGGGGGCCAGCACCACATATGTCCCGACGCCTCCCGCAGCTGCGAGGATGACCGCGGCCGCGAACATCTTGCCCACGGAAGGACCGGAGTTGGATTCGGTCACTGGCGTCGCCATAGCGTTACGGCACTCATATGCTCAAACGGGGGAAAGGAATGGTAGCCGCCCGTCACGATTTCCGGGATGCCGTCCCCGTCCAAATCGCCCGCGTCTGCGGTCACCATTTGAATTGGCGACGTGGCGATGACCAACGGTTCAAAATTTTGCTCACCATCATTGAGCCACCCCATGAGCGTGACGGTGTCGGGGTTGGACCAATCGCCAAATCCGCTTACCGCGATCAAGTCGAGATCGCCGTCGCTATCCAAATCGGCCGCGGACGGGGCATAGGCGCCCGGCATCTCGCCGATCCGGTGATACGAAAATTCGCCATCGCCCAAATTTTCCAGCCACTGCACGCCGTGCCAAGGCCGCGGCCCGCGGATCGAATAATCGAATCCATCGCCATTACTGAAGATGAGATCGGGTCGGCCGTCCTGGTTGAGATCCGTGGTTTTCATTCCACTGCTGCCGAAATCTTCGTTGGTTGATCCCCACAAAATATCGTCACTGAACCTACCGGAGCCTTCATTACGGAAGAGGTGCACCTCTTCCCACTCCTGCGAAATCAAGGCTGCGACATCGAGCCGGCCGTCGCCGTCGAAGTCTGCAATCGGCGTATGGATGGCTCCGGATTGTCCGTTGAGTAGCGTGCTGGAAAACTCCCAATTCCCGCTATTCTCCAACAACCGGGTTTCACCTTCGTCGTAGCCGAATTGGCCGACGATCAGGTCCAGCCGCCCATCTCTGTGTCCACTCAGATTGGCGGCCCGCACGTCCGTGACCCGAGCCACGCGATCCAGTAAGAGGTGCCGCTTAAATGAACCATCCGCCAACGCTTCGAAAACGAACACGCGCCCAATGGAGTCACTGTTGGGGAGCACTTGTCCCATGCTGGCGATCAGTAAATCGAGTCGACCATTGCCGTAGATGTCGGCCGCCGCGACATGAACCGGCCCCGCGACGTCGTCCGCAACTACGGTTTCGTTGAATACGTTGCGCGAAATTTGTCGTATCCACCGCACGGTATTGGTTGTGGCTTCGCAATACAGCACGTCGGGTAATCCGTCCTGATCAAAATCCACGATTTGCACGTGCGTGACTTCGGGGCGGCCAAACTCCGCGACGGTGGTGCCGATGGCTTCGGGCGCAAATGAGAGGGCGGGCGTTTGGGGCGCACTGGCTTCCGTGAGTTCTACCGAGTCCACCACCCGCACCGCTTTAAATTTAATGACGCCGAGGGCCGCCACCACGCCCAGCAGGGCGCCTGCGGCTAGGACCAAATAAGGCTTCAGAGATCGTTGTGACATATGACGGAGCTACTCTGTCTGGAGGAGTTCGGCCGGCAATAATGCCCTCGCGAAGGCGTCGAGTTCGGCCTCGGGGAAAGGTTCATTGAAAGAATCGGCCAACAGAATAAAACGATAAAGATTCGCGGTAGAAACGGTCTTCAGCAGGTAGGCGTCGATTTCGTCCATACAGTAAAGCACCTGATTGCGGGAGAGCTCAGCTTCCTGTCCGAGCATGAGAATATTGGCCAGACTCACGCGCCGATCGAATTCGAGATCACCGTCCCGTTCGTCTTCCACGTTTTGGCGGATCGATCTGAGCGCCTCATTGAATACGGACAGGTTGCCTTGGGAGACGGCGATGTGGGCTTGGGCAACGAGTCCGCTCAAATCAGACGGGAAGGATTTCTGCAGCGTTACCGCAATCGCGGCGGCAAACTGAGGTCGTTTGGTTTCGGCAAAATATTCCCCGAGACGACTGAGCGCCGAAGCATTATCCTGCGTCTCGGAAACGGCGAAGATGGTCGTGCCCATTCCGGTGAACGCATCGTTGTCGGGCAACGTGTGGTTTACCGCGCGCATCCAACGGGGAGCCTGCCAGTTGTGGAGCATCGCCATCATGCTGTGCTCCGGCTGCGCAGCGCCGAGGCGGGCATACTCGTCCAAAAATCCGTCCCACGATGGCATCACGATGTGGGACAATTCGCGCTGCGTGGCCAAAGCGAGCGACTCATCGGGGGATGAGGCGCTTGCGATCCGCACCGCCGCGATGAAGCCGTCTCCATTTTCGGGAAACGGTGAACCCAGTCCTTTCACACCGCCGTAGTAGTAGAGGGCAGGGGTGACGTCGGGTGGAGCCAATACGACGGAACGGAATTCGTCTCCCCGGAGAGAAAACCAATGGGCGAGATCTCGTTCAGCCAAACTGCGGATATCGCTGGGGGAGAGTTCAGGTTCGTCGGCTTGATTGGCGAGAGGCCCTAACTCCAACCAGGCAAACCCCACGACGACCGTGATCGTCGCCGCGAATGCCATCCGGAGGTTTAGGGTGGTTTGGGCGGATGACAGCAACACGGCGAGGAGTGCCAAGCCGGCGCCGACCGTGCCCCACCAGGACAAGTTTGCGAAGCCCACTGTGATGGCAACGACGAGGGGTAATGTCGTCGCCAACAACAGACTGCGTTGAGCTGTCGAGGTCGTGGCTTGAATGGCGGTCCAAATGGCATAGGCGACCAAACCGAGCGGCAATAGGGTGCCCGCTGCGGCCGCTTTTGAGCTGTGTTCGTTTACCCAATTGGCGAACGAGCTCGACGAAACCATGTTGGGGAGGTGGGTGAGCAGGTCCGCGCCCAATCCCGCGACTAAGAAGCCGCGATCATCGGTCGCAATCATCGTGCCGATCAACGCGAGCGTAGCGATGGCACTTAGCGCCAGCTTCACCCAGTCGGATTTCTGCTGGTGCCATCCCTGCAGTGATGCGGCGATACCTGCCATGCCCAGCCACGATAAGGCGTGGAGCGGGTGAAGTTGATGGAGTCGTCCGTTGGTCCAGGCTGCTTCTCGCGTGGCGAAATCCATTCCCCAGAGGGCTAGCGCGGTCAGTCCGCCGGCGATGCCCCAACTCCACCACGGGAAGCGAGCCTCCTTGGGTTCTTGGCGATGCCGCCATGCCACGAGTCCGCCGGCTAAAACCAGCGCCATTAGAAGCAGGAAGGTGCGATTGGGGCTCACCCAAAGCGTGAGGGCGCCGATGATCGCCGATACGATCCACCATGAACGTCCGGATTTGGATTCGAGCTGGTGTTTGAGGCCGATCAAAAAACTCAACCACATGATGCCGCATCCGACGGTCGCCATTCCAACCGCCGTCAGGGCTCCCGGGTGGAACGAACCGACTATTGGGTAGTAGAGTCCCAGCACGAGTCCGCCTGCTGCGGCGGGAAACCAACCCCATTGCCCTACCACCACTCCGGTAAACAGCAGAAGCAGTCCGAAAAGTAAGATCGGGTCCGCTTTCAACGATGCGCCCGCCACTTGGCGGGAAACCGGCTGATCCGAGTCCTCAAACTGACTCAGCAGGGTGAGCCACCACCGTGCTGCCGACGGGGTTTCGACGCCGCGGCCGTTGGGGGCATTGTCGTATTCGACTTGGGTCAACCGCCACGTGCCGTCGCTCCGAATCTGCTCTGCCTGCAGAATCAGCTCCATGCTCTCCAGATTATGGCCCGGCACGATCTGAGCGCGCCGGGTCTCGATCTCCACTTCGGCGCCCTCGATCTTCGTCGGATCCACCAACCGATCGGAGAACATAGCCGATACCGTTTCGATCCGGACCGTCGCGGCGCAATTGAACCAGTAGAGCAATCCGGCGACGATCAGAGGAACGGCTACCCACAGCGGGCTGGTTTTGGTGGTGGTGGAACTCATCAATTCAATCAGGTCACGAGGAAATGAACCTGCCATGATTCGCAGTCGGTCCCGGCTGGCAAGCGCGGTCCCGGTATCCGATCAACAGTCACGATTCTCAGCACTGCCTTCGCTTGACCCTCTCTCTGGGCGATTCACCTTCAGGAGCGCTGTCATATGCCTAGTTCACTTCCTCGATTTACTCTCTCCGTTTGGCGCCCATTCCTCGGCTTGGTTTGGGGACTCGCGAGTATTGGGGTGTCTGCCGTAAGTGCGCAGGAAATTGAGTCGATTGAGCTCAATCCGCGCAGCCCTGCTGGCAGCTCCACCTTATTTCGTGAACTCAGCTCCGCCGACACGGGTATCGTCACGCGAAATGACTATGCCGATCCCCGCATGTGGGGTGACCGCTACCAGGAATTTGCGCTCGGCGGCATGGGGACAGGAGTGGCCATCGCCGATTACGACAACGATGGTTGGCCCGATATCTTCATCGTCAGTAAGACGGAGAGCAGCCGCTTGTTTCGGAATCTGGGCAACTGGAAGTTTGCCGACGTCACCGAGCGCGTAGGTTTGATTATTGGTCCGGCTTCGTCCTCGACTTCGGACGGCGGTTTCTTCGGTGGGGGCGATGAACCGGCCCCCGAAGCGTGGAAACAGGGTGCGACGTTTGCCGACGTCGATAACGACGGTTGGCTCGACCTCTACGTCTGCCGCTGGGGTGAACCCAATTGGCTCTTCATGAATCAAGGCGACGGCACGTTTCGCGAAGAAGCTGCGGTCCGGGGCCTGGCCTTGGTCGATGCGTCCGGGGTGGGGGCTTTTGCCGATTACGACCGCGACGGTTGGCTCGATGTTTACGTCCAAACTAACATGCTCAATGCCACCGCGAATCCCAGCGGTCAGCCCGACCACCTGTTTCGAAACAACGGTGACGGCACGTTCACCGATGTATCGGCCGCAGCGGGTATCGGAGGCGACAACCTCGCGCACTCCACCACGTGGTGGGACTACAATCACGATGGTTGGCCCGACATCTATATCGCCAACGATTTTGCGCCGGCGGATTTCCTCTACCGCAACAATCAGGACGGCACCTTTACCAACGTCATCCATGACGTGGTGCCGACGATGCCGTATTCGTCGATGGGCGCCGACCAAGGCGACATCAACAACGATGGGCTGATCGACTTTCTTGTCACCGACATGGCGACGACGTCCCACGAAAAAGATCAACGGGGTATGGCCAGCGCCCGTGAGCTCAGTCGCGAAGACAGCGACAGCCCGACTCTGGCGCCGCAGACCCTGCGCAATACCATGTTCGTGAATACGCCCGGTCATCGCATGCTCGAAGTGGCGAATATGGTGGGAATCCACGCCACGGATTGGACGTGGTCGGTGCGTTTTGAGGATCTCGACAACGACGGTCGCGTCGATCTGCACGTGACCAATGGTATGAACCGCGAGTATCAAAATGCTGATCTACGTGACCGGATAATTTTGGCGGAAAGTGCCGCGGTTCGCCTACGGACCATGAAGGACAGTACGCGCCTGAATGAAGCCAACCTCGCTTACCGCAACGAAGGCGAGCTACGCTTTACCGAGGTCGGAGCGGAGTGGGGCCTCGACAAAGTGGGCATCAGTTTTGGGGTAGCGATGGCCGATCTCGATCGCGACGGTGACCTCGATATCGTGCATTCCAACTACGGCGAAAGCGCGACGATTCTCGTCAACCAAAGCCAGACCGGTAACGTGCTACAGGTCGCCTTGCGCGGCACGGATTCCAACCGCTTCGGCGTCGGCGCCCGCGTCACCGTCGAAACGGAAAGCGGCAAACAAGTCCGCGACCTCGTCCTTACCCGCGGCTACCTCTCTACCAGCGAACCGGTGCTGCACTTTGGGTTGGGGGAGGATGAAAAAGTGAATCGACTCACGGTTGAGTGGCCAAGTGGGTTGGTGCAAAAATTCGATAAACTGGCGGTCAATCAACGCCATGAGATCACGGAAAATTTTTTCGAGTCTCCAATTCCACGTAACGGGCTGGTGCAAAAATTGGCTCCTCCCGCTCCGGCTTGGCGAGATGTTACCGATGAAGCTGGCTTAGGTTTCACCGCTCGCGAAGGCCCTTTCCGAGAAAACACCCGTCAGCCACTCGTGCCCATACGCTTTGATCGGCTCGGTCCTGCTCTAGCCGTTGGGGACCTGAACGGCGACGGTCTGGAGGATATGATCATGGGGGGAACCACGAAAACGCCCGCCCGCATCATAGCGGCCACGGGCGACGATGAATTTGTTTCCGCTTCTCTGGGGAAACTCACGCAGCATGCGGTGCTCAACGATGGTCCTATTCTGATTTTTGAAGCTGACGGTGACGGCGATGCCGACGTGCTCATCACCCGAACCACGGATGCGCTGCCCCAAGGAGATGCGGAGTATCAACCGCTGCTGTTGCTCAATAACGGCAAAGGTGGTTTGAGCCGGGCCCCGCAAGGCGCCTCGCCTGAAATGCCGGCGAGTGTCGGCGCGATGGCGGCGGCAGATTTTGATCGCGATGGCGACCTTGATGTCTTCGTCGGTGCCCGCGTGAAACCCGGAGCCTATCCGGAAGCGCCGCGTAGTTTTCTGTTGCTGAATCAAAGCGGAAGCTTCACCGATGCGATCGAAGCCGTCTCGGCAGAGCTCGCCACGGTGGGATTGGTAACCTCCGCGCTGTGGTCGGATCTCGACCAAGACGGATGGATCGACCTGTTGGTCGCGACGGAATGGGGGCATGTCCGTGCGTTCCGTAACGAGTCCGGCACCACCCTGTCTGATCAAACCGAAGCGTGGGGATTCGCCGCAGCCGGAACCGGTTGGTGGACGTCTCTCGCGGCGGGTGATTTCAACCGTGATGGTCGCATGGATTATGTCGCGGGTAACGTCGGGTTGAATACGCCTTACACCGCTTCACCGGAAGAACCGGCGGTGCTGTTCTACGGTGATTTCCGCGGACGCGGGCGCGGCACGAAACGCATCATTGAGGGACATTACGAGGACGGTCGTCTGCTCCCGCGTCGCACGAGCAAGGCGATTGGAGCGGTGGTGCCGACGGTGCGCCGCCAGTTCCGCCGCAACGATGATTTTGCCAAGGCAACCCTCGCTGAGATCGTGGGGGAGGATAAGTTGGCTGCAGCCCAGCGATTCGAAGCCACTGAGTTTCGCAGCGGCGTATTCCTAAGCCAGCCGGACGGCACGTTTGTATTCTCGCCTCTGCCTCGAGAGGCCCAGATCGCTCCGTTGCAAGGTATGGTCGTGCAGGACTTTAATGAAGATGGATTCCAGGACATTTATGCGATGCAAAATAGCTTTGCTGCCGTGCCGGTGGTGGGTCGATTTGATGGCGGTCTCGGGGTAATATTTTATGGCGAAAGCGACGGGGGGTTCCGTAATTCGGGCTTTGTTGATACGACCTTACGCATGCCGGGCGATGCGAAGGCTCTGGTCGCGAGTGACCTCGATTCAGATGGGTTTTTGGACCTAGTCGGAACGCGTAATAACGGCGAATCGTTCGCGATCTTGAATAATTTCAATGACGGCAAAGTGCTTCCGAATCCAAACGAACGTGTCCTCGTGGTAGCGCTGCAGGGGCATCGCGCTAATCCTCTCGGAATAGGCGCCCGGGTTACGCTCGTCTTGGCGTCGGGGGTAGCGTTGGTTCGAGAGGTTTCAGCGGGATCGGGTTACTTTAGCCAGTCCTCCTCTCGAGTGGGGTTTGCGTGGGATCGAGAATCTGCTCCTGAGATGATCAAGGTGCGATGGCCTAATGGTGAGTTTTCCGAACAAGTCGTCGATCCCGCGGCGACGATGATTTCCGTATCGCGGTGAAGATTCCCAGGCTTACGTCAGCTCTCCTTTTTGCCGGGGTATTGTCGGCCGCCCCGTTGGCTGAGCGTTCGCAGCCTACGGGTGATACGCTCTTCACCAAATTGTCTGCGGTGCAGACCGGTATTGTGGTGCCTAATCCGTATGATGACCCGCGCATGTGGGGAGAGCTTTATCGCGAACTTACGTTTGGTGCAATGGGGACGGGGGTGGCCACTGGAGACTACGACAACGATGGTCGCCCGGATTTGTTCGTGGTGAGCAAAACCAAAACGTCCCGATTGTTTCGCAATACGGGGAATTGGAAATTCGTCGATGCAACGGTCGCGGCGGGGCTGGCTGAAGCCGAGGAGTCGAGCTTGTTGGGCGGTCTCTTTGGCGGAGACGACGAGGAGTTCAAACCATGGGAACAGGGGGTGACCTGGGCCGATATCAATAACGACGGTTTCTTGGATCTCTACGTCTGCCGGCATGCCGCGCCTAATTTGCTCTATCTGAATCAGGGCGACGGGACATTTGTCGAAGAGGCAGAGAAACGTGGTCTCGCCATTGTCGATGGTTCGGGGGTGGGGGCGTTCGCCGACTACGATCGCGATGGTGACCTCGATGTTTACGTGCAGACCAACATGATGGACTACGCGCAGTTTCCGGATGGGCGGCCTGACTATCTGTTGCGCAACAAGGGGGACGGTTTTTTTGAGGATGTGACCAAACCGGCGGGCATCGCGGGCATGACATCCGGACATTCCGTGATGTGGACGGATTATAACGACGACGGCTGGCCCGATATCTATGTGGTCAATGATTTCGCTCCGCCCGATCAACTGTATCAGAATAACGGTGACGGAACGTTCTCCAACGTGACCAACGCTGCACTGCCGTCGATGCCGTTCTATGGTATGGGCTCGGACGCCGCTGACGTGGATGGCAATGGCACGTTTGATCTTTTCGTCGCCGACATGGCGGCCACCACTCACGAGAAGGACCAGCGCAGTATGGCGGGTTCCCGAGTGCGGGGACAAAAGCACGATGAGGATTCGCCCGAGCCACCGAGTTACATGCGCAATCATCTGTTGTTGAATACTGGCACGGGTGTATTTCGGGAGGCCGCACACCTGGCCGGATTGTCGGCCACGGACTGGACGTGGTCGGTGCGTTGGGCGGATTTTGATCTCGATGGTTGGCCGGACTTACATGTCACCAACGGAATGAACCGGGAATACCACGGCGCGGATTTATTGGAGCGGATCATGATCTCCGAAAACCCGGCTGAACCGATTCGAATCATGCAGGACAGTCCCGTGTTGGCCGAGGCGAATCTCGCCTTTCGCAATCGGGGCGATCTGCAGTTCGAAGCGGTGACCGAAGCGTGGGGACTGACCGAGGTTGGCGTGAGCTTTGGAGCGGCCACGGCCGATTTCGACGGCGATGGCGACCTCGATCTCGTTTATACCAACTACGAGGGGAATCCGTCCGTATTTCGTAATGATGTGCAAACCGGCAACCGCCTCGTCATTGAATTGAGGGACCCAAAATTCAACCGTTTCGGTATTGGTGCCAAGGTTACGGTGGAAGCGGGTGGTCGGTTGCAGACGCAAGAGTTGCAACCGACTCGGGGATACCTTTCCAGCAGTGAGCCCGTTCTCTACTTCGGGTTGGGAGATGCGGAGGAGCTTCAATCAGTAGTGATTGAGTGGTCATCGGGCGCCCCTTCGCTACACGATGATGTGCAGATTAATCAGCGGTTGGTGATTGAGAATGAATATCCCAGAAGCAAAATGCTAGCGAACGAACCGAGATCGGTGTTCTCCCCAATGCAATTGGCTGACCATGCGGATCAGTATGATTTACGATGGTCTGCCACAGAATCTGCTGCAAGGGAGACGAACGACCAACCTTTGCTCCCGTTTCGATTTGATCGGGTAGGCCCACCAATTGTGGTGGGAGACTATACCGGCGATGGTCGCGCCGATTTAATGTTGGGAGGAACCACGGAAACTGAGCCGCGTTTGTTGGTGGCCAATAAGTCGGGGAAATTCAGCCATGCTTCCGCCCCGGCTTTGTCGATGGGGGACGGCGTGGCGATGGGTCCGATGGCGTTGTTTGATGCCGACGGTGATGATCGTCTTGATCTGTTGGTCACCGCCACGGGGGCAGATACCGAACGCGCCTCGGAGACTTATCAACCTCGCCTCTACTTAAATCAAAATGGATTCACCGATGTGACGAGTCGCGCACTGCCGGAGCTTTCGGTCCGTGTGGGCGCCGCGGTCGCCGCTGATTTTGATCGAGATGGGGATATGGATGTTTTCCTGGGAGCTCGAATCACCCCTGGACGTTATCCGGAATCACCCCCCAGTGTTTTGCTGCGGAATGAAAGTGCAGCGTTTGCCGATCAGGCGCAGTCACTGGGCCTGGCCGATCTTGGCATGATCACTGCGGCGGCCTGGGTGGATGGTGATGGCGATGGATGGCTTGATCTGGTGGTCGCCAATGATTGGGGCCGTGTCCGCTATCTCCGAAACGAATCGGGCCAAAGCTTCGTCGACGAAACCTCCCGATTTGGTTTTGATTCTGGTGGCCGGGGATGGTGGCGATCGCTGGAGGTGGCGGATTTTAACGGTGACGGCCGGCCCGATATCGTGGCGGGTAACGTCGGGCTGAACACGCCTTATCAGGCGACGTTAGAGTCTCCGATCAGTATCCATTTGGCAAATTTTGGCCGTAGCACTCGCAGTCGTCCCACCCTAATTGAATCTTACATTGAAGACGGTCGGTTGGTGCCGCGTCGGGAGCGTAAGGAAATCGCCGCGCAGGTGCGCACGGTGGCTCGTTCGTATCGTCGCACCATTGATTATGCGGCAGCTACCTTGCCCGAAGTTTTTGGCGAAGCGGTCTTGGCTGCCGCGACCAAAGTGGAGGCTGATCAGTTGGCCAGTGGGGTATTCCTCAGTCAGGAAGATGGCACATGGAAATTTGAGGAGTTACCCGCAATTGCACAGATCGCACCGGCAACGCAGATCGTGGTAGGAAATTTTGATCGGGATGGTCACCTCGATTTAATGTTGTTTCAAAATGACCATTCTCCGTTGGAGGTGGTTGGTCGGTTTGGCGGAGGGGTGAGTCAGTTACTTCGCGGGAATGGGAAGGGCGGATTCACGCCGATCCCTCCGAGTTTTAGTGGAATTGAGATCGAAGGTGCGGTTGCCGATGCGGTGGCAATTGATGTCGATGGAGACGGAGATGATGAGGTGTTCGTCACGCGCGTGCAGGGCACATCGATGCTGCTCGATTCGCAGTGGGAATGACCGGCAGCCGGATAGCGGTAGGGCGTGACCGCCGGGCGCGCCGCAGTGGAGTGGACTTGGAGGCAGAGGCGGACGGCCCAGCGGTCCCGTCCTTACCTCGATGGGACAACTACTCCCAGCGTTCCCCGAAGGCCTTGCGGTAGGCGTCGTGGAGGCTCGCGACTTGGGCGCGTTCGATGCGCGGCTGGCGGGCAACTTGGC
>JABIRI010000084.1 GCA_018667915.1 Opitutaceae bacterium | reverse complement strand
ATCTAAACTTGAGAGGAGGGGCAGGTGGGGGAGGGGATAAATCTACGAATTCTAGTTCGAGTTTTGGGTCAATATGAGGGGATGAGAAGCCCTGGGCCAGCCGAAGGAGCCGAAATTTGCGCTTGCGGAAGGCCGCTAGGCCTCGTTGTGCTCTTCCTTCACCCAATTTAAAGACATGCAAGAACAAGTAATTATCGAGTGCACCGAGGCCCGCAAAGAGGGCAAATACGCGTCCAAATACCTCACGACCCGCAACAAGAAGACTGTTACGGAACGCATCGAGAAGAAGAAGTATAACCCTTCGCTTCGTCGACACACGGTTCACCGCGAGATCAAGTAACTCGCCCGCGGGAGTCCGCTCACTTTCCGACCGAAGTCCTTTGGGACTTCGGTCTTTTTTTGGCTTTCAGGTCAGGATTGGGCCTGCGCGCGGGATGATCGGGTGCCTTTGCGCCACTCTTCGCGGTGGTTTCGAATCCAATCGAGCAGCGCCTGTTCGAAGCCAATATCTTTTCCTAAACGTTCAGATTCCAACCACTTATGGCGTAAAATCTCTTCTCTCTCTGCCAAAAACTCCTGATACAGGGAGGACTTCTTAACGAATTCCTGGGAGTTTGGGGTAGAGAGTGAATTGCCAGTTTTGTTCATTGATATCGAGGAGCCGAGATTGCTCGGAACGTCCTCTTTCCGGGTTCAACTGTCAACTTCACTAGGCGGATGCCCCTAGTTGATGTTGAATTGCGTTCAGTAAATGCGAGCTGAATGTTGCTTTTCAGGCAGGTTTTTTGGCCAGTGCTTCACGTAGGCTGCTACCAATCGACTCGAAGACGGAGGCTGATTCGCTTTCGGGGTCGGTGATCACAATGGGTTTACCCGTATCACCACCCTCGCGAATCGCGGGAACGAGCGGCACCTGCCCGAGAAGACTCGTGCCGAGGGCATCCGCGGTAGCTTGGCCGCCACCTTCGCCGAATAGGAGATGTTTCTCACCGGAAGGGTCCGTGAAGTAACTCATATTTTCAGCCACGCCCATCAGCGGCACATTTACTTTTTGGAACATCAAGCCACCTTTGCGGGCGATGTTGGTCGCGGCAGGCTGAGGCGTAGTGACGATAACGGCGCCGTCGAGCGGGATCGTTTGCACGAGCGAAAGCTGCGCGTCACCGGTGCCGGGAGGCAGGTCGATGAGCAATATGTCCAGCTCTCCCCACTTCACATTTTGGACGAACTGCTGGACCGTCTTCATGATCATCGGCCCGCGCCAGACCACGGGGGTGTTGTCGTCGATGAGGAAGCCCATGCTCATGACTTTCACGCCGTTAGATTCCATGGGGATCAAAAGGTCGTTCTCCACTTGGGGACTTCCTTCGAGACCGATCATCAAGGGCACGCTCGGACCGTAAATATCACAGTCCATCAATCCGACTCGTCCCGGCCGACCCTCCGCGGCCAAGCTGCGAGCGAGGGAACACGCGAGATTTACCGCGAAAGTGCTTTTGCCGACGCCACCTTTACCCGAGGCAATCGCCACGGCGTGTCTGATTTTGGCGTGGGGGGTGTCCGTCGCATTCCCGGTGGGGTTGCCGCCAACGGGTGGGGTGGCCGGTGCTTTCGGCGCCGAGACCGCGATGTCGATAATTGTGTCTCTGACCTCGGGTATGGCGTTGAGGCAATCGGCGACTTCGCGCTTCAGCTGCAAGGGCGTCTTGGGATCGTTCGTCGTGATCGCCAGCGAGAGCTTGACGGTGCCTTCGACAAAGGCGGCGGAGCGCACTAAGCCGAACGACACGATGTCACGACTGAATCCGGGATATTTAACCTGCTTGAGGTGTTCTTTGATCGCTTCGGGAGTCACAGTGAAAGATAAAATGGAACGTTTTTGGGCCGAAAAGGGTTTAACGTTGTTGAGACTCCTGTCCCTGTAAATACGAATGGCGGGATTCCGCCCGATCTCTCTTTAGTCATGCCACGTTTACTTATCCGAATTCTTGCTCTGTTTTGCGTTTCCTCGTTCTCCCTATTCGCCCAGCGCGACGTTACGACGATTGATGACATCGAAGTTTCAACGGGTGGCCAGACCCTGTCGGTGCGCGTGACAGCCAGCCCTGAAGATCTTCACAAACTGGCCAACCAAGCATTCGAATCGCACGGACGCTACCGCCGCGTGACGAGCAACCCCGCCTACGATATTCGGTTTACGGCGGTCTCCGGCAATCGGGTTCAAGTTGATGTCGCTCGTGGTTCTACCCGAGTGATGAACCGCACCATCACCGGAACTTCCCTGCGCAATGCCTTGCTCAAAGCGGCTGACGCCGTCGTGGAGCAAACCAGCGGAATGAAGGGTTTCTTCGCTTCGCAACTCGCGTTCATCAGCAAACGCACGGGTAGCACTGAAGTTTACACGGGTGATCTCTTTTTTGGCGAAGTGCGCCGCATCACCTCCGATCGGGCGTCGGCACTCACTCCTCAATGGTCGCCTGATGGTTCGAAACTCCTCTACACTAGCTTTCATCGATCGAACGCCGCTGACATTTTCCAAATCGATATGCGCACGATGCAGCGCACGAGTTTCGTGAGTTTTAAAGGCACGAACCAGGCCGCACGATACAGTCCCGATGGTTCACGCGTCACCATGGTGCTCAGCGGGGCCGGTAACCCGGAGGTGTATACGGCCAAAGCTAACGGCCGTGGCGTATTCCGCGTGACCAAGACCAGCGGAGTTGAATCATCTCCGGTTTTTTCGCCCGATGGTCGGCAACTCCTCCTCACTTCCGACGTCGCGGGCGGCCCCCAACTTTACATCATGTCTCCGAGTGGAGGCCGCATGAGCCGGCTGCCCACTAACATCAGCGGATACTGTGCCGAGCCGGATTGGAGCACGGGTGATCCCAACAAAATCGCCTTCACCATGCGGATGGGCCGGGGTTTCCAGATTGGCCTTTATGATCGCTCCAAACGAGCAGCCGCAATCAACGTCTCCAAAACTTCCCAAGACGCCCTCGAGCCCGCTTGGTTGGCTGATGGTCGTCACCTGATTTTCACGCTCCGTTCGCCCAATCAGCGCAGCATTTGGTTACTCGACACCGAAAGCGGCAAGAAGACCCGCCTCAGTTCTACCCGGCTGGGTGAGGTTTCCCAGGCTTCGCCCGTGCTTCCTCGCTAGGACGGTCCCCGGCTCGAATCCAGGCACCGCAATCAAACGACGGTTTTGTTCGTCTGGCTTGGTATGAACGCCAAGCTAGATTGTTTTAAGGTCCTGAAAAAATTCCGCCGGCAGATGGAGTTTTTGGGGAATATTCACAGCGGTGAGCGATTCCAAAGCTTGCTTGGCTTCTTCCTCCCCAACGCCGTCCTCCGCTCAGGAGATAAGTGACACCGATTTACTCAACATCGGTTTCCGCTACGCCATGGCCTTAATCCATCATCGAGAAGACGCTGAGGACGTGACTCAGGAAGCTTGGCTGAATCTCAACCGGCGTTACGGCAAGATTCCCTCGAAGGCGGCCTTTTTTACCAGTATCAAAAACTTGGTAATAGATCGATTCCGTCGCGGCAAAATTCTATCCTTCGAGTCGGGCGACGAAATCGAGCCCACCCCCGCGCCGGAAAAGGCCCAGCCCGGCACACATGCCGATGTGGAGACGTTGTTGGGGCAGCTCCGTGGCAACGAACGCGAAGCGCTATTCCTGCACTCCATAGAGGGTCGCACCGCCGAAGAAATTGGCAATATCACCGCCCAGCCCCGAAATACCGTGCTCAGTTTAATGAGGCGAGGTTTGCAGAAACTCCGCCAATCCGTTTCACCCGACACCGATGTGGTGCCGCCTGCCTCCGCCACTTGATTTACTGAAACCTTGGATAATCCCGAAAAACAGTTCCGCGACTTCTACGAGCGCCAGTCCTTGGCGCCCGATCGTGCGGCTGCGATTTTGGCCGAGGGCCAAAAACTGGCCGCGGCGCATCGTCGTCAGAAGGTCTGGTGGCGCACCGCCGGTTTGGCCGCAGCCGTATCGGTAGTGGGTGGACTGGTTTGGATAACTCTGCCTGATCCGGTGGAACCCATTCCCATTCAAATTGCCGAGACCGGAGTGAATTTACCCGCGCTGCAGGATGGAGTCATGGCGTTCTTCGGCGATCCAGGCTACGAACTTGATCAGATCTCCCTAAATCAACCCGAATTATTGGCCTATCTCAAATCTCAAGGTGCTCCGGCTGGACTATCCGTGCCGGAAGCCATCGGGGCATTGGATAACCTAGGCTGCGAAGTCCTCAATGTGGAGGGGCATCAGGTATACATCATGTGTTTCTATTTGGACGGCGTGCCACGCGATGCCGATGGCGTGGCCATGCCGGGCAAGAAACCGATGATGGTAGCGGCCGCTCCCTCCCCGGCGCTCGACGAATCGGAAACGGCTCCGCCCATGATGAAGAAACCGACCACGTTGGTCCATCTGCTGACGATTCCGCGCGATCAATTTGTGGGAGCCCCCCAAGTAGGTGACCCGGTTTCGATGTCACAGGACGGAGAATGGAGCTTCGCGACCTGGGCCCAAGGAGACGTTGTTTACGTCGCCGCCACCCCGGCCGATGCCGAACGTTTCGTCAAGATAGCCGCCAGCCTGAGCAGCTAATCAGCCGGTCTACCAACCATAAATCGACAACCTACCCTTCCGCATAGGATCCAAAACATCATATATCACAATGATATGTGAATTTTGTCACCATAATGGTGACAAATGAACCGAGAGCCCTTCTTGTCTGAATAAACCAGAAGGTGGACGGTCGATCCCCGAATGATGGCATGCTGTCCACATCGCGCGTTATCGACGACAACCGCACTGCCTCGGATGCCGCCTTCAACTAGCGAAAATTAAACCCTTAGCTGAACCTTTGGGTGAACATTATTTTTTTGAAAATATGAACATAACCCAATGAAATTAAGTAATATAGGGATCTTGTCACCATAATGGTTACATAGTGGAAGGGTGATGATTGGTTTTCAGGGAGGGAGGGAGCAGAAGGCGGGAGGGGGAGAACGGGGGAGGGGCGGCAAATGATATGAGCAGGGAGGGGCGGCGAAGGAGACCAAATCGTGAGAGGAGGGGCGGAGAAGGAGACCAAATCGTGAGGGGAGGGGCGGAGACTGCAAAAAACCGCAGTGGGGGGCTGCGGTTGGAAGTTCGGGGATGGCTTGGGTGAGTGCCTGAGACGCATTGCGCCAAGCACCCACCGTTTCACCCGGAAAACAAACTGTGATCAGTTTGAAACTTCGTAGATCTCAACCAGGGCCACGCCACTCGAACCGCTGGCGATTCCGACTTGGGCAGTGTAGGAGCCCGCGGGTAGCGTCATCATGATTGCGGCGTCGTTGCTGCCGGCATCGAGTGCGAATGCACCCACAGTGCCGATTGCATCACCGACTTCGGATGCGACCCAGTTGTCATTGGAGCCCATGGCCTCGCCGTCGGCATTGAAGATGGTGACGGATGGGTCGGAGAGAGGATTGTCGACGCCGAAGTTGGCGAGACTGGGACCGACCGCGCGAACCAGGACTTGTTTGTCACCGCCGGGGCTGACGACAAATCCGACGATTTGAGTGTCGTCGCCAGTCCCCGCGGTGCCGCGGGAGGAGAGGTTCAGCAGACGGGAGGTAGCATTGCTCACCAACGAGACCGTGATCTCGGCGACGGGATACATGGCTTGTTTGAAATCAGCTCCGGTGAAGGTCAGAGGTCCACCAAAGCGGGTGAGCATTTGGTCGAGGATGCCTCCTTGACCAGCGGCGTTGAATCCCGCGTGAATTGCGGCGACGCCGCCTTCGGTAGTGCCGGTATTGGGAGCGGCTTGAGCGAGGAATGCGGTGTTGGCGCCCACCTCGTCATTTACCTCGGTGCCGGCATCCCAAATCTGAGACCCGTAGACTTTGAAGCTGCGCGGGATGAAATTTCCGGCGCCGTCAAAGATGGGGTAGGCCGAGGGGTTGTCATTGGCCCAGAACGCATCGTTGCTGGGAATGACCATGGCGAAGTAGCTGAGATAGAGGTGGTTAAGATTAGAGGCATCGAGGTCGAAGATTTGGGTGTAGGTGCGGCCCGGAGCTATCGGGCCGGGGATTACCGCACCCTTTCCGTTGGGCTGGCTGGTCGCGAACCAAGCGCGGAGCATGGAGCCATTGCCATCTTCGGCTGCGGATTCGACCGCAGCATTGACTGCGCTTCCGGAATCGAAGGCGTCAAATGAGCCGTCATGAACGGCAATCCAAGGATTGACGGCCCAAATACCGTTTTCCGGCGCGGCATTGCGCAGGGTCACGGCGACTTGGACGGCGGATGCGCTCAAGGCGAAAATGACAGTGGCCGAAGCCAGTAAAAAACCGCGCTTCAGATGACTGAGGCCGGTGAAAGACCAGGGGGGTGTTGTTTGTTTCATCAGTCCTCACAACGAGTGATACCTTGTCTTGATTGCGGCTTCGGGGTTTTTTCTTAAATTAGTTGCTCAAAAGAGTTAGAAATTGCGCCTTTTCCTCATTCATTCACTTTCCCTATTTTCTTCCTGCCCCTGGCTTCCCGGTTAAATTTTCTTACCATGGGTGTAACCGCGTCGGCATCACTGGCGTCTTGATCCGTTCATACCCTCTTCACCAGCGTTCTAATGTCTCACCCTCTCCCGACTCGTCATAGCCGAGGATGTGTCCCAGTAGCCCTATTGTCCGGATTTTTTCTGGTGGGCTGCATGTCGACTCCGCCCAGTCAAACCAAGGAGCTTCAAGTTGAAGTTCCCTCCGCGTGGGAAACCGCCGCCTCGGGAGAAGCGTTTGCCCCGCAGTCCTGGATGCAGGATTTTGACGATCCCCAACTAGTGGAAATTTTGCGAGAGGCATTGCAGCATAATTTTGGACTGATGGCCGCCGAGGCCCGACTGGATGCGGCGACCGCCGGCACATTTTCGTCTCGCTCCGAGATGTGGCCTACGATCACCGCGAGTGCCAACCGCAATGATTCACGCCGGAGTTCGGCTCAGGGCATTCAACAGACTCCCGTCAATACCTCCTATTCCCTGACGGGGCGTTTTAATTGGGAGATCGATCTATGGGGTCAGGTTCGAAATGGCTACAAGGGAGATCTGGCGGATGCTCAATCTGCGGTGGCCGACTTCGAAGCCACTCGCCTATCGATCGCGGGCCGCACCGCGCAGGCATGGTATAATGCGATCGAGGCCGAACAACAATTGGCTCTCGCCGAACGCACGCTCGAGGCGTTTGAAGAAAGCCAACGCAATGTTGAAGAAGGCTTCGAGCAGGGCATCGGGACAGCTTTGGCGGTGCGTTTAATTCGCGCCAACTTGGCCTCTGCCGCGAGCAGCCTTGAGCAACGTATCCGTGGCCGCGAGTCCGCCGTGCGCACGCTGGAGGTTTTACTCGGTCGCTACCCGAGTGGGGAATTGGCTGTGCGCGCCGAATGGCCGGAAATTAGTAGCAATATTCCCGCTGGCTTGCCCTCCGAACTTTTGCTTCGTCGCCCCGACGTGATGAGCGCCGAACGTTCCTTGGCTGCCGCCCAGCAGCGCAAATTTGAAGCGAAGAAGGCGATGTTACCCAACCTTTCGATCACTTTGACGCGCGGAACGAATTCGCGAGACGAGACCGAACTGCTCGACCTCGATGCCCGCCGAGTATGGACACGGGTATGGAATGTTTCGATGCCACTTTTCCAAGGCGGTCGCATTCGCGCCCAAGCCCAACGGTTTGAAGCGCTGCACCGCCAATCGGTTGCTACCTATACCAGCACTGTCCTGACCGCTTTCCGTGAGGTAGAGGAGGCGTTGACAGGGCAAGAGTCCTTTGCCCGCGATTTTGAGTTCCAAAAAATCGCCGCTGAAGAATCGCTCGCCGCCGAAACTTTGGCCTGGGAGCAATATTCCAGTGGTTTGGTCGATATTACGACCGTGCTCGATTCCGTGCGTCGTTCTCTCAACGCTCAACGCTCTCTCATTACTACGACCAATCGGCGCATTCAAAGCCGCATCGACCTTTTCCTCGCCTTAGGCGGGGGCTTCTCCTTCGAACCAGCCGAAGAAAACTAAATCTCCATGAAACGAGCTCTGCAAATCCTGCTTCCTGTCATCATTCTCGCGATCGCGGGTGGTGCCACTTTTTTGATGATTGTCTTCCAAAAGGAAGCACCTCGGCGTCAATTCCAAGCGCCAGCCAAAGAAGTGGTGGTGCGTCCGGTGGCTCGTCAAAGCTATGAAATCGTGCTGCATTCCCAAGGTTCTGTCCAAGCTCGGACGACCAGCACGCTGATTCCCGAAGTGCGGGGTCGGATTGTGTCGATCGGCTCGAACTTTCAGGAGGGCGCGTTTTTCGAAGAGGGCGAAGTGCTCATCGAGATCGATAAGAGCGATTACGAAACCGAATTGATCGTAGCTGATGCAGCTTATGCGCAAGCCGATCTCCGATTGGCGGAAGAGCAGGCGCGTTCGGCTCAGGCCAAGCGCGATTGGGAGCGTCTCAATCCAGATACTCCGGCCAGCCGCCTCACGCTCCGCGAACCTCAACTTAAGCAAGCGGCTGCCTCGGTCGCCTCGGCGCAGGCGCGCGTGAACAACGCTAAGCGCAATCTGGAACGCACCTTAATTCGCGCTCCGTATGCCGGCCGTATATTGAGCAAAACGGTAGACGTGGGACAGTATGTATCGCCGGGAAACCAGATGGCCCGTGTGTTCGCCGTCGATCTCGCTGAAGTGCGACTGCCACTCACCGCAACCCAATATTCGTATCTCGATATGCGCTCAACCTATCGCGGAGAGAATCCAACCTTGGCGGAAGGACCATCCGTGCAGCTTTCCTTGGAAGTTGCGGGCGAAACCTACCGATGGGGTGGGCGTGTTTCCCGCTCGGAAGGCGCCGTGGATACACGCAGTCGCCAACTGTTTGTGGTTGCCCAGATCCGCAATCCTTATGGTCGCACCGCCAACGAGCGGCCTCCGCTCAAAGTGGGTTCATTCGTGAAAGCCCAAATCACGGGTAAGACGGTGGATGATGTTTTTGTGATTCCGCGCAGTATGCTACGGGAAAACTCCTACGTATTGATCGTCGATCAATCCGACGGTCGTGACGTTCTGCGTAGACGTCCCGTTTCAATTGCCTGGGAAACCGATGACGTCGCGGTGGTGAGTGAAGGCCTCAATGATGGCGATTTGCTCTGCCTTACGCAGGTGCCACTCGCACTCGAAGAATATCCCGTGCGTTCCGTCCTAGAGAGCGAAGCAGCCAAGGCCGCGGAAGAAGAAGCGGCAGCTCCGGCGCGTCGTGGTCCTCCTCCGACCGCCGGTGGTGGTGGTGGCGGTGGTCCCGGTGGCGGAATTTTAGGGACACTTTTGGCCGCGATTCCCGCCGACAAGCCGCTGCCGGCTGAACTCAAAACCAAACTGGATGAAGCCGCGGCTGCAGCCGCCAGTGGCGACCGCTCAAAAATGCGACCCGCGATGGCCGAGCTCCGTGAATGGGCTGAAGCCAACGGGGTTGAACTACCCGCCGGTCGCGGCGGCCGTTAAATTAATTTCTTAGAATCCCCAAACAAAGGCACCTGATGCACAAGTTGATTGAATGGTTTACCCGTAATAGCGTCGCCGCAAATATCCTGATGGTCGCGATCTTGGGTTCCGGCGCCTACTCGCTGTGGAACAAGATGATCCTGCAGGAGTTTCCGGATTATCCGTCGCGAGTGATCACAGTTTCGGTGACGTATCGAGGATCCACGCCGACTGAGACTGAAGAATCGATCGTGGTTCGTTTGGAAGAAGTGCTCTTTGATTTGGAGGGTCTCAAAGAGATGCAAAGCCGGGCGACTGCCAATGCCGGCTCCGTGTCATTGGAGATCGAAGATAATTTTGATTTGGGTGAGGCATTGGATGAAGTGACCAATCGCGTCTCCACCATCCGGACGTTTCCGGTGGAAGCAGAACGACCTCAAATCAGCATCGCAGATCGGCGAGAACGTGTAATCACCGTGGTGGTTGCCGCTGATCTAAGTGAACGCGATTTGAAGATCTTCGCTGAAGGGCTGCGCGAGGAGATTTCGGGATTGGAGAAAGTGACCATCGCTTCGCTCAAGGCGGTGCGTCCCTATGAAATTTCGGTCGAGGTTCTCGAAGCCGACCTGCGCAAATACGGTCTTACGTTTGATCAGGTTGTGCGAGCGATTCGCACCCATTCCATCGATCTGTCGGCGGGTAGTATTCGCACGGAAGGCGGGAATGTCCTGCTCCGTACGTCGCAACAGGCCTACACTCAGGATGAATTTGCCGAGATCACGATCATTACCAATCCCGATGGCACGCGAATTACTTTGGGCGATATCGGATTGGTCACGGATGGATTCGATGAAATTCCGGTAATCCCTCAATTTAATGGTGAGCGGGCGGTGGCGATTGATGTGTTCCGCACGGGTGATCAGAACATTTTGGAAATCGGCGATGCGGTGAAAACGTTCGTCGCGGGGAAACGAGAGATCCTTCCCGACGGGATTCAGTTGGATTACTGGCAGGATGACTCGGCTCGGATTCAAGCTCGCTTGGACACCTTGGTCGATAGTGCCATTTTTGGTTACTGTTTGGTTCTCGTGATTCTGTCACTTTTCCTGCGCCCCTCGTTGGCTTTCTGGGTGTCACTGGGAGTGCCCATCGCATTCTCGGGAGCGTTCTTCTTGCTGCCACTTTGGGGCGTTTCGATGAATCTCATCACGATGTTCGCCTTCATTTTGGTGCTCGGTATCGTGGTCGATGATGCGATTGTGACGGGGGAAAATGTTTTCCAACACATGCAGGCGGGGGAGGATTCTCTAACGGCTTCCATCTCGGGAACGAAAGAGGTCGCCATCCCGGTTCTATTCGGAGTGCTCACGACTATTGTGGCGTTTTATCCGCTCAGTGTGATGACCGGATTTCGTGGGAACTTCTTCAAACAGATCCCCATCGTGGTGATTCCTGTTCTGCTGTTTTCTTTGATCGAATCAAAACTGATCCTGCCGGCTCACCTCAAACACTGCAAAGGTTTGGGGAAGGCGGCATCGAAGAATTTTCTTAGCAGGTTTCAGCGCTTTTTTGCCGAGGGTCTAGAAAAATTCATTCTGAGTGTTTATCGCCCGATATTAGAGAAGTGTCTGCAGTATCGCTATGCGGCGGTTTCAGTTTTTCTAGGGCTCTTTGTCGTCTTTATTGGCGCGATGTTTGCGGGCTATATTCGGTGGACTCCTTTCCCCAATATTCCCCGTGATCAAGTCACGGTGACGCTGCAGATGCCGGTGGGAACTGATATCGAAAAAACCGATGCAGTGATCCGACGGATCGAGACTCAGGCTTTGGCGATGAAGGCGGACTATCGGGAACGGTATGGCCATGAAGTCATCGACAATATTTTCGCGACTGCCGGAGGCCAACCTTTTGGTGGTGGATTTCGCCGTGGTGGACCCGCCGCGGGTGTCGCGGAAGTGGGTGAAGTGGTCATCGAACTGGTCACCGAAGACGATGGCAGTCTCGCGGTGAACAGCCGGGAGATGACATTTGAGCTCCGTGATCGCGTCGGACCGGTGCCTGAAGCGGAACAACTCAATTTCTCCTTTGCTCGAGGTGGGGGTGGAGCGATGACGATCCAATTGGTCGGACCCAAAATCGAAGATCTCGTGTCTGTTTCGAAGGCGCTACAAAAGAAGTTAACCGAATTTCCCGGACTCTATGATATCCAGGATTCCTTTGAGACCGCCAACCAGGAGTTGGAACTCGAGCTCAAGCCGCAGGCCTCGCATCTAGGTATTACCGCGCAGAATCTTGCCACCCAGGTGCGCCAAGCATTCTTCGGGACTGAGGCGCAGCGTATCCAACGAGGCCGTGATGATGTGCGCGTGATGGTGCGTTATCCCCTGGAAGCTCGTCGATCGTTGGGCGCCCTCAGTCGCATGATGATTCGCACGGGATCCGGACAGGAAGTGCCGTTTGAGGAAGTAGCGCGCGTTGTGCCGGGTAAAGCGCTGCCTTCGATTCGTCGGGTTGATCGCAACCGGATCGTTCGCGTTTCGGCGGAAGGCGACACGGATACCGTGGATATCGATGGAATTGAAGCGGAAGTTCTGGAGAATTTCATGCCCGGACTTTTAGCCGACTTTCCTGGAGTCTCAGTTTCTTTGCAGGGCCGTGCGGCGGAAACTCGGGATAACAATGACGAATTTATCAAGGGCTGCATCTTTGTGCTGATCGCGGTTTATGTGCTGTTGGCGATTCCGTTCAAGAGTTACTTCCAGCCCTTCATTGTGATGGCGGCCATTCCGTTTGGGGTGGTGGGAGCGATTTTGGGCCACACCATCATGTCCTTTCTCTACGGCGTTATCGGCGCAGCCAATGACCCGGCGGCTTCAGTCACAATGCTGTCCCTGTTGGGTATTCTCGCGCTCTCCGGCGTGGTGGTGAACGACTCGCTGGTGATGGTCGACTTCATCAACCGCAAAGTGAAGGAAGGTATGACTTTGAACGAAGCCGTGCGCTTGGCGGGGGTGAAACGGTTCCGACCGATTCTACTGACTTCGCTGACGACGTTCTTCGGTCTGCTCCCGCTGATGTTTGAGAGCAGCGTGCAAGCGCTCTTTCTTATTCCGATGGCGATTTCACTGGGCTGGGGAATCATATTTGCGACGTTTATCACCCTGTTGCTCATTCCCACGGTGACCCTCATTGGTGAGGATATCCGTAGAAATCTCGCCTGGATATACAACAAAGGAGAATACCAGAAGAATGCCGAATCTGATGAAGAGTAAGCGACGGTGATGGCAGAGTAAGATGGTCCCGAGCAGTCAATGGTTCGGCCTCATGATCCAAGATCCAGTGCACAAAAAAGCCGTCCCGATTTGGGACGGCTTTTGTTTTGAAATGAACCGAAGGGATCATCCGGTCGCAGCAGCGAAGTTCGCGGCGGCGGCGTCCCAATCCACTACGTTCCAGAATGCGCCGATGTAAGCAGGACGCACGTTCTGGTAGTTGAGGTAGTAAGCGTGCTCCCAGACATCGAGACCGATGACGGGCGTGCCGGCGATGCCGGCAACAGCTTCACCCATCAGAGGGCTGTCTTGGTTGGCGGTCGAGCCGATGGCGAGTTTGCCGTCAGTATTGACGTAGAGCCACGCCCAGCCGGAACCGAAGCGTCCCACGCCAGCGGCGGCGAACTGCTCCTTCATGGCTTCAAAGGAGCCGAATGAGGCGTCAATAGCGGCCGCAAGGTCGCCAGAAGGGGCGCCGCCCTTGCCAGGCCCGAGAATGGACCAGAAGAAGGCATGGTTGGCGTGTCCGCCACCGTTGTTGCGCACGGCGCCACGGATGGCGTCGGGAATGGAAGCGAGATCAGCGATGAGCTCTTTCACGCATTTACCGGCGAGATCGTCATGACCCTCGAGGGCGCCATTGAGTTTGGCGATGTAGGTCGCGTGATGTTTGCCGTGATGGATTTCCATCGTGCGGGTATCAATGTGCGGTTCGAGCGCATCGGCTGCGTAGGAGAGGGCAGGAAGTTCGTAGGCCATATTATTCAGTTGATTGGAGGGTTAGTTAAAAAAAGGAAAATTATTATGCGCGATGGCGGCAGTTGCGTCAATGTCGCCTGCCGGTTTGCCGATCAGGTTTCGGCCGAGTCGGCGCGTTTGAGTTGGAAGAATGCCCGGATCAGATCCCGGCATTCGTCTTCGAGCACGCCACCAGCGGTGATCTCACAGCGGTGGTTGACCCGAGGGAGTTCGCTGAGGTTAGTCGCTCCGCCCAGACAGCCCATCTTGGGGTCAGGCACGGCGAAGACGACCCGTTTGACCCGAGACATGATACTTGCCCCGCTGCACATGGGGCAGGGCTCCTTGGTCACATAGAGGGTGCAGCCCTCGAGGCGCCAATTGCCGACAGCCGAGGCGGCCTGAGTGATGGCCAGCATTTCGGCGTGAGCAGTAGGGTCTTCGCCGTGTTCGACGGTGTTATGGGCAAAAGCAATGACCTCGCCGTCGCGTTCGATTACGCAGCCGATAGGCACCTCATCCGCTCGCCACGCGTCAATAGCCTGATTGTAAGCGAGGCTCATGAAGAAGGTATCATCTCGCACAAGTTGCGACGGGAACCGCTTTTCGAAGGGGCAGGGAGGCGGATTTGAGGTGGAAGACGACATGGGTAAAGATGTAATTGCCTTGACTAAGGAGGGCGGTCCTTGGCTTACAAGTGACTTTTGCGCACCAAAATCTGTATGACCTCACACCTGACCCGTGGCCTTTTGGCCTCTTATTAATGCCTGACGGAGACTCGATCGAAGTAGAGGGCAAGATAGTGTCCGTTCTTCCTGGCACTATGTTCAGGGTGGAGTTGGCCAATGGCCATCAGGTGCTCGCCCATATCTCGGGCAAGCTCCGTAAGCATTTCATCAAGATCGCTGCGGGCGATACGGTGAAAATGGAGATGAGCCCTTACGACTTGGAGAAGGCGCGCATCACCTACCGCATGCGCACGCCTCCTCCCGGTGGTTTCCGCCGTCGTGGCGGTGGTGGACGACGTCGGTAATATAAATTCCCGTGCTGTGGCACGCTCTCAGCGCCTATTGGTGTAAGCCGGCTTGGCTTGCTCCCCGGTATTGAAGCGTTAGATCTCTTTTCATGCCGCCGCGTTCCGGATCCTCGGTAGACCTGCCTCCTGCGATGGAGGAAAGTATCCGCGATTTTGTCACTTCGCTTGAGCTCGAACGTGGCCGTTCCGCCAAGACGGTAGAAGCTTACGAGAGCGACTTGAGTCAGGCCGCGATATTTTTGGCCAAACGAGGGCGGTCCGATTGGAAACGTGTTGCGAGCGATGATGCGACTGCTTGGGCCCAGGATTTGAGCGATCGTAAACTCGCGAGTTCGAGTGCTGCCCGGAAACTTTCCGCGTTACGGATGTTTGCCCGATATTTGGTGCATGAAGGGGTTCGTAATGATGATTTCACCGAATTGGTGATGGGGCCCAAATTGCGCCGCAAATTACCCGGCACGCTCACGACCGAAGAAGTGGGCAAGATTCTCGCTGCTCCGACGACCGAAGATGCCTTCGGCCTGAGAGATCGGGCGATTTTGGAGCTCTTTTATTCCAGTGGGCTCCGGGTTTCGGAGCTCTGCGATTTAACCCTGCAACAGGTGGACCTCGATCACGGTTTTGTCCGGGTCATAGGCAAAGGTTCGAAAGAACGGGTGGTGCCGCTCGGCGATCAGGCGATCACTTCCATTCAGGCCTACTTGGCTTCGGGTCGACCGCATTTTGTGAAGGGCAAAACGGGCAGCCAATTTTTCCTCAGCAACCGCGGCACGGCCATTTCGCGGAAGACGGTATGGTTGATGGTGAAGACTCACACGCGTCGCGCCGGGATCACGAAAGTCGTGAAGCCTCACTTGCTGCGCCATTCGTTCGCCACCCACCTGCTGAGTGGTGGCGCGGATCTTCGTGCAATTCAGGAAATGCTCGGACACGCCGATATCGGCACGACTCAGATTTACACGGCGGTGGAAGAGACCCGCTTATTGGATCATCACGCGAAATTTCACCCGCGCAAATTGAAGAACACGGAGGTTCAGCGGGAAGCGTCGAAGTGACAAATCTTCAGCGCAACGGGGTGAAAAAACGGTCCAGACGAGGGAGGTAAGTATCGTTGATATCCAGCGATACCAAAATTCCTTTGGCTTGTCCTAATATTGCGTCCCTTTCCGCAAATCCGTAGATACGTGAGTCGTGACTGTTATCACGAGAATCACCCATGAGGAAGTAGCGATCATCCGGCACCGTCACGGGCGCTAAATTTCGGGGTGCACCCGAGCCCGCTGAAATCCCCATCACGGGATGTTTGACCCCACCAAGATTCTCTTCAGCGAAAATGGCGTGAGGGCGAAGGACCTCAGCGATCTCGGCTCCGTAGTTGGCTTCCGGTTCTGTGTAGGCTACGAACTCTCCGTTCAGTAGGATTTGGTTATCTTGCATCGACAAGGTATCGCCCGGAATACCTACGATTCGTTTCACCAGTCGGGTGCCATCCTCGGGCGAAAGGACCACGACGATGTCGCCCCGAGCCGGTTCCGCCCATTGTTTTAGATGGAGCGTGGTCAAGGGCACACGCAAGCTGTAGGCGAGCTTGTCGACCCATACGACGTCGCCCTCGAGAATCGTAGGATTCATCGAACCCGTGGGCACAGGGCTGTAGTCCACGACCGCCGAGCGAACGGGTATCCATACGAAAATGAAGAAGAAAATATACCCGCGCCATTCGCGCCAAGTTTTAGCCAAAAACCGGATCATGCTGGATAGTGACCGGAGAACGAAATCAGAGTTCATGGGTTTCAAATTTGTAATGTTATTCGATTCCTTCGGAAATGGTGTCCCTCACCCCAGCGGATAGAGATATTTCCCCGTAATTTCATCGATTTTGGTCATCATCTCGTCACTAATTTTTAGGTCATGGGCGGGGAGAATTTCTTCCAACTGGTCGAGCGACGTGGCGCCAAAAATTGTCGATGCGACAAAGTCGTTTTGTTGGGACCAGGCCACGCATAACGCCGCCAGCGGCACGTTGAGTTCGTCCGCTAGCACTTTTAGTTCAGCGACGGTATGGAGGCTCTTTTCATTTACGAAGCGCCCGACCATGGCCTGCTGGCGGGGACCTGCGGCCATGTAGTTGCTGAAACGTGCGCCCTCGGGAAATGCGCCGTCCTGATATTTTCCGGTGCAGACTCCGCCGCCGAGTGGGGAGAAGGGCAGGAGGCTGATTTGCTCCCGACGGCAAATCTCGGCCAATGCATCTTCGAATCGCCGATTCACGATGGAATAGTTATTTTGAATGGTTTCGTAACGGGTAAAACCATGCGCCGCCGATACGGCCTCGGCTTTCATGGTGCCCCAGGCATTTTCGTTACTGGATCCGACGATGCGCACGAGCCCCTGGTCCTTGAGGTCGGTTAAGGCCGCCATGGTTTCTTCGTAAGGTGCTCCATGTTCGGCCCAATGCGTCTGATATAGATCGATATAGTCGGTTTGGAGACGCCGTAGGCTACCTTCGACTGCGCGGACTATGTTGTGACGGTCATGGATGCTTTTACCGGAGCGGATGGGCGCGGTAAACCACCCCTGGGAAGGTCCGACGATTTTGGTGGCGATAATGATCGCGTCCCGGGGTTTGGTTTTGAGCCACTTGCCCACGATTTCCTCGGTGCGGTTGACCCATTTGGGATCCGGAGGCACGGGGTAAATCTCCGCGGTATCGAAAAAATCGATCCCGGCATCGTAGGCCCGGTCCATGATGGCAAACGCCTCGGCTTCCGTATTCTGCGAACCGAATGTCATCGTTCCGCAGCAAAGGTTACTTACAAAGATTCCAGATTTCCCGAGACGGCGCTGTTCCATAGCTTTACTCAGCGAAATTCGGGGAGGAATGACAAGACGTCGGCCACGAAATCAGAGATTTATCGAAATGGTTTTGAAAAGCGTGGAATGGCGCGTCGTTCTCGGGTCGTGTCATTAAATACCGTAGGTCAGCGTTGTGTGAGTGAGCCGGAGCCCGAATTGGGCTTGGGCGTAGTGATCGGCCTGGCCGATGGCCGGGTCGCGGTGTCGTTTCCCGCCACGGGGGAACAACGGCTCTACGCTCAGGGCACCTCCGTGCTCAAGCGTATCGAGTTCAAGGAGGGGCAGAAGGTCGCGACGCGGGCGGGCCTGACTTTTCTGGTCGAATCCGTGATCGAGGAAAACGGTCTCCTGATTTATGCGGGCGAAGGGCAACGGGTGTCCGAGGAGGAGGTATCCGATATCGCCGGTGCCACGGGTCCGCTCGATCGTCTATTATCCGGCCAGACCGATGATGGAGGGGTGTTTGATCTGCGTTATCGCACCCGTCGGGTTCAGGCCGGGGTGCGGGCCTCTCCGGTGCGGGGCTATCTTGGGGGGCGGCTGGAGTTGATTCCGCATCAGTTTTATATCCTGAAAGAGGTCACGAGTCGGCAGGTGCCGCGGGTGCTGTTGGCCGATGAGGTGGGATTGGGTAAAACGAT
>JABIRI010000173.1 GCA_018667915.1 Opitutaceae bacterium | reverse complement strand
GCGACTCCACTCCAGTCTTGGCTACCTGAGCCCCAAGGACTTTGAATCCATCCAACAATAGAAACTAACCCCATCCCCGTGTCCGTTTTTATGGGGCAAGCCCAACCTGACCCCAGTGGGCGCGTTATGGGATTGGTGGAGGGTTGCCCTCCTTCGCCCGTTGGGCTTCGGCGGGCACGTTTTGAACTTCAAAACGTGGTGGCGAGACCAGGATCCGAGCGCAGCGAGAACCTGAGCCTGAGAAGGCGAAGCATCATGATTCCGGGTCACCTCAGGTGGTCGGCATCTCCCTAAAACAAAGAATCCGCCCAATAATGGACGGATTCTATAAAATGGTGGCGAGACCAGGAATCGAACCAGGGACACGCGCATTTTCAGTGCGCTGCTCTACCAACTGAGCTATCTCGCCTTCAGAGGAATGGGGAGAGGAAGGATTCCCCGTGTTGTCGTCAATAGGTTTTTACACTTCTCCCCGCCGTCTGGGCTGATTCTGGTGGGGAACGGAATCCGGATATCCCGCCGAAATTGTCTTAGGGAAGCGCATAGAGCTCAATCAAAGCGACTCCGCTGCCACCCTCGGATCCGGTGACGTGGGCGGTGTAGGGACCGGGATTAAGTGTGGCGATCAAGGCGGAGTCCCGGCTCCCGGGGTCGAGTGAAAATGCACCCACGATGCTAGCGGAGTCTGCGACCTCCGTTCCCGACCAATCGTCATTGGAGGCGATTTCGGTTTCGGTGCGGTCGTAGAGGCGAAGCAGTGGGTTCGCCAGAACTCCGGTCACGCCATAGGTCTCCAGTTGGGGTCCGACGGCCCGGAGCATGACGCGCATCGGTAGGTCTCCTCCGATGACGAACCCGGCGATTAACACGTCGGCTCCGCTGCCGGTCTGGGTGCGGGCTGAGACGTTGGTGAGTCGGCCGGCGGTTTGTCCGACCTCATAAATCTCGGCCAAGGCGATGCCGGATTGTTCGTCACGAACGTGAACCGTGTGGGCTCCGGTCACGGTGGATAGGATCGCCGCGTCCTTGCTGCCGGATTCGAGTGCAAATGCGCCCACGGTCGCGCCAGCGGTCGTGATCTGATCGTGTCCGGAAGAGGATTGTGTCGCCCAATCTTCGTTTAAAACCAAGGAGGTTTGTCCGCTGAACATCTCCAGTTCGGGATCGGGCAATACGGGTGATACCCCGAATGCACTCAAACCCGGTCCGACGCCCCGAACCAGAATTTCAGTGGCTTCTCCGTCGATGACGAATCCGGCCACCAGAGCGGATTCGGCCGGGCCCGATCGGCTGCGCACCGACAAATTTCGCAAACGTCCGGGCTTGAGATCAGTAACCGTCAAAAGCGCCGGACTGCTAAACACGGTCGAAACCCCGTCATTGATGGCGGCCGTATAGTAGCCCGTTTGGCTGATGCTCAGGTTGTTTAGGGTGAGCGTCGCGGCGGTGGCGCCTGCTATGTCCATCCCATTTCTCCGCCACTGAAAGGTGGGGGTGACGCCGGCGACGGGATCTGCCGCGGTGACGGACAATGTCGTGCTCTCCCCGGGAGCCAAGGTCTGGTCGGAGGGGCTGCTGGCGACCCGGAGTGACGCTCCGGAGGGGGCGGGTAGATTCTGGTAGTCTACGGTAAAGACGGTTTGCCCGGAGTTTTGGCCGATGACCGAAATTACTCCCTCGGATTCAAGTCGGTGATGATCCACCGAAAGGTTGGCCGCGCCATAGCTTGCTTCACTCGGACGAGATTTTACCAACGAGAAGGAACCGTCCTCGAGAACCTGGTGAACGCCGGTTTTGCTGACTAGGAAGACACTGCCGCTGGGGGCTGCCACCAAGATCGGATTGGATACCCGGGGAGCGGCGAACGCATCGCCCCACGAGCCGCCTTCATCTTGTTGATTTACGGCGGTGCGTTTGCGGAGGAAGCGATCACCGGTTTGGCGATCCTGATAATAGACGTAGATGTCCTTCTGGCGATTTACGGCGGCGGCGAAGTTCGCGTTGAACACGCGATTGAGCTCAAGGTCGACCGCCGTGACCCCGGGGTCATCCGCACTGATTAAATCGACCGAACCGTCTGCGGCTCCCCGGATACCAATGATGTTGCCCTGACCGTTCCGCCAGTCGCTGCCAAAATTTGTGCTGTAGGCGTGAGCAATATCGAAACACGTGGCGGCATCGGGTGTGCCCCGCCAAGTCCATAGCATATGGATCGTGCGACCGTTGGCTTGGAGAATGGGATAGGCGTTCACCGTTCCGTCGGGATAAGCCGTGGTCTCGTTGTCGAGAATACGACTGGCGTCCATCGTATCGATATCCCATCGCTGCTGAATCGAGTCGTAATTGAGGATATGGGTATCACCGCTCCCTGATCCTCCGGTGCGCAAATGCAGCGCGAAGCCATCGTTCGCGTAGTCAGAGTAGAATCGCGGGTAGGTCACCCGCGTGATGAGATTTCCCTCGGGGTTAAGACTGCGGCGCACATCTTCAAATTGATCCGCGTTCCAAGGGGATGTGTCCGGAATCAGGGCCAACGCGGTCTTGCTGCGCACGTAGTGCAGATGATCGACATGGAGATCGAACACCAGGTGGATAAATCCATCCGGCGAAATGCCGATGGACACCTTTTCATGTCCGTCTCCGAAGCGCGCCGCCGCCGAATGAGGTGGGTCGGGGTCCTGATTGCGGTAGTAGTCTGAAAGGGTGATCGTGGACCAACCCGCCGAGGAGTTCAGAGGGCGACGAGCGAGTTCGACGCGGTAGCGGCGTTCTCCGCCCACGATGTCGCCATTGTTCCAATACGCGCAGTATTGCCAGCCGTTGAAGGTGGTCAGCGCAGTGGTATTGAAATTCCAATTTCGGTTGGAGTTTCCTTCGGCTTTGGGATCCATGCCTTCCCGGGAGACTTCGTGATAGTCTGCCGTGATCTGCGCCGTAGCCGTTCCGATTGCAAAAAGGCAAATACCCGTCGCAAACAACGCATGGGGTAAAGGTAGCGGGAGGGGACCTATCTTGATAACGGGCATATTGAAGGGCTGGGATGTCGCCCGTAATCCAGGGGAGGATTGAGAGCAGGAGGGGGGGCGGAAGTTCTGTCCGGAGACTCCTCATCCTACCATAGTGGACCATGTCCGTGCCATGGTGGTTTACTTACTCTTTTGGCGTAATGCATCGCCGGGAGGGTGAATTGTTCTGGTGATGTTAGGTCAGTAACTCACGGAGATCGGAGAGTTCCAGTTTGGCGGACACCGCGTCGCTGGCCTCAAAAACATCGGCGAGCAGCGCTCGTTTGGTTTCCTGCAATCCGAGCACCTTTTCCTCCACGCTTCCGGCGCAAATCAGCTTATAACTTGTCACCACCCGGGTCTGACCGATCCGGTGAGCACGGTCGGTCGCCTGCGCCTCCACCGCGGGGTTCCACCACGGGTCAAAGTGGATCACCGTATCGGCGCCCGTAAGGTTGAGTCCGGTGCCGCCGGCTTTCAGCGAGAGGAGAAATACCGGGACCTGATCGTCGTTCTGGAAGTGATCGACGGCCGCTTGGCGTTTGGTGGGATTCATCGAACCGTCGAGATAGGCGTAACCGATGCCGGACGAATCGAGCTCCTCCCGGAGGAGGGCGAGCAAGCTGGTGAATTGGGAAAACACCAAAACCCGATGCCCCTCGTCTACGATTTCGTCCATGAGCTCGCGGAATGCCGCGAGTTTTGACGACCAACCGGGCAGCGCTTGGGGTTCGACCAAGCGCGGATCGCAACACACTTGGCGCAAGCGCAGCAATTGAGTGAGGGTCGCCATGCGGATGGCGCCTTGATTGGCGCCCTTCGTTTCCAGTTCGAGGAGCGAACGTTCGCTGGACTCCTGGGTCCGGCGGTAGAGGGCAACCTGTTCCGCGGGCTGTTCGCAGTAGATGACTTGTTCGATTTTTTCCGGAAGTTCGGGAGCGACGGTTTCTTTCGTGCGTCGCAAGATATAGGAAGCTGTTTGGGATCGTAGGCGATCGTCGTGCCACGTGCGTTCGTCGCCGCGCAAGCCCGTGGGGACTTCTTTGAGGAAGCCCGGCAACAAGAACTCGAACAGCGATCGTAGGTCGTTGAGGGAGTTTTCGAGCGGCGTGCCGGTGAGGAGGAAACGGGATTCGGCGGAGAGTGCGCGGAGGGCCTTGGCGTTGCGGGTGCGTCGGTTCTTGATGTGCTGGGCTTCGTCGGCGATGACGCAGCGCCAATCGCTATTGGCGAAAAGACCGCGGTCGTTGGCCAGGGTCGCGTAGGACGTAATGATCAAGTCGTGATCAGGCACTACCTGGGACGAATCGAGCCGGTGAGCACCATGATGCACAAAGACCTTTAGCTGTGGCGTGAACTTAGCCGCTTCACGGCGCCAGTTCTCGACCAACGAAGCCGGAGCCACCACGAGAGTCGGCGTGGCCGACTCATTTACGATTTGCTCTTGGCGCAGGGCGGCGATGAGCGCGAGTGCCTGCAGCGTTTTACCCAGACCCATCTCATCGGCGAGGATACCGCCGAGTTTGTGTTGGTGGAGATAACCCATCCAAGCGACCCCGAGTTTTTGGTAAGGTCGGAGAAGTTCGCCAGCGGGGTTGGGCACGGCGAGAGAATCCAGCGTGCTGAGGTCGCGCAGGGCGCCACTGCGTTGGCGCCAGGTGGCGGGCGATTTGTAGCCCGGCGAAAGCTCTTCGAGAAGGTCGTCGATTTCCGCCGCCCGGGCCGCACTGACACGATGGGTTTGACGCGCTCCACCCAACGCCGTCGGTTCGCCGGCGAGAGCACTTTGCACGGCGCCGATCTTGGCTGCTTGGGTCGGGTCGATGAGAAAAATCTTGTCGCCGGATTCCAGGTAACCGCGGTTGCTGGTGAGGGCGGAGGTGAGGGCGGCTCCTGAAACGGAGCCGGTATCAAGACCGACCGTGACCTCGAATTCGTCGCCGACTTTGTTGATCTTGGTGGCCACCCCCGCGTGGAGGATTTTTGCGGTATTGCGCTCGAAGTTGGCGGTAAAGTCGGCATGGAACTCGCTCTCCAACGTGTCGAGATGGCGAGAAAGGAAGCTGAGAGTTTTGTGGCGATCGCGCAGCCACCACTTTCGATTTGAGGGCTCCAAACGAAACCCATGGTCTTTGAGGAGTTCGAGGGCCGAGCCGTAGGCGACGGATTCGCGCGAGGGCAACGTGATGGCCAAAAAATGTTCGGAGCCGTCGACCTGCATGGGCGAAAGATCGGGTTCGAATTCAGATTTACGGTTTACGATTTTAGATTTCGAAGGAGCAGACGCGGTCGGGGTGGCTGCTTTGGGCTCCGGTTTAGGCAGATGTTCGGAAACACCGCGGAGGATTGGGCCTACCCAAAGAAGCGTTTTGGCCGGAGCATTGACAAAGGCGAAGACGGACTGGCCTTTCAGTAAAGTGGTGAGCTCGCGGAGTTGATCGGCGGTCAGTTGTAGGAACATCACCGGCGCCGGAACCGCTCCGAAGCGCTGTAGGGCTGCGAGGGCGGGAAGCATCTCAGGTGGAGGCGGCCGACTGAGATCCACCTCAATTTTTACGCCGATTGCGTCGCGAGGAGCAGTAGCAGGGAGGTTGGGTGGAAGCAGGAGGCGAAGCATGGTCGTTCGAAGGAGGGAAACGAAGCGGGAGAAAGGGAACGATAAAGAAAAAGAGAAAGATTCTAATTGGGAATAAGTGTCGCCGGCGCACACTCTCAGGCTCGATGAGCAATCAGGTCTTTGCCCAGTTGGTGGACGCCCACTACACGCCACTCTTCCGTTTCGCCCTTAGTTTGGCGCGACGGGAGGCGGATGCGTGTGATTTGGTCCAGCAAACGTTTTTCATCTGGGCCAAGAGTGGGCACCAGCTACGGGAGGTCTCGAAAGCCAAAACCTGGCTGTTTACGACCCTATACCGTGAGTTCCTCCGTGGTTGCCGCCGTGATCAGCGGTCCCAATCCATTGAAGACCTGCCACCCTCGGCCCAGGATATGCCGGCCGAGGATATTGATCATGCGCGTCGGATGGACGCCGATCAAGTGGTCGAGGCCTTACAAGAGGTGGACGAAGTGTTTCGCGCACCGCTTACTTTATTCTATCTCGAAGATCTCAGTTACCAAGAGATCGCAGAATCTCTGGATGTGCCGATCGGCACCGTGATGTCGCGCTTGTCGCGCGGTAAAACCCAGTTGCGCAAAATTATGGCCCAAAAAGAGGCCGGTAGTCGCGAAGATGGCGAAGTGGTGGAGTTTCCAAAAACCAAAAAAGGAGGGGTCAAATAATGACCAACGAAGAAGCAAAATTCATGTTACAAGGCTATCGGCCAAATGGAGCCGACGCCGAAAATGAGGCCTTCGCGGAAGCGCTGGCTCAAGCAAGTCGCGATCCCGCGCTCTCCGCGTGGTTTGAGCGCGAGCAGGAGTTTGATGCGACGATAGCGGCTAAGTTGTCGAATATTACGGCTCCGGCAGGCCTGCGTGATTCCATTTTGGCGGGAACCAAGCTGAGCTCGGCTCCGGCAGAACCTTCACAGAGCCGGGCCTGGTGGTTGCGTCCCTGGGCGATCGGTTTGGCGGCGGCAGCAGCCGTGGCGTTGGCGTTTACCGTGAACCTGTCGGAGCCCGAAACTAAAATCGCGGCACTGCCGGGGTTTGACCCGGTGCTCAAAGTGGCTCTCGCGGACTATGGAGGAGCCCACGACAAAGGCGTTCATGCTAATGATCTAGGCAATTTCGGAGCTTGGTTGATGGATGAAAACAACCGTTTGGGAGCCGATGTGATGCCGGTAAACTTGGACGAGCTTCGGCAGTTTGGTTGCCGTAAAGTGAATGTCGCGGGGCACGAGGTCTTTGAGGTTTGTTTCCAACGCGAATCGGGCTGGTATCACGTTTTTATCGCTCCACGGGAGTCGTTTGATGCCGAGGCGATCTACAGTAAGCCTATGTTCCACGAGAGTGGTGAATTCATCGCCGCCTCCTGGGCGGATGACAAATTCGCCTATCTGGTGTCGGGCACAACCGAACTCGCTACGCTGCGCGGACTGTTGTAACTCAAACCCATGGGAAAGCTCCAACGTTACCTCCACTGGCTTCACTTTCAATGGCCGGCGGGGAAGGTGGAAAAATTGCCGGTCGTCAACGAGGACGGCACCACGGCAGTGCAAGGCGTGCGCGTGGTGGGAGACCTCACGGGCGTGCCGCTTTTGAAATTTGCGGCAGATACCGGCGCCAAGGCAGTCGCTGCAGTGGCGGATGAATTGGGTCCGGATATCGGGGCCGACAGCAGTCCCGCCGATCTGGCCATCGTGGGCGGCGGCGTTGCTGGTCTTTCGGCGGCGCTCGAGGCGCAGAAACGTGGTCTGCGTTTCGTGGTTTTTGAGGCGAGTAAACCGATGTCGACCATCGTCAATTTCCCCAAAGGTAAACCCATCTTTACTTATCCGACTGATCTGAATCCTGCGGGCGATTTAAAACTCACTGCGACGGTGAAAGAGGATTTGGTCGAAGAGCTGGAAATCCAGCGCATCGCGGCGGGCATTGAACCCAAACACGCGCGAATTGAAAAACTGACGCGCAAGGGAGACGTGATCGAGCTGCACCATCCGGACGGCTCGCCGTTTAAGGCTCGCCGGGTCATCGTGGCGATTGGTCGCAGTGGTAATCACCGTAAGCTCGGCGTGCCGGGCGAGGATTTGGATAAGGTGTCCAACCGCCTGCATGATCCGGCGGAGTTTGCTGATCGCAAAGTGCTCGTGGTCGGCGGGGGAGATTCCGCGCTCGAAGCGGCGACGGCACTACAGGCTGCCGGAGCGGAGGTGACGCTCAGTTATCGTGGCGATGCGTTTACTCGGGCGAAATCCGAGAATGTTGAAGCGGTGCACCGCAGCGGGGCTGATATCGTTTTCAAATCGAACGTGGCCGAGATCACTGCATCCGAAGTGAGCCTCGCCACCAATGAGGATAAACAGAGCTACCAAAACGATGCTGTGCTATCCTTGATTGGGCGGGAGCCACCACTGGATTTTTTCCGCCGTAGTGGCATCCCAATTCAAGGCGAGACGAAGCTGTTGGGGTGGCTGGGCGTGGCTGCGTTGGTGCTGTTTTGTATTTTTGTTTACTCATGGAAGGGCGGAGGACCGACGGAGAGTTGGATCGACCCGGCGGGGTTCGCGGCTTCGCTGTCCGAGAAGTGGGAGGATCGCACGACGGTCTTAGGCACGATGGCGGTGTCGATGAACTCACGGTCGTTTTATTACACGCTGCTCTACAGCACCTGTATTTTGGTATTTGGCCTCGATCGGATACGTCGACGTCGGACGCCCTATGTGAAACGGCAGACGACTGCGCTCATGATGGTGCAATGGGTTCCGCTGTTTATTTTACCGGAGATCGTATTGCCCTGGATGGGCTACAACGGGTTGTTCACCAGCGGCATCGGGTCGTGGGTGGCCAATGGTCTTTTCGAGCCTTACATTCCGTGGGAAGAATATGTGGCCGGCGCTTGGCGGGACGGTGAGCATCCGCGGGCTTACTGGCGGGCCTACGGCTTCATTTTGGCTTGGCCGCTAAACGTCTATAATGTGTTCACGGGTTCACCGCATTGGTGGTGGCTGATCATCGGGTCCCTGCAGACGTTCGTGCTCATTCCTTGGATGATCTATCGATGGGGCAAGGGAGCTTACTGCGGTTGGATATGCTCGTGTGGCGCCCTGGCGGAAACGATGGGCGACCGCCACCGGCAGAAGATGCCTCATGGTCCGATCTGGAACCGAGTTAATGTCATTGGACAGGTCTTCCTCGCCGCAGCCTTCGCGTTGTTGATTCTGCGGATCGTGGGCTGGGTGACTCCGTGGGGTTGGCCGGACCGGACGTTCGATCTGCTGTTGGAAGGCAAGTCGGCTGATGGCGGAAAAGCCGTCGGTTGGTTCCTAAGTTACAAATGGTTTGTGGATATTCTCTTCGGCGGGGTGATCGGCGTTGGGTTCTATTTCAAGTATTCCGGCCGGGTGTGGTGTCGGTTCGCCTGTCCGTTGGCGGCGTTGATGCACATCTATGCGCGCTTCACGAAATTCCGGATCTTTGCCGACAAGAAAAAGTGCATTTCTTGTAATGTCTGCACGTCGGTTTGCCACCAAGGTATTGATGTGATGGCTTTTGCGAATCGCGGTGCCCCGATGGAGGATCCCGAGTGTGTGCGCTGTTCAGCCTGCGTGCAGAGCTGTCCGACCGGGGTTTTGAGTTTTGGCCGACTGCTGGCCGATGGAAAACCGTTGTTCGACGAACTGCCGGCTTCCCCGGTGCAAATAAAAGAGCAGGCGGCTGCAATCAAATGATCCCTTGATTCGTTCCGTAATATGATGACCAGAAAAAGAACGCACATGAACGGACGCCTGCTCGTTGCCCTCGGGGCAGCGATGTTCGCCCTGAGTATGGTGGGTTGCACGCACGTGCCGTTGGCCAAGCAACGTTTGGTTTCCAAGGCGGCCATGAGTTTCGATAGCTCAGCGCACGGTCATCCGGTCGTAAATCTGATGACTCAACTTGAACCGGGAACCGCCGCCAGTGGTGGTGCGCAAGCCGCCGGCTGCACGTCTTGCCGATGAATTCTCCAGGTTTCAGACGATGGCTCAGTCTTGGACTGGGATCCTTGTTCATGGTCACGGCTAGTGTAGGTGCTGATTTGTCCGTATTGCAGTTTCGCGACCGCTCATCAGGCGAAATGGTTTCGTTGGATGCATGGGCAGGCGAGGTTGTGGTATTGGACTTTTTTGCCTACTGGTGCGCGCCGTGTCGGCCCGCTTCGGCGAAGATCGAAGCCGAGCTGGTGCCTGCCTACAAAGACGTGCCCAATCCGCATGGGGCCGAGGTAACGGTATTGGCGGTAAATGTAGAATCGGCCAAACCAGACCGGACTGAGAGGTTCATCGCGACGCTGGGCCTCAGTCATGTGATTGACGACATCGACGGTGCTGCGCTTGAGGCGCTGAAAGCGCGCGGCTTGCCTTTTTTGGTCGTGCTGGATGGCACCAAAACCAAGGGCGGCGTAGCCGATTGGAACATCGTTTATAAGCACAACGGTTTGGAGAGCATCGCGAAGCTGCGTGAGGCGATCGATGGCGTTGAGCCGGCTCAGGAGACGTCCGGATGAAGCAGGTTTTTTTTAAAATAGGTGCCGTTCTCGTTTTCAGTGCAGTGACGGGACTCGCGGAAAAACGTTGGGATGTCGGGGCCGAGTGGGTTCGCGCCAGTGACCTGGATTTGACGCAGTTGAGCGCCAGCCACCGTTGGGAATTGCCTGAGAAAGGTTGGTCCGGAGATGTCAGTGTGGCGATTAATGGATTCGCGATGGACTACGAACCCGTCGCTTTCGATTTTTTAGGAAAATCACGCGCGTTGGATGAGGTCAGCGTGGCGTTGCAAAGTGTGACCCGTTGGCGCTGGCGGGAGAACGTCGAATGGATTATTTCGGGCGGAGGCTATGAGGGTTACACCAACTTTCGATCGATTTGGTTGGCTGAATATTATCGGCAGCAATTTGCGGATCGCGCCGGTATTCCGGGCGATCGCTACGTGAATCCCGATCCGCAAGGTGTCGGTGACGGATTGGGACTGCGTTGGGAATACGCCCGGGCGGCGGGTTTTCTCGAATTCACAGTTGCGGCTCGCCGCGATGAAGTCGCTCCGGGCTACGAGATCGATTTTGCCGGACTGCGTCGCAGCCGGGAAAAACTGAACGGCACATCTTTTGTCGTGGCTTCGGAAAATATTGTATCCGAGCGGATGCGGAGTCGCGTGGAAGTTTCGGCCACGCGCGTATCTGAGCGTGACTGGCGGGTAAGCGGCCAGGCCTCGTTGAATGCAGCGATTGGCGAGGATCACGTGTTACGTTTACTCGCGGGCGGCGCTACGGAAAATCCCCAATTTGAAGCATGGTTTGGCGGCCTGACTTGGGATTGGTCACTCAATGATCGCTGGGCAATTTTTGCGGAAGGTCGTTACTACGAGGACAACGGGGAAATTGAAAATTCCCTCCTTTTTACCGCGGCGGCTCCCGGACTCGAAAGCACCCAGGCCAGTCTGGGGTTACGCTGGACCGGAGAGCGTTCCGTGTGGCGCCTTAAGATCGGTCGGAGTCGAGGGGACTACGAGTCGCCTGATCCTCGGTTGGATTTCTTTCAAAACCTCTATGCTGATCGGCACTGGACGTTGGTTCAGCTGTCTTATTCCCACACCTTTTGAATTTTGTCATGAAGATCTCAAAACTGTCCAGTCTCCTGGTTGCACTGCTCTTGGCGGGGTTCTTGGCCCCCACCACGTCCGCCCAACAACAATACCGCGTGGGTGACATCGTGGAGGATTTTGAGCTCATTGATCGTGCGACCAATCAGACCGTGAAGCTCTCCGAGTTGGAAGGGCATATCATCTTTTTGGAGTGGTTTACGTGGTGGTGCCCATTTTGTCGGGCGGCGGCGGCGGAGATTGGTCCCGGTATCGCCACCTATTACGAAAATGAAGACGGCAATCCCAATGGCGTGCCGGTGAAGCACATCGGGATCAACATGCAGAGTGAGCAGGAAACCGATACTGAAGCGTTCGTGCGGTTTTATCAGTTTGGTCAGGTGCTCAATGACTTCAACCGCGAGCTGGCCGATCGGTTTCAGGTGGGCGGGCAACCGATATTCGCCATTATTAATGGGGTTAAGGATTCCCCGTCCCATCAGCAGTGGAAATTGCTGTATACAGAATTAGGATACGGTGAATTGGAGTTTCCGATTCAGACTTTCCGCTCTCGCATCGACGCAGTGATGGCAGGAACCGATCCTGAGCCTGAGCCCGAGCCGGAGCCCGAAGAAACGACTGCGCCCACGATCACGCGTCAGCCCGCCGCCCAATCTGTGGCTCCCGGGAATCGCGCTGAGTTAATCGTCGCGGCTGAAGGGGAACAGTTGACCTACCAATGGATGCGTAATGGCAACGTGGTGCCTGGGGCGATCGGTGCCCGATTGGTTATTTCGAATACCCAATCGGATAACACCGGTAGTTACCGGGTAACAATTACCAACTCCGGGGGATCGGTGACGAGTGAGTCGGTTCAATTGTCGCTGACGAGCGGTGATGGACGATTGGTAAATTTGTCATCCCGGGCGTTCTCGGGCACAGGAATTGAGCAATTGGTGCCGAGTTTTGTCGCGAACGGCTCGATGAGATTGCTCGTGCGGGCGGTGGGACCTACTTTAGCTGACTTCGGGGTGTCCGGAGTATTGGCAGATCCGCAATTTGGCCTGACTTCGGGTCAGACCGTGGTAGCTGAGAACAACGATTGGAGTGTCGGATCTACCATTGAGGTTGGGCATAGACGTTGGGCCGGATCTTTCGTGGGTGCTTTCGCATTGAGAGAGGGCAGTAAAGATGCGGCGTTGCTGTATACATATGATGGTGGACCGCGCACCGCGCCAGTTACCGATGTAAACGGATCCACCGGTTCTACCTTGGTTGAAGTTTATGAGGTGCCAGATGAGACGCGCACCGGACGTCTGGCTAATTTGGCGGCGCGTGGTTTAGTGCCGAGTGGTCAGCCGTTGGTAGCGGGATTTGTGCTGGGTGGTCACAGCGCGAGCACGTTGCTCATTCGCGGTGTGGGGCCCGAGTTAGGAAACTTTGGGGTAGGGACGGCGTTGGAGGATCCTCAGATCAGTATTGCTGCGAGCAACGGCGTGGAATTTGTGAGCAACGACGATTGGTCAAGTGATGCTGCTGTGGGTGCTCAGATTGCATCCATCGGTGCAACCGCCGGAGCATTTGCGCTCACGGCAAACAGCGCGGATGCCGCACTGTTAATCACACTTTCGCCCGGGGCCTATACGGTCCAGGTGACGGGCAAGAACGGCGCATCCGGTATTGTGCTAGCCGAGATCTATGATGTGACGGATCTGTAGACTCGCTTGCGTCTCGGAACCAATTGAATCGAGGATCAAAACGATGCGTTGCCTGATTACGGCGGG
>JABIRI010000085.1 GCA_018667915.1 Opitutaceae bacterium | reverse complement strand
GAGCCCGCCAATATCGCCGACATCGACCCTGATCTCCAAGCGAAGATCAAGGCGCGCATGACCGAGGTGGGCATGTCGGTCTCGACGGCGGACTTCGAGACACTTCTCACCACCGTGTGGCCCGCGATGTTGAAGATGAAACGTCGCGACGAACGTTACGCTCAAGCTCGCGCCGACGCGTTCACCACGAACGAAGGGCGCATCTACTTGCGCGAACTTTCGATCGACGAACTGCCCGGCCTCACCACCCCCGAGACAACCGCCGTCATGCTCTCCCTGTGTGAAGCGATGGGCATGCCGGTCAATTTCATTGCGCCAGCATTCGGATTTCAGAAAAACATTCCGTATCCTGATGAGGTGCGCTTGCGCGAGCTGATCGCGGCGCAGTGGGTGGTCTGCGAGAAGTTTAGCGTGAGCATCGGTTTTCATTCCGGTTCCGGCAAGTCCGCCAGTAACTATCGCATCATGGGCGAAATGACGGGTAGCCAGCTCGAGATCAAAACCAGTGGGCGTTACACTTACGAGATGGGTCACGCGCTGTATGCCTCCACCAATGAGACCGACCAAACACTCTGGCGTGATTGGTATGCGTTCACCGTCGATCTTGCCGTCGCGGGGGCGTTCGCCAGCGACGAAATCGAAAAGGCCGCCGCCCGCGAATTTATCTCCGCCAGTTTCGAAACCGCTCCCTCCGCCGAGTCGCTCTTTGCATCGCCCGAGGCTTGCCACGTCGCGCTCGCTGAACTCGACCCGCATCCGGACCACGTGCTGTTTTTCGAATACAACTTCCTTTACGTGCTCGCCGCCGAAGGCCGCGCCGAGAAGGCCGCGCTCGGCGATCACTCGCCAGCGGGTTACCGTCAGCGCGCTCGTTTTTATAGCATCAGCGACGAAGCTCGTCTCGCCTACTCGCGTCGGGTGGCTGCGTATATCATCTTCCTCGCGGAGACGACGGGAGTTGCGAGCGCAGAGGCGTGTGCACGCGCTACTCAGCAATTGGATGGGACCGCGACCTACGCGGAGTTTCTCGCGGCGATTGGGCCGACGTCGTGAAACTGTCGGGCGTAAAGCCCGACCCACACTATACTGCTGCACCTTGCTCGGTAGGTCGGGCTTTACGCCCGACTGAGAGTCAGGATAGTGCCGGCTAAAGCACGGCACTACGTAGCGCCGTGCTTCAGCCGACGTCTGCTCCAGTAACCTTCTGCGCCATCGCGCACGTGGCGATCTCCTCCTACCCACCAGCCCGTATTGCTTACTGGCATTCCGCGTTACGCTTACTAACAGTAGCGACTCCCCTACCCATGACTGATCTTTTTCGCCTCGATCAAAAAACCGCCGTTATCACTGGAGCCGGATCCGGCATCGGTGCCGCCATTGCCAAAGCTTTCGCCCAACACGGCGCCAGCGTTCACGTGCTCGACCGCACCGAGCCAGCCGGCCAAGCCGTCGTCGCGGATATCGTCGCCGCAGGCGGCAACGCCACCTTCGCTTCGCTCGACGTAAGTGACTCGATCGCAGTCGCGGCGTTCGCGGCCTCGATCGCGTCACCTGACATCCTCGTCAATAACGCCGGGATCGGACACGTCGGCGACATCCTCACGTCCACCGCCGAGGACCTGGATCGTCTCCACGCGGTCAACGTGCGCGGTCCCTTCAATCTTTGCCATGCGTTCGTGCCGGGAATGATCGAGCGCGGTTCCGGTAGCGTGATCAACCTCGCCTCGGTCGGTGGCATCGTCGCTGTGCGTGATCGGGTCGCCTACACGACCACCAAATTTGCGGTCGTCGGCCTGACCAAGGCCCTCGCCCTCGACCACTCGCACCAAGGCGTGCGGTTCAACGCCATCTGTCCCGGCCGCGTCGAAACTGAGTTCGTGCAAAACATGATCGCCCAATATCCCGATCCTAAAAAAGCCTACCAAGACATGGCTTCGACTCAGCTCAACGGCCGCCTCGCCCAGCCGGCTGAGATCGCCGCAGCCGCCGTCTATCTGGCCAGCGATGTTTCCGCGATGGTGACCGGCTCGACCATGATGATCGACGGAGGTTGGACGGCCGGAAAATGACGCTGATCAGGGGGCGGATTAACTTAACTGATTAACTGCTCCCTCCTTTGCCGGACCCGGCGTAGTCGCGGATTTTCCATCTCCTCGCTACCCCTTAAGTCATCATGAAATACCGCCGCCTCGGCCAAACCAATCTCGACGTTTCCGTCCTCAGCTACGGCGCCTCACCCTTGGGTGGCGTATTCGGTAACGTGAACGAAGACGTAGGGATTCGCACCGTGCACACGGCGGTGGACCACGGCATCAATTTCATCGATGTATCGCCCTACTACGGCGACACCAAAGCGGAAACCGTGCTCGGTAAAGCCCTCCAGGGAATCGCCCGCGACCGTTACTTTCTCGCGACCAAGTGCGGTCAATATGGACAAGAGGAGTTCGACTTTTCCGCCGCCCGCGTGACCCGAAGTCTCGACGAGAGTTGTGCCCGACTCGGCGTCGACTACATCGACGTGCTGCAGTGCCACGACATCGAGTTCGCCGAAGCTGATCAAATCGTAAACGAGACTCTACCCGCGCTGGTTAAGCTGCGTGAAGCCGGTCGTATCGGCTACATCGGCATCACCGGACTACCTGTAAAAGTTTTCTCCAACGTGCTCGACCAAGTCGGCCCGGGGATTGTCGATACCGTCCTTTCGTTCTGCCGCTACGAGCTCAACGACTCTGCGCTGGCGGATATGATTCCCTATCTGCAGTCAAAAAATGTGGGCATCATCAACGCTTCGCCCACGGGTATGGGACTGCTCACACCGCGTGGCGTGCCGGACTGGCATCTGGCAACACCCACCATGTGTGAAGTCGCCAAAAAGGCGGTGGATTTTTGCACCACCGAAGGCGTCGATATCGTGAAGCTGGCCGTGCAATACTGTGTGGCCCACCCCGACATCGCCACCACTCTGGTCGGCACATCCAAGCCGCAGAATATTGAGGCCAATATTCGCTACGCCGAGGAGCCCATCGATCAGGAGTTGCTGAGCAAAGTCCTCGAAATTCTCGAGCCGATCCATAACCATAATTTTACGCGCGGACTGCCCGCCAATCTCGACGAACTTATTCCCGCTTCATGAACCAAGTCACCCTCGACCAACCCGGCCAATTCAGTTTCAGCGCCACGGCGGAGGCGCCAGTAATCGGGCCCGGCGAGGCATTGGTGAAAGTGCATCGAATCGGCGTGTGCGGCACCGACCTGCACGCGCACGCCGGCAAACAACCCTTCTTCGAATACCCGCGCGTGCTCGGTCACGAGCTGGGCGTGGAAGTCATCGATCCGGGAAGTGATCCGCAGGGCCTCAGCGTGGGAGATAAGTGCTCCGTGGAACCCTACATGAATTGCGGCAAGTGCATCGCCTGCCGTCGCGGAAAACCCAACTGCTGCACCAGCCTAAATGTGCTCGGAGTGCACGGCGACGGTGGTATGGGCGAACTACTCGCTGTGCCCGCACACAAGCTTCATCGCTCCGCCAAACTGAGTTATGATCAACTGGCGCTCGTAGAGACTCTCGGCATCGGGGCACATGCGGTGGAGCGGGCAGAACCGAGTGCCGACGATTTCATCCTCGTGATTGGTGCGGGCCCCATCGGCCTGAGCGTGATTCAGTTCGCACTCATCACCGGCGCGACCGTGGCGGTGATGGATATCAGCGCATCACGATTGGCATTTTGCCGCGATCAGATGGGCGTGACCCACACCCTGACCGCCGGACCGGATGCAGCGGACAAGCTCATGGGAATCGGCAACGGTGACCTGCCCACGATCGTGATCGACGCTACAGGCAACCCCCGCTCGATGGCTGGTGCGTTCGACCTACCGGCCCACGGCGGCCGCATTGTTTTTGTCGGACTCTTTCAAGGAGAACTGGCCTTCAACGACCCCAATTTCCATCGCCGCGAATTGACCATCTGCGCGAGCCGCAACGCCCTGCCCGGCACATTTACTTCGATCATCAAATCAATGGAGGCTGGCAAGATCGATACGACCCCGTGGATCACGCATCGGGTGGCCCTAGCGGATTTGCCGGCGAAGTTTGAGGGGATTTCCCAAGACTCGACCCTGCTCAAGTGCATGATCGAAGTGTGAGCCTACGACTTAGTTCCCGCGGATTTTGATAAACGCGGCGGGGGAAACCCCGTGGACCCGCTTAAACGAGCGGGAAAATTGAAACGGGTCGATACCGAGTTCGTCGGCGACTTCGCGCACCAGCACTCCACCGGCGTGAAGCCGATTGGCTGCCCACTTCATTTTGATCTGCATCAAATATTGGTAAGGACTTACGCCGGAGAATTTCCGGTAGAGGCGGCAAAGGTAAGACAGGTTGATGTGACACGCCTGCGCGAAATCCTCGACCGTGGAGTATTCCAAAAAATGATCCTCCATCTGCCGACGACACCGCTCGAAGGAGGAAAAAGCACGATTCGGACCCGCCGTGGTTTCGCTGCCGCCGTAACGTGTCGCCAGCATAAGCAGCTCCAGCTGAAGTGCACAGGATCTCGTGGTGTAGATCCCCACTTGACCCGCCAACCGCAGCAGAGTTTCAAATGCGTCTTTCAGATCCAATCCGCGCTGGTAGTGGTGCAGACGGCCAGGGGCCAAATCCAGTTCCTGCATCAGGTTGAGCGCCTGCGGGCCCACGATATCCACAAAATATTTATCCAGCAAATCCGTCGGGTCGGTGCGCATCTTATAATGCACTCCCGGTCCGTAGGTGAATAGACTGCCCGCCTTGAGTTCATGCACCGTGCCGTTCAACTCGAGCTGCCCTTTGCCTGCTGCCACGAACTCGAGCGAAAGGAACGGAAAGGTCGTGCGATCGATCAAATAGTCGCGGGCACACTTTTCCCACCCCACACACACGACCGCCACAGGGGCTTGATCCCGCACGCCCGCTTCGAGAAAGAATCGACGCGCCTGTAGCACCTGCTTGGACATGAACCCAGGCGAGGGTTCGACCGAAACTTGAGGGGAGTCATTCTCAGGCACAATAAAGTCAATTCCTGTCATGCCTAGATTCGGCAAGAACATAGTCACCCCGTAATTTCCATAATCATACGACACATCGTATGATAATTACGACAATCATGATCACTAGACCCGCTAATAGCATCAGACATTAAGCTAAGAATCGTCATGTATGTATCACAAACCGTCATTCAAGAATCGGTCCGCAAGTGCTATTTTAAGACGCTCACTTTCCCCTCTACCCCTCCTCCGATTGCGTTTCCAGACTCGGCCGCCTGACCGCCCCTTCCTCCACTCTCCGCCCCCTCAATCCCGGGATTACTTATGATACTCGAATACCCCAAGAGAATCACTCTCAAGGACATCGCTCGCTCCGCTAAACTCAGCGTAGCTGCCGTTTCAATGGCCCTGCGAAATCACGAATCTCTCCCCGCTACCACGATCGATCGGGTTAAGAAGATCGCAGATGAGCTGGGCTACCGCCCCGATCCAGCGCTGAGCGCGTTGGCTGCCCACCGCTGCCGCCTACAGCCCAATCGCAACGTTTCGGTGATCGCGCTCGTGAGCAACTGGTCGACCCGGGACGGCTGGCTCAACGTTTCCGGGGCGAAAGAACTCTTTGAGAATGCTTCCGCGCGAGCGTCAAACCTCGGTTTCGATCTACAACACTTCTGGGCTCGCGAACACGGTGGATTCTCACCGCGCCTCTCGGATGTATTGAATGCGCGGGGAATCCGTAGCGTCATCCTAGCTCCCGCCGAAGCCGAATCCGTTCGGAGTGATATGTCTTGGGACGCCTTCACCGTCGTTTCCCTCGAGCCACCTCCCCTGGACGTTGTGATGCCGCATGTCGGCATCAATCATTTTGCTAACGTCTCGCGGTGTTGGCACGAGCTGACGGATCGGGGGCTGTCCCGCGTCGGACTGATCACCCGCGAAGAACACTACGCAGCCGCCGCAGGCCAAAGCATCGCTGCTCACGCCTTCAGCCAATCGCGCACCGCTTCACCGTTTGATCAAATTCCCAATCTCACTTTGGGTCGCGGAAACGAGGCTGCTCAAATCAGCGCATGGATCGAAGAACATCGGCCCGACGCTGTGATCGGCTGCGCACCCGTGCACCATTTACTCGTCGATGAAGTCGAAGTTACTGTGCCCCACGACCTGTGTTATATCAGCCTCGATATTGCGGCGGAGAAACACCCGAACGTCAGTGGAATCAATGCCAACAATGGCGTCGTCGGAGAGACCGTCATCGACACCCTGAATCATCTTCTTCAGCGCGGCATCACCGGAGCGGCGAAAAGCCCCGTCGGCACCCACGTTTCCGGCGCCTGGCAAGAAGGCGAAACGCTCGCGACAATGCCGCTACTCGCGCAAAGCGGGTAATATGCGCTGCTAGGAACTGCCCCCCACGGAACTGACGCTCCTCGCATAAGGTGTCGAAAAATCTAGGATCCGTGCGCCGCGTGCGTGAGGGTCTGCACTGAGTAAAGCGATGTCGTCGCCGTCATGAAGAGACGATCGCGCGCCGATCCCCCAAAACACACATTCGCGCAGGTTTCGGGCAAGAGGATCACTCCCAGCAAGTCACCCCCGGGTGAGAAAACATGCACGCCGTTGATGCCTTCGACGCCGTGACCTGAACTCGCCCAGAGATTTCCCTGCGCATCGACCTGCTGTCCATCCGGGCCCGCGATGAGGCCGTTGTATTTGATCGCGGCAAACTTTCGCCGATTAGCCAGCCCGCCAGCCGCGGTCACATCGTATACGTGCAGCGCTTTGTCCTCCTGTTTTTCCGGACCGGTGTCGGCCACGTAGAGTTTCTTGAAATCAGGCGAAAAACAAAGGCCGTTGGGTTTAACCAGCGCATCATCTACTCGTTTCACGGTGCCGGTTTGGCCATCGATGCGGTAGATGGCTTCCTTTTGCGGCAAAGGTTTAGGCACACCGTAACCGGGATCGGTAAACCAGATCCCGCCATCCGGATGCACCACGATATCATTGGGCGAATTAAAAGGCACGCCATCGATCTGGTCCGCCAACACCGTGGTCGAGCCATCCGGTTCATGACGTACCACCTGATGTCCCGTCTGCTCGCAGGTCAGCATCCGGCCCACCGCATCGTACGTCGCGCCGTTGGTGTGATTCGACGGATGGCGAAACTCACTCACATGCCCGTCTTCCTCCAGCCACCGCCACTGTCTGCTATTGGGCACATCACTCCAAACCAGATAGCGACCCGCCGCATTCCACGCCGGTCCTTCCGACCAACGCGATCCGGTTTGATGCCGGGTAATCGTCGAACGGACATCGATGAGGTCCTTGAAACGGGAATCCACCGCGATGATCCGTAGGCCGGAGTCTTTCAACGGCCCCAGCGCACGTTCGGTCTCCGCCGGCTCCGTGGCAGCCCGGCCGACCGCGGCCAACATCGGTGCGGCCACCACCGCAGATTGCAGGAATCGACGACGCGTGACTCCGTCCGCGACGGTTGGGCTGGCGTGAGTTGCGGGGGAAACGGATGGAGTCTGGTGGGGCACGCCGAACAGCAAAACAGCTTTTCTCCGCCATGCTCAAGTCCCAGCGGACTTGAACATTTAACTTTGGACCCGACGTCCATCATATCCTTTAACTGTTTAAGCACCGCCTCCGTTTGTATCGACCGGGGCTAAAATCTAGTTTCACCCCGACAATGCACCTCTCAGCGGTGCGGCCGTCTCCAGAACGAACTCCCCCCTAAAACCATCGTGTTCCCCTCCAAACTTCACCGCGCCCTATTCACCGCCTTGATCGTCGTCCTCGCGGGCACGATTAACGCTAAATCTTCCCGTCCTAACGTCCTGTGGATCATGACGGACGATCACTCCGCAGCTGCCTTGGGCGCCTACGGCAGCCACCTGGCCCCGCTCAACCCGACCCCCACCTTGGACAAGCTCGCCGCCGAAGGTATGATGTTTACCAACGCGGTCTGCACCAACTCGATCTGCACCCCCAGCCGGGCCACACTGCTCACGGGTCAGTATTCCCACGTCAATGGCGTCAAAACCCTCAACGACAATTTGGCGGTTGAGGACCACACCCTTGCTCACGCCATGAAAGCCGCCGGCTATCAAACCGCGATGATCGGCAAGTGGCATCTCAAGAACGAACCCGCGTCGTTCGACTACTACTGTGTCCTCCCCGGCCAAGGCAGTTACCACCGCCCCACGTTTCGCGACATGAATTCCCCCGGTGAGTGGCCAAATAATCTCCTCCACCCAAAGCAGACCTATGACACCGAACACTCCTCCGATGTCATCACCGACCTCTCCCTCGACTGGCTGAAGCAGCGCAAGGCCGACCAGCCTTTCTTCCTCATGCACCACTTCAAAGCGCCGCATGACAACTTCGAGAACGCCGAACGCTACGACTTCCTCTACGACGACGTCACCATCCCCGAACCTCCTTCTCTTCGGGACGATCCCAATCACGGGTCAAACGCCACCGCCGGCACCGGCACGTCCATCGGCAAGCGCAACACCCGGCGCAACATGGGCGACCACATGTTCGTCGATAAGTCCCTGTCCGACGATGACTACCTGACCACCTCCTACCAACGTTACCTCAAGAAATATCTCCGCACCGTGCGTGGCGTGGACGACAACATCGCCCGCCTCATCGCCTACCTCGAAAAAACCGGTGAGCTCGACAATACCATCATCCTCTACACCTCCGACCAGGGCTTCATGCTCGGTGAGCACGACTACATCGACAAACGCTGGATGTATGAACCATCACTCCAAGTGCCGTTCATCGTGCGCGTCCCCGGCAAAGTTCTGCCCGGTTCGACGAGCAACGCTTTGGTCAACAATACCGACTTCGCTCCCACCGTGCTCGATCTCGTGGGCGCGAAGGTTCCTGCCTCAATGCAGGGCCACAGCGTCGCCCCCATCCTGACCTCTGGCGAAACCCCCTCAGACTGGCGGCAAGCCAGTTACTACCGCTACTGGATGCACATGGCCCACCACGATAACCCGGCGCACTACGGCATCCGCACCAAGAATTTTAAGCTCATCTTTTTCTACGGTCTCGGACTCGACGCCAAGGGCGCCAAGCAAGAGGCCTCGACCCCCGGCTGGGAACTTTACGACCTACGCAACGACATCGCCGAACAGCACAACGTTTACGACGATCCGGCCTACCAAGCCGTGCGCGAACAACTGAAGCAGCAACTCGATCAGCTCAAAAAAGAAGTCGGCGATACGGACGAACAATACCCCGAACTCATGCGCGTGCGTGAGCTCGCGTGGAATAACTAAACCCGGCCACTTCACCGCTATTGTGAACCACGAAAGACACAAAAAACACGAAACGGAGAGGCAGACTCACTAGATCTTTTTGATCTAAATTCAATCCGAGTTAAACGCTTCGATAAGTTCAATCGATTCCACTGCCCCACCCAGCTCAACCTTTCGTGTTTTTCGTGTCTTTCGTGGTTAATACCAATCCTCTCATTTCATCATCCTCTAGTGGTTTTTAAACGATCTCTCCTTTCACTGATATTCGTGGTCGCTTCGGTCGCCGCCGCGAATTTCTCCCACGCTGCATCGATCACCTCGCGTTGGTCGCCAATCGATCTTGAGTTTACTGCGCAGGTTCAGCCCGGCACCGAGTTCGATCTCGATTTCACCGCCACCTTCACCGGTCCGGACGACACGAAACTCACCATCCCTGGATTCTTCAATGGCAACGATACGTTCATCGTGCGGTTCGCTCCGCCGTCCGAAGGTAACTGGACTTACCTGACGGCATCTTCCGAACGCACCCTTGCGGGCCTCACCGGCTCGCTCACCGCTACTGCTCCGCTTCCGGGCAAACACGGCCCTGTCGGCATCAGTAAATCCGATTCGCGCAAATTCGCCTACGCCGATGGCAGCCAATACTTCCCCATCGCATTTGAGTTGGACTGGTTGTTCGCCATCGACGCCGAGAACGCCAATGACATTCCGAAGACCCGCAGCGTCATCCGCCATGTAAGCGAAAATGGTTTCAATCAGGTCGTGATGAACATCTTCGCCTACGACGTGAACTGGCCACGCGATCCGCAGCTCCCGGCCAAATACGACTACGGAAAACCCCGTGTATTCCCGTTTGCCGGCGACAATACCCAACCTGATTTCAGCACGCTTGATCTCGAGTTTTTCCAACGCTTCGACCGCGTCGTCGAGCACCTCGACGAACAGGGAATCATCGCCCACATCATGATCTACGTGTGGAACAAGCAGGTCGCCTGGCCCGACGCCGAATCCGTCGCCGACAACCGTTACTTCGACTACGTCGTTAAACGCTACCAAGCCTACCCGAATCTCATCTGGGATATTTCCAAAGAAGCCACCGGCTACGGTCACAACGACCGACAATATATTGTCGACCGCATCACGCGTTTACGCGCCCTCGACGGTCACGATCGCCTCGTGACCGTGCACGATTACGGCTATTGCAACCAATACCCGGAGACGGTCGATTTCATCTCGATCCAGTCTTGGAAATCCGAGATTTGGAACACCATGCGCGACGTGGTGGAATCGCACCCCAAGAAGCCGGTATTCAATATCGAGCACGGCGGCTACGAGAAAGGCCCCTACCACGTCTTCACCGGCACCTACCTGACCCCGCTATCAAACCTCGAGCGTGCCTACAAAATCATCTTCGCCGGTGCGTCCATCACCCACTACTGGCAAGACACGTCTTGGAACGTAGTCATCCACGACATCGAAAACCTACCGCGGGAAGACCAACCAAAGTTCCACTACTACCGTCACCTCGCTGACTTCCTGGAAGCGCAACAAGTCAACGACCTCGAGCCCACCGACGGGACAGCCAGTGCCGGATTCTGTCTGTCCAACAACGACGATGTTTACCTGCATTTCCTACCAGCCGACCACGACGCCATCGTCGTGCGTCAACGCCCCGGCTACGAAGACGGCACGGTCCAATTCACCTGGTTCGATCCCCTCACCGGAGAATACACCGACGGCGGCACCCGCCCTGTCGAAAAATGGGTCAGAGTCCACACTCCCCAACCCTACCAAATGCGCATCCTAATGGTCCGCTTCGAAGCCGAAGATAAGTAGCCCCGAGACCAAAACCCAATCGTTCTCGTAATCGTTCTCTTTCTCGTTCTCGCCGAGTTCACTGCCCCTCCGTCCCCACTTCTTTCTCCTTCCTCTTACTCTTTCTCTTTCTCCCCCAAGCTGACGGCTTAGTGCCACCTAACTTCCATCCCCCACCAACCCGTTGGGCATAAAGCCCGCCCCACCTAATCCGACGTGGGTCGGGCTTTACGCCCGACATTCTACCCCTCCCCCCAACCTCCTTCACTATGAAACTCCTCTTGAAATCCCTAATCCTCAGCCTCGCGCTCACCACCACTCCGCTCTTCGCTGGTGATGCCACTCCCGACGCCGCCATTGCGATGAAACTGGCCGACGTTCGTGAGGTCGCCAACGCCGGCCCATTCGAGGCCAAATGGGACTCTCTCGCCGACTACGAAATCCCCGAATGGTATAAGGACGCCAAGTTCGGAATTTTCATTCACTGGGGCATGTATTCCGTGCCTGGATTCGGCAACGAGTGGTATCCGCGCGAGATGTATCGCCAAGAGAACAGTCGTCGCGGCATCTACGAACATCATCAGGAAAAATACGGGGCCAACTTCGGCTACAAAGATTTCATTCCGATGTTTAAGGCCGAAAATTTCGATCCCGATGCATGGGCCCAACTCTTCAAAGACGCCGGTGCCCGCTATGTCGTTCCCGTGGCCGAGCATCACGACGGATTCCCCATGTATAACTCGGACTACACCCATTGGGACGCCGCCGAAATGGGACCGAAGCGCGACATCATCAGCGATCTCTCAAAATCAATCCGCGCCGCGGGACTCCACTTCGGTGTTTCCAGCCACCGGGCCGAACATTGGTGGTTTTACGGTGGAGGTCGCGAACTTCCGAATGCCGACGTCAATGACGACAGCTACCGAAGCCTCTACGGTCCCGCGCGAGATCAAGATGAATCCGAGACCGGCGTAACCATTCCCGATCAAGCCTTTCTCGATGACTGGCTCCTCCGCAGCGCCGAACTCGTGGACAAGTTTGAACCCGACCTCATCTGGTTCGACTGGTGGATCGCCTCGCCTCCGTTCTCTGCTCACCTCCAGACGTTTTCGTCTTACTACTACAACCGCGGAAAGACGTTCCCCAACATGGTAGCGATCAACTACAAGGCCTTTGGCGGTGAATCGTTTCCCGACACCGCCGGGGTTTTGGACATCGAGCGCGGTGGTCTCGCCGACATTCGGGAACTCCTTTGGCAGACCGACACGTCCGTCTCTAAGAATTCCTGGGGCTACGTCAGCAACCACGACTACAAAACGGTCAACTCCCTCATCGACGATCTCGTCGATATCGTGAGCAAGAACGGCTGTATGCTGCTCAATATCGGTCCAAAACCCGACGGCACCATTCCTCAAAAGGAGCAGGACATGCTGTTGGAAATGGGCGCATGGCTGATGCAAAACGGCGAAGCCATCTACGGCAGCCGCACCTAGGATACCTTCGGCGAAGGCGCCACCAAGGTGAAAGACGGCAAAATGCACAACGACGCCGAAGGAAAGCGTAAGGACTTCAACGCGGACGACGTGCGCTTCACCACCCAAGGCAATACCGTTTATGCCACCATCCTCGCGTGGCCCGGCGATGGCGCCAAATTTACCGTGCGCTCCTTCACCTCCGACGCCCTAAAAGGCATCGAAGATGTTTCCATGATCGGAGCCGGCCAGTTGGGCTGGAAACAAGACGCCAACGGTCTTCACGTCACCCTGCCCAAAAAGGCCCCCGGCCAACACGCCTACGTTTTAAAAATCGAGCGCTAAAAGGTTGAAACAGGCCCTTCGGAGGCAGGCGCGCCTCCTCCTGAGTTTGGCTTCTTTCTCTTTACTCTTTATCGTTCTCGTTCTCCCCCCAGGCTGACGGCCCTCCTAATCTGCCATGAAACTCTTCGGCCTCCTCCTCGCCTCGATTCTGTTCGTTTCCGTCTGTTCGGCAAAGGTGGGGAAACTACAAAGAGCCAACGGCCTATCCAAGGACGACTTCGCGACCGTCCTAGAACACGTTGAATCCAATCTCCCGAAAGTCTGGAACACCCTCACCTCGATCCGAGAAAACGGCGTAAACGTGCGACTCACCTCGGAACGAAAGATGGGCCCTGGCAAAGCAGCGGGCACCGATCAAATCGTCATCAGCACCTTCTTCCTCACCAACGATCTACCTAAATTCCCCGAAGACCGTCTGGTAATCGTCTTACTCCACGAGTTCGGACACATCCTCCACAACCGCGAAACCGAGCGCGGCCAAAGAAACCCAGTTAAACACGAATTCTTCGCTTTTGCTTATTCGATCAAAATGGCCATCAAGCTCGCCGAAAACGGCGACTCCGGTCCACTCGATCAGGTGATCAAAAACCTCAAAATTCGCAATAAAAGCGGTAAGCCCAAAGACCCGCACACGATCGCGATAAAAGAACTGATCAAAACCCCACTCTGGACCAACGCGACCGCAGCGCTGGAAGGCGACTAACGGTTTGGATCTTTTTCGTGTCTTTCGTGGTTAAAAATTATCCTGCCTCTAAATTCTGCCGGCTGCTTGGCCTCTACTTCTGGTCTTTACCACGAATCCGATCTGACATCTCGGCGCGCCATGCTTGGTAGCCTGCTTTCATCATCGCTACGCGCTCCGGATAACGCTCGGCCATGTCCATGGTCTCACCCGGATCTTCACCCACATTATACAGCTGCAGCCCACTCGGAATAGGCACCTCTCGCAGTTCATCCATAACCAAACCATCCTCGCCCAATTCGTAGGCTTGGTAGGTCTTGGACTCAGCCCGGAAGACCAACTTCCAATCCCCTTTCCGAGCGACCCAGTTCTGTTCACGACCTGAGTCCCAAAAGATCATCTCGTCGGCATCCAATTGATCGACTTCACCCGACAGTAGCGGCCCGAGGTTTTCACCGTCCAATGGTTTCTTAGGGGCAATGCCCGTGACTTTGGAGAGGCTCGGATAAAGGTCACGGTGGGTTACCAGCGCGTCGACTCGCCGCCCCGCCTCGATACGTCCCGGCCATGAAACCACAAACGGCACCTTGATGCCACCATCCATGAGGCAGTATTTGAACGCGTTAATGTTTCGGTTGTTCGCATACGATTGATCCGATCCACCGTTGTCCGAAGTGAATATAATGATCGTATTCTCGGCGACTCCCTTAGCCTTCACCGCATCCATGATTTCGCCGATCATTTCGTCCATGAGCTCGAGGTGAGCGAGATATATCTTCCGACCGTAGGGGTCCGTCTTCACCAGGTGGCAGGTATCGCTATACCACTTCCGGTAGTCGGGCTCGGCAATCGGATCCCACAACGGATACTCCCAGACCTCGGCGTCGCGATCGAACGGACGCTCGGGCACCCCGTGTTTTGCGGCGAGGTGCTTCGGCAGACGATACAACGGTGTATGCACCGCGTTAAATTCCAATTGAAGGTAGAACGGCTTTTCGCTTTCGGTCGCGATGAAGTTCACCGACTCGCGCCCAAAAACCTCGGTGGTCGTCGTGTTTTCAAACGACTCTTTTTTTCCGTGATCCCGCGTCAGCGGACCGATCCCAATCATCTTGGCTTTGGCGATGCTGCCCGGCTGCTTACGCTCGTAGGCATCGACATCCTTTTGGCTGATCAACTGGAAATCCCAGGAGTGGTGCGTGAAGCCGAGGTAGTGGTCGAACCCATGTTTCATCGGATCTTCTTTGGGGCCGCCGTTTAGATGCGTCTTACCTACCTTCATCGTGCGGTAACCCGCCTCCTTCATCATCTCCGCGATGGTGTGTTCGTCCGAAGGCAGTCCGCCATCGCCGTAGTAGTAAGCGCCCCAACGCTGAGCATAACGGCCCGTCACCAACGACAACCGGGAGTTACTACAGATTGGCGAAGCCGCGTAGGCCTCTTCAAAAACGGCGCCACTTTCAGCCAACCGGTCGAGGTGGGGTGTCACGACTGAGTCGGCCACCACATCGTGAAAACCCACATCTCCGTAGCCGATGTCATCAGCAACGATCACAATCACATTGGGTTGGGCGGACATCGCCGCGGCGGTAAAAACAGTCGAACAGGCAAGGCGGAGCAAAGTCTTCATAAGGGAACAAGTATCGTTGTTTGTCTCACAATTACCATCCACCATATCCGTAGCGACAAAATCCGCCGCTCCTACCCCCAATCCCATTTGTTAACGACAAATCCCTTATCTCGCCATAGTCTTGCTCACCGAGACGACGGCAGATTCCTTCTGTAAAACCACCTCTCATGAAGTTCCCGCTCCTCCTTACCCTCATATTCGCTTGCAGTGGTCTGATCTCTTCCGCCGCCGATCGACCCAACATCGTGTGGATCATTCCGGATGACATGTCCGCGCACTTCGCCACCTACGGGGAGACCGCTATCGAGACGCCCCATCTCGACGCGATGGCCGAACGCGGCGCAAAATTCACCCGCGCCTTTGTTACCGCACCGGTTTGTTCGACCAACCGCTCCGCCTTCATTACCGGCATGTATCAAACCAGCATCGGCGCGCACCATCACCGCAGCGGCCGGGGCGAGCTGAAGATCACGCTACCTGCCGACGTGAAGATGGTGCCGCAGCTCTTCCAAGACGCCGGCTACTACACCACCATTGCGGGTTGGCCCATCAACCCACAACGCCTCGGCAAGACCGACTACAATTTCGAGTGGGATCCATCCATCTATGACGGAGTTGATTGGTCCGAACGAAAAACAGGACAACCGTTCTTCGCTCATATCCAAACCCAAGGCGGCAAGCTGCGGGGCTCCAGCATGGAGCAATACAACAAGATCGCCGAACGCGCTAAAAATGAACTCGGCAGTTACACTTCGGCCGACGACGTGACCCTGCCTCCCTACTACCCCAACGACAACGCGATCCTCCGCCATGACTGGGCCGCCTACCTCGATTCCGTGCGGCTCACCGACGCCATGATCGGCGAAGTCCTCGACCGCCTCGAAGCCGAGGGCGAGTTGGACAATACCATCGTGATATTCATGACCGACCACGGTATCAGTCATGCCCGCGGAAAACAGTTTCTCTACGAAGAAGGCATCCACGTTCCTCTCGTCATTCAAGGACCCGGCATTACCGCCGGCACCATTCGCGAAGACCTCGTGGAACATATCGATATTGCCGCGCTGTCCCTCGCCGCAGCAGGCATTGATATCCCTGATTCCATGCAGGCCCGTGACATTCTCGCTTCCGATTACGCCCCGCGCGACGCCGCCTATTCCGCCCGCGATCGCTGTGACGAAACCGTCGACTATCTCCGCTCCGTGCGCACCGAGCGTTTTAAGTATATCCGCAACTACCTGCCCGAGCGCCCGCACATGATGCCCAACCGTTACAAGGACGCGAAGGCCATCATCGTTGCTTTGCGCGAGGCTCACGCCGCCGGGGATCTCACGCCTGAGCAAGCTACTCTATTTGCCGCCACTCGTGCTCCTGAAGAACTCTACGACCTCGTAAAAGACCCCCACGAACTCAACAATTTGGCCGCAGACCCGAGACAGGCATCCCTCCTCAAAGTCATGCGCTGGAAACTGAAAGACTGGGAAGAACGCACCGACGATAAAGGCCGTGAATCCGCCGCCATGTATGACAGCGATATCGCCGTGCAAACCAACAAAGTAAAGAACACCAACCCCGACCAACTCGGAACCTTCCTCGGCAACGTCGCCCAAATGAAGGCCTGGGACAACGAGGGGAAATGACCGCAAAGCGCGCCGAAGCGCGAAGTATCAAGTAACGAGAATCAGATGTGACTGCCCCACGGGATCAGGTCGTTAAAAAGTTAATGTCGGCCCGCGAAGCGGGACGTAATTAACTTTTTCCGACCTGCCCCTTCCCCCAAACTCGTCCGCCGAATTATCCAGCCCCCTACCCGGCTCCCCTTTGTCCGAAATAGATCCATCGGCGCATCTTTCTCTTTCTTATTATTCTTTATCTTTATCGACCGTCCTGCCCTCCAAGCTAACGGCTTCTCCCTCGTCGTTAACTTATTAAGTTTGCCGATCATTGTAGTTCCACCTCCTTGATTTCGAATCATCCAAGACTCGGCGAGTCCCCATAATTCCCCTATGAAAATCACCAACGTCATCCCCTACGTCGCGTGGATCGGTATCCGCAATCAGATGCTGGTCAAAGTCGAAGCCGATGACGGAACCTACGGTTGGGGCGAGTCCGGTCTTTCCGGTCGCGAGTTGGCCGTCGAAGGTGCCGTCAAACACTACCGTGATTTCCTCATCGGCAAAGATCCCCGGCGGATTGGCGCACTCTGGCAGG
>JABIRI010000086.1 GCA_018667915.1 Opitutaceae bacterium | reverse complement strand
CGTTACAAATTCGCGGAACTGTTCCGTCGCGGGGTTGTTTTTGAGATGGAGGGTTACGAAGTATTCTTCATGTTCGGGTGACCTTACTCATGTCTTCACCCTATTTCATCGGAATCGATATCGGCGGAACCAAGATGGCAGTTTCCATCTTCGATGTGACGACGTCGTCGGTCGAGCGCGTCGAACGGTTTCCATCTGGTGCGGATTGTGATCCTGCGGAGATGGTGGAGCGGATGGTGGCCGTCGCTAGAGGGTGGATCGATGCCAAAGGGACTGCGCCTGAAGCGGTGGGCGTTTCGGTGGGGGCCGTTTACGATTGGGCGAGTGGTTGTGTGACGGATGCTCCGCATTTGCCGAATTGGAAGGGATTCCCGGTCGTCGCTACTTTTAAGGAAGCGTTTGGGGTGCCGGTATTCGCCGAGAATGATGCCAATGCCTGTGCGTTGGCCGAGTGGCGCTATGGGGCGGGGCGGGGATGTGACCATGTGATCTTTCTCACCTTTGGCACGGGACTCGGCGCGGGTTTGATTTTGAATGGCCGGCTCTACCGGGGGGCCAGTGGACTGGCCGGTGAGGTCGGGGCGATGCGGGTGGCGGATTCGGGTCCGGCGGTGCGCGACAAGCCGGGTTGCCTCGAAGGTTTTGCGTCCGGGGCTGGAATTGCCCAACTCGCGGCGGCCGCTCGCGCGCATAATCAGGAGACAACGTTGCCGGAAAATCCGACCGCTAAAGATGTATTTTCCGCCGCCGGGGAAGGGGACGCCGTTGCGCTGGCGGTCGTTGAAGAGTCGACCGTGAAATTGGGTCAAGGGTTGGCTACACTCCTCGATGTGCTGAGCCCCGATCGAATTGTGCTCGGATCAATTTTCGTTCGGGCCGAGTCGATGATTCGTCCGCTGCTCGAAGAAACGCTGCGACATGAGGCGATGGCTGAAACCAACGCTGCCTGTCAGATCGTTCCGGCTGAACTGGGCGAATCGATCGGTAACTTCGGAGCCGCCACGCTCGCGGAGCTTGGACTCGCGGGTGAACTTTAGGGCTGCTTCGGTAGCATCGCGCTCAGCGCCAAGGTGTCGCCGCAACGGCGTGATCAGACCATTTTGACGGGATGTTGCGCAAGTGATGGTCGAAAAACCGGGCCATCGCCTCGGCGGTTGCTGGCGGAAATCCCTTACCGTGTCCGCCGTCGGTGACGGTGATCAGCGTATTGTCGACTTTGGCATCGTTGAGGGCGGTTTGAAAAATCTCCGATTGGTTGTAAGACACGAGAGGATCGAGGGTGCCGTGAATGATGAGAAACGGAGGATCGTCCGGAGTGACGTAGGTGATGGGATTCGCGGTGGCGACCTTCTGGGGATGCTCTTGGATGGCGCCGCCGATCAAGAGCGATTCGGGGGATTTTGCCGCATCGTGATCAAGTTTTGCTCCGGGAGCGGCGGTGCTATTCATCAGTAGGAAGTTGGTGGGGCCGAATAGGTCGGCCACGCACGTTACGCGACTGGATTCCCCCGTATGCGGTCCCAGGTCACCTTCCATCGCGGGAACATCTCCACTGGTGCCGAGCATGGATACCAAATGTCCTCCAGCGGACGTGCCAAAAATACCAATCCGGTCGGGGTCCATGCCGTAGGTTTTGGCATGGGCGCGAATCCAGCGAATGGCGGCCTTGCAGTCGTGGATTTGGCTGGGCCATTGAGCTTCGTTGGTCAGGCGATAGCCCACCGATATCCCGATGTAATTTCCGGTGGAAACCAAGGGTGCCAAACTTCGATTTCCGCGGTCTTTGGAACCATTTCGCCAGCCTCCGCCGTGGATATATACGACGACGGGTAATAACTCACTGGTGCGGTTCGTCGGCAGAAATACGTCCAACATCTGCCGAGGATTGTCGGTATCAGCATAAGGGATATCCGGAATCCGTTCCATTTTGTCGGATTGGGCTGCGGCAAACGAATGTGTCGCCAGCATTAATAAGGAAACGCGAAGGAAGAGCGGAGGGGTAAAACGCATGGTGGGGAGGAGGATGGGTTTTTGAGGGGAAATCCGGGCGCTGTTTCGGAATGAGTGAATGAGCTTAGGACGAGATGAATTTTCAGCTTAGAGCTGGAAATTTCGAGGATATTGATGAGTCTCGGCGGTCTCCCTATGAAAATCTCCTCACGATTCTTTGCTTTTATCGCAGCTCTTCTGTTCGTCACTTCGGCATGGGCTCATCCTCAACTCGGCCTCCAGACTTGGACCTGCCGACACATGTCCTTTGAGGAAGTGGTTCAATTTGCCGCCAAACAAGGCGTCACGCAGCTCGAGCTTTTTAAGGGCCACATCAATCCGGCTGCACCTCGGGAAGAAAACCTCAAGAAGCTGGCTTACCTCAAAAAACACGGCGTCACCGCTTACTCGATCGGGGTCAGTGGCACTTCGATGGATAAAGAGAAGAACCGTCAGCTTTTCGAGTGCGCGAAGCTCTTTGGCATGAAGGTCATCGTGATCGAGCCCAAGGATCAGGCGCAGTGGGATATGCTGGAAGAACTGGTGCAGGAGTATGACATCAAACTGGCCGTCCACAATCACGGCACGGGAACCGTCTACGGTAACCCGGCCACGGTGAAGCACGTGCTTGCTGAGCGCGACGAGCGCATCGGTGTCTGCATGGATATTGGCTGGGTGACCGCGGCGGGCTTCGATGCAAACGAGGTATTCATCAACTACGGAGACCGTGTCTTCGATATGCACATGAAGGATAAGCGCCTCGACGGCGAAGATGCCAAAGGCCGCCCCCTCGACACTCATATCGGTTTGGGCAATAGCAACTACCTGCAGCTCTTCGAATCCATTCGCGAATCTGATTGGTCGGGTGTCATGGCGATCGAAACCGACAGTCCGGACTTCCAAAACGATCCGACGGAGTTTGTGGCCCGCGCCAAAGTGTTCTTCGAAAAGCACTTCCCGGGCTCTCATTAAAAAACTTCACAGGCCGTGATCGTTCAGCCGGAACGGGCAGAGCGATTACGATCCCTCTCAGAGGGAAAATACTTACGCGGAATGATTTGCACCCGCGCCCGAGTTTTGTGCCGATGGACGAGCTAATGGACCGAATTTCACAAGCATTTGCCCGAGCCCAACAGGAGAACCGCGCCGCCTTTGTCGCATATTTATGCGCGGGTGACCCGGATTTTGAGGCATCGTTGGAAGCCTGCCGGGCGCTTTTGCGCAATGGCGTCGATGTCTTGGAACTGGGAGTGCCGTTTTCAGATCCGTTGGCCGATGGGTTGACGAATCAACTCGCTGCTCAGCGTGCCCTCGAAAGTGGGATGACTGCGGAACGTGTATTGGATTTGGTGCGCACGTTGCGCGGCGAATTCCCCGAGACTCCCATCATTTTTTACACCTACTACAATTTGGTGTTCTCCCATGGCGTGGATGCCTACGCGGAGCGAGCGAAAGCAGCGGGATTGGACGGACTGCTGACGCTCGACTTGCCGCCCGAAGAAGCGGGGGAGCTCGCCCAGGCGTGCACCAAGCATGGTCTCAAAACGGTCTTTATCGTGGCTCCCACTACACCCGAAGAGCGATTAGCCAAGATCGGAGCGGCGACCACGGGGTTTGTTTATTATGTATCTCGCGAAGGCGTGACGGGAGAACGCGACGCGTTGGCGACCAACATCCCGGAAGCGATTCAAGCCATCAAATCACACACCGATCTACCCGTCG
>JABIRI010000087.1 GCA_018667915.1 Opitutaceae bacterium | reverse complement strand
GGCTTCGACGAGTTGGTCGACGGTCTCGACATCGTAGTATTCCAAACCGCGACCGAGGGCGTAGGTGAGTAGTTTTTCACTGAAACAGTAATAAAAGTCGTTGAGGCGTTCGGTGGCGAGAACCTGCTTGAATTCCTGGATCGAGTCAAAGGTCTCACCGGTCACTAGTTGACCCGCCATGTCGATGGGCTGGCTGAGCTCAGATTCGCGCCAGATTCCCATGGCGTTGAAGTTTTCCAGCGCAAGCCCGAGCGGGTCCATGCGTTCGTGGCAGGATGAGCAAAGCGGGTCTTCACGGTGCAGCGCCAACGTGTCGCGCAGGCTAAGAGCGTTGAGATCATCGGGATTGGATATGTCTTCGAGTGAAGGGATGTTGGGAGGCGGTGCTGCGGGCGGGGTGCCGAGAATGTTTTCCAGAATGAAGACGCCCCGTTTGACGGGCGAAGTTCGCGTGGGGTTCGAGGTGTAGGCGAGTAGGGTGCCTTGCGTGAGGACGCCGCCACGGGGACTACCGTCGGGAAGCTCGACCCGGCGCATCTGTTTCCCTTTCACGCCGGGAATGCCATAGTGCTTGGCGAGGTGTTCGTTGAGGAAGGTGTAGTTGCTATCGATCAGCTCGGCGAGGGGACGGTCTTCGCGGATGACGTGTTCGAAGAACAGTTCGGTTTCCTGCCGCATCGGCGTGGTCTCCGGGCGTTTCAGCTGCGGCCGTTTGATGCCATAAGCCGCCCGGACAATGGCGCGGGTGCGGTCATACTCGGCCTGCTGTTCCGGAGTGCGTTGATTTTCAGCGATCTCGCGGACCTCTGAATAGATTTTTTGCGCGGCGAAAAGGGTGGGATCGGGATTATCCCGAAGCCAGATTTCCAATGAGCTGACGTTGACCGATTCAATGTCTCGAGCGTGTAACCACTGTCCGGCAAAGTTCTTCATGAAGTTGTCGGACCGACGGTCCTGCATCATGCGGGTGATCTGTTGATCCAGATTGGCGCGAAGTTGGTTGTCTTCCGCTAACGCCATGAGTTCCGCATCCGGCATGGTGGACCAGAGAAAATAGGACAGACGCGAAGCTAAGGAGAAATCGTCAATTTCTGGATGGTGACTCGCGAGGCCAGCGGTGGATATCACCGCTTCCTCGCGGAACAGGAAGCGTGGCGAAGCGAGCACGGCGGTCATCGCTTGAGCGATGCCGGTTTCGAAATTGAAACCATCTTGGGCTGCGACTGATTCGGCCATGGCGACCAAACGATCCAGGGTCAACGCGTCGACAGGTCGGCGAAACGCGCGTGAAGCGAAATCTCCCAGCAGGTCTCGCCGATAGGCTTGTAGTTCAGGTCCGCTTTCGGGGACATCACCGGGGAAAAATTTTTGGTAATTTTTAGGTCGCACCCAGTGACTGCGATCAAATGGCCCCCGGATCGTGAGGTCTTCGATACGCATCTTCAGGCGCTTGATTTTCTTCGGATCTACCGCGATAGGTTCCACTTCAAAAGAGATGTAGGGGGTGCCGACAGGCCAATCGTAGTCGAATGTATATTCGAACATGCGCCCCGAGTAGTTCTCGAATTCTTGGTCGATTTTTACCTCATCGTCGATACGGAGAATGAACCGACATATGCTGCGATCGAACCCGCTAAAACTGGCGAAACTCTTCGGCGTAATTTTGAACGAAACCTGATACTTACCAGGCTGTCTGATTGGAATCCGAGCGCTGCGAGTCGAACGATCGTAGAACGAAAGTTGGAGGTGCTCATCAGACCGATCTTCTTCGAGCGTGGATGGGGAAAACAACCGGACAAGTTTTCGACCGTCATACTGAGCTTCCGGCAGGACCCAGGGTTCGGTCGGCACGGCTTGGCCAATGATATTGATAGCAGCGTCGAAGTATTTCTCCAACAGCATCGGCGAGAGCGTGAGAATCTCACCAATGTTATCAAAACCTTCGCCGGTGTTGTCCGGTGGAAAAGCGTCCCGGGTGTCGAAGTGCACCCCGGTTAAATCAAAAATGGTATTCTGGTATTCGATCCGGTTCAGCCGTTGGACGGTGAGTTGACCGGGGTCGGGATTGGTGGGATCGATGCCGAACGGCCCGGCCTTGATCCAAGCGAGCAAGTTCAGGCGATCTTCGTCGGAGGGCAGTGCCTCCTCGCGCGGTGGCATGATGTGGCTGCGCGTATTGCGCAGCACGCGAAGCCAGAGTTCGGTATCCCCGATGGTTTCGGCCGTGAATTCGTCGAGCGTTACGCCGCCTTCGTTGGTGCCGAGTCCATGGCAGTCGTAGCAGAACTCATCCAATATGGGTTCAACGTGGTCTCGGAATGAAGTCATCAGATCCGGAGTAGCCGACGAAACAGAGGATATGATTATCCCCAATCCCGTGAGCAAAACCGGAAGTGGTGTTTTCATGGATCGATCTTATCGGCCGGCTCTTCGATTTTATGAGGGCGCCACGCGTTGGTGGGTTCGTAAGTCGACGCGGGATAGTCGTGTCCGGCATGGCTCAGTTGGGCGCTCTTGAAAAACTGCACCAATTCTTCGTGCATGCTGGCTGCGAGTTGGGGGTGGGCAGTTGCGAGGTCTTCACTTTCGTCGCGGTCTTGCGATAAGTCGTAGAGCTCGCCGGCAGGCAGGAGTAATTTGAAATTATCCTTCACCAGCGAAGACGTTCCGTCCCCGTATCGGAACGGAATCGAGCGGGTTCGAGCATCGCGCCGGCCCTGAAGGATCGGCAAAATATTCTCTCCATCAATGGGACGAGCATCCGGCATGCGATAGTCGAGGTAGGTGCCGATGGTGGAGAAGTAGTCTAAGGTCGAAAGGGGAGTTTCAGATTTTGTGCCTGCGGGGATTTGCCCGGGCCAAACGGCGAAGGCCGGAACGCGCACGCCACCGTCGTAAAGCGCGCGCTTGCGACCACGGAGTCCGTCGGTCGTGCCGACGCGACGTCCACCGATCGCTTGGCCTTCAGGGCCATTGTCAGAACAGAAGAAGATCAGGGTATCCTTGGCGACGCCGGCGTCGTTCAGTGTTTTAACCAGACGGCCTACCTGATCGTCCATTTCGGTGATGCACCCGTAGAAGTGGGCGGCTTCACCGTGACCTTCATAACGCGCCAGATACTCCGGACCGGCCTCGATGTTTTCGTGTGGGGCATGAAACCAAACCACCGCCAGAAATGGGTCCTTTGCGGCGCTAGCTTTTTCAATAAACGGAACCGCGCGATCGACGACCACGCGGGCGGCGCCGCCGAGTAAGCTTGGATCATTGCCATCGAGGGGAACGCCGTCATCGAAGAACGGGTTATTTACCGCGCGGGGACCGATGCCGGGATTCCACGTCGTTACGGCGGATTCGGTGACGAAGGAGCGATCGTAGCCGCGTTCCCAAGGGGGAGAGTAGTTGAGGTCCGGGCGACGTTTTTGCCCTTTGGACGACATCGTGCGACTGAGGGTGCCGAGATGCCATTTGCCGAAATGCCCGGTGGTGTAACCGAGTGATTTCAACATGTGGGGCAGCGTAATCTCTTGGGCTGGGAGGTGACCGGCGTTGGCGGTAAACACTCCGAAACGATCGTGGTGCCGACCCGTGAGCACGGTGCCACGGGTGGGGGAGCACACGGAGTTGCCCGCGTAGAAGTGTGTGAGGGTTACACCGCGTTCCGCGAGGGCGTCGAGATGGGGCGTCTGGATGATTTCATTGCCATTGAAACCGGTGTCCCCGTAGCCGAGATCATCGGCCATGATGAGGACGATATTGGGGCGGTCGGCCGCAGCCGATCCGGTCGCGGCTGTGCTCCCGATGAGGGAGAGGCCTAGAGCGATAAATCGAATCGACTTCATGGTGTCAGTAATGAGTGGGAAAGGAGTTACCGGAACTGGTCATACTCGGGGTTCACCTTAGCTTCGGAGAAGATCTCGCGTTCGATCCACAGATCGTAGGTCGCCTTGAGCTGCACCGCTGCTTCTTGGGTTTGCCCCTGATCGCCCGTTTCTTGAATCCACGTGTCCAAAATTGCGCGGTGACGCACGACTTCGGTTTCGAAGGCGGGGTCTGCGGCGAGGTTGTGGATTTGGTGAGGGTCCGTAGTGAGGTCGTAGAACTCCTCCCGCGGACGTTCACCAAACCAATGTTCAGCGAGGTAAGGAGAGAGTTCGCCGGCATCGTAGAGGCGTTTCAGATCCGCCACGGTGGGATGGTTGTCGCGGTATTGAGCCTGCAACATCGCCCGATCGGGATAACCATTGCGGATATAACGGTAGCGATCCGTGCGCACGGTCCGGATTTGATCGATGGTGTAATCGCAACGGTCCCGCGCGGAGATCATGTAGGAACGTTCGGGATACGTATCGGAGAACAGATCGTAGCCGTCCAGATGGTCGGGCATTTCCGCGTCGCCGAGCGCCAGCGTGGTCGCGGTGATGTCGAGCGCGGAAACGAGCTCGTCGCGGACGATGCCACTACCGATGGCCGGATGGTTTCCTTTCACCATGAGAGGAATGTGCACGCCGCCTTCGTAGCAAAACTGTTTGTGCCGCAGGGACTGATTGTTGCCGTGATCGGAGAAGAAAAATACGATGGTGTTTTCTAACTCCCCGTCGGACTTGAGCTGATTCATGATCGTCTCAACGCGCGCGTCCGAACCCCGCACGGCGTTGTAGTGTTGGGTCCACGCTTTACGGTGGGCTTCAGTATCGGGGAAATAAGGCGGAAGGGGAACCTCTTCATCGGCGAGTTCTTGTCCGGGGCGCACCCAACGGCTGTTGGCCTTGCCGCCTTTGATTTCGATCTGACCGAACCACGGCTGCGACTTGTCGGGCCGGGAATTCCAGGTGTCTTCCGTGATGGAGAGATTGTGTTTGGCGTGGTTGCCCTGCCAGCCGTTCATGCCCGGTTTATAGGTGTCTTCATTGCCGACGGAATAGAGGTCTCCGCGATCGTAGTGGAAGTTGTAGTCGTCCTTACCACTGTTAAAAGTGAAGTAACCGGCGGCACGCATCATCTCGGGCAACGTCTTCATGCCGTCGGGCAAATGAATGCGCAGTTCTTCGGGAACGATGACGCCGTCGGTAGTGCGACTGGAGCGGTGCTGGTGCGTGCCGTTGCTGGTTTGCATTACCCCGGTGATGATTGCCGAGCGGCTGGCCGAACACACCGGGGCGGTCGAAAAGGCCCGGGTAAAGAGCACGCCCTGCGCGGCGAAATTATCAATCGTAGGGGTGTACTCGGCGTTGATCGGATCGCCGTAGCAACCCATGTAGGGCGAAAGATCTTCGGCGAAGATCCAGAGAATATTGGGACGACGCATATCAGTTGCAGCGGCAGCGCTGAGCGAAATTACACAAAAGAGAAGGAAACGGAGTAAGGGCATAGGGGGGAGAGGGAGGTTGGGCGGGCAATCCAGACTGTAGGTTTTAAGGTGCCGTGACACGAAATTCAAAATACCTTTTAACCAAAAGCATATTGGATCGTATGACCCAAGGTCGG
>JABIRI010000259.1 GCA_018667915.1 Opitutaceae bacterium | reverse complement strand
GATTGTGACGACGGATGCGCGTATTGATATCCGAAGCCGAGGGTGGGGTTTCCAGTTCCTTGGCCAAACAAGGCAGGCAAGGCTCCTGGGGCGTGAAAACGCGGGGATACTTGAGCGCAGACAAGAATTGGAAAGGTGTGATCAATTTCATAACGCCGAGAGGTTAGCACGGTTCGCCGCCCAACCGGTCATCGCAAGATATGATACCCCCATCGGTGAAGCTGATAGGGGTCTCGGAAAAACATAACACTGCAGTCTAAAACGTTTTGTAATCCGCGAGGGAGTGATTCTTACTGTTTCTGAATCAGCGACCCCTGCCATAGCTGGACTCTACCCCAACCGCCTGACCCCTACCCACTATGATTTTCGACGAAAACGAGGCTGCCCAAATCAAAGCCAATTATGATCGTGACGGCTATGTCCGCCTCCCTGGATTTCTGGATGCGGAGAGCCTCAAAGAACTGCTCGAAAACTTGGATCGTTTTATCGCTGAAATCGTGCCCGGTTTGCCGAACTCGGATGTATACTACGAGTCGAAGGATCGTTCGAACGCCATCCGGCAACTCATCCGGTTGAACCGGCACGACGCCTTTTTTGATCGCATGATGAGTGACAGTGATTTCACGCGCCTGGCGGAGTTGTTGATCGGCCGCAAAACCGCATCACGCAACATGCAGTTTTTCAATAAGCCCGCCAAAATTGGCGCACCTACGCCGCCGCATCAGGATGGTCACTACTGGATGATTGAACCCTGTGAAGGTCTCACCATGTGGCTCGCGCTGGAGGAGGTCGACGAGGAGAACGGCTGCGTCCGTTACTCGACCGGTTCACATCTCAAAGGATTTCGTCCGCACGGGCGCACCGATACGCTCGGATTTTCCCAGGGCCTGACCGACTTCCCCAACGAGGACGATAAAGCCAACGAAGTGGTGATGCGCGCGAAGCCCGGAGACTTACTCGTGCACGAAGCGAAGACGGTGCATTGGGCGGATGGAAACACCTCCGAGACGCGTGACCGGAAAGCCATGGGACTCGTCTATCTTTCTGATCGTGCCCGGGAAAATAAGGAAGCCCAGGCCGCCTACCAGAAGAAGCTGAAGGCGGATCTCGAAGTTGCCGGGAAGATCTGAGGCTCACCGTGAGGCAGGTTATTTAACAGAAGGGAACGGAGGAAACGAAGTTCACGCGCCTCCGGCGTCGCCATCAGCCTGCTTCTATAACCGCAGAATGCGCGAATATCCGCAGAATCCCACAAGACGGATCGGAGAAGATCTCGGGCAGCTCGTGTGGGCGTGAGCGTCCATTTTCCTCAAAATGAAAGCGCGCCGGAGGTGGTGCGCCTTGGGAAATGAGGAGGCGGGATTACCCGCGGTCAGCGGGACGGATTACTTGGCGTGCGAACCGTCACAGTAGCCCTGTGGGTCTTGGGTCTTGCCGCAACCACACTTCTTGCGGTCGGGCTTCGCGTGGGAGCCATCGCAGTGGCCTTCTGAGCTTTGCGTTTTGCCACAACCACACATCTTGGGAGCTGGGCTATTTTGATCGGTGGTATCTACCATAGGAGCTCAGCGGAGGCCTGAATGGGATCGAACGCAAAAGGATAAAGACCCAACTAGGATGAAAGCTCGAGAAGGCGACTCGAAGTTATCTGTGAGAACTGAGCCTACTCCAAGGCGAAGGCGACGTAGGCGTCACCTTTGGGTTGTTCGGGGAAGAAGCGGCCTCCGGTGGAGGGAATGACGATGTATTGTTTGCCGTCGGCTTCGTAGATACTGGGCGGCGCGGAGCCGACGAAGGGCAGGGTGTATTCCCAGAGTTGGGTGCCGTCATCGACGTCGAAGGCGCGGATCTTTCTGTCGCGGGTGCCGGAAACAAAGATGACCCCACCGGCGGTCACAGAGGCGCCGCCAAAGTTTCGGGTGCCGGTGATCGGGATACCTCTTTTCGTGAGCTCGGGGTATTCCCCCAAGGGCACCTGCCATTTGATTTTACCGGTGTTCAGATCGATGGCGTTGAGCAGGCCCCAAGGTGGTTTGTTACCGTGGTAGCCGTCTTGATCGAGGAGGCGTTTGAAGCCGTGAAATTTGTAGTAGGGGCGATCGGCTTGATCGGTCTTGGCTTGTTTCGTGACGGGGCGATCGCGATCCATCAGGTAGTCGACCAGGTCGCTCAGGTCCTGGCCCTGAATGTGGGGGGCGGGCGGCATGACGTTTTTGCCGTTTTGTAGGATGTCGATGACGTCTTGATCGGTGGCGCGCCGGTTGAGGTTGATCAGAGCGGGATATTCGCCCGTGCCTTCACGGTTGGGGCCATGGCAGACGATACAGGTGACCTCATAGATTTTGCGCCCGGGCGTCGGGTCGAGTTTGGTTTCGTCGACAAAGTCCTCTTTCCGTTGGGTCAGGGTGATATACCAAGAATATTCGTTGGAATTGAGGTAGAGCATGCCGTTGGTCGGATCGGTGGCGGCGCCCGTCCATTCCGCTCCGCCATTGATGTTGGGAATGAAGTTGGGGCGGTTCAGAGCGGTGGGCAGCATCCAACCCATCGTGGCGCGATCGCGCTCGAACATATCGAGGATGTATTGGCGGCTTTCGGGCGAGATGTTTGTGACGTCGTCCAACGTGTATTCCTGCGTGCCGAAGGGTTCAGGAAGTTCGACATCGGGCTGGTAGGGCCACGTCTTCATGCCGGGGATCGTGGTGGTGGGCGCGCGGCGGAGGCGGAAGGGGAAGATGGGTTTTCCGGATACGCGATCGAGGAGGAGGGTATTGCCTGACTTCGTAACCTGGGCGACGACGTCGATGCGTTGACCGGCGCGCGTGATGGTGGTGAGCACGGGTGGCGCGGAGACGTCTTTGTCCCAAATGTCGTGGCGCAGTTCCTGAAAATGCCAGAGGCGTTCGCCGGTTTTCACGTCGATGGCGATGATGCAATTGGCGAACAGGTTTTGGCCCTGATTCAGGTCGCCCATGAAATTGGGTTTGGGCGAAGCGGTGGGGACGTAGACGATGCCGCGAGCTTCATCGAGCGTGATGCCGGACCACGCGTTGGCACTGGCGCCGGGCTCAGGATCGGGCCACGTCTCGGATCCGAATTCGCCCGCTTCGGGCACGGTATGGAACACCCAGCGTTGGGCTCCGGTGGTCGCGTCGTAGCCGTAGACGTGGCGCTTGGCTCCGGCGATGACGACGGTGTTGCCGAAGACGACGACGGGCACTTTGCACGAGTCGGCGATCGGGATGATCCCGGCTTCACCGAAAGTGGGGTCGAGTTCACCGGTGTCGGCTAGGAGCGCGATGAGTCTGAGGCCGCTGGTGAAGACGATGCGGTCGCCGTCTCCGGCAGGCGGATTGCGCCAGTAAAAAATGCCGCGCTGGGAAGGAGGTTCTCCCGGATCAAAGCGCCAACGTTCTTCGCCGTTGGTCGCATCGACGGCCACGACGTGATGGCCGACGGTGGGAAGATACATCACGCCATCGACAATGATGGGATTGGTTTGGGTGGCGGCCGGTTTTTCAGGGAGGTCTTGGCTACGGTAGGTCCAGGCCGGTTTGAGGTTTTTGACGTTGGATCGATTGATCTGGGTGAGGCCGGAGTAGCGGCTTCCGGCGTGATCACCATGCGAGCGATACCAGTCGCGATAGTCCGTGCGCGGTGGCAGCTCGTTTGCAGGCGTAAGCTCGTGGGGCAGGGCCGCGGGGATGGTTTTATACAGCGGCAGCTGGGCGCGTTCGGCGGCGCTCTCGATCGCCCAGTAGTTGATGGGCTCGGGTTCTTGGGCGGTGCCGCTGAAGCCAAGCATCAAAACTAAGCCGAACAAGACAGAAATTGGGCGGGGCATGAAGGAGTGAGATATTCGAAGGCAGGTAATGCGATTTTAAAGACCTCGTAAATAGGGTCATGTCGTTAATACTTAATTAAATTGCGTCGAATATGAAGAATGGGCTGGATTTTTGGGAAATGGCCCGCCGACCGCGAATTGAATACCCCGGGGCGATTTATCACGTGATAAATCGGGGCAATTATAGGTCCGATGTATTCGGTTCACCGGGGGCAGCACAGACTTTTGTGACGGCGCTGAAGGAGACGGTGGAGATGTTTGGTTGGAAATTGGGTGCGTATGCCGTGATGCGAAACCACTTCCATTTAGCGGTGCAGACGCCGGAGCCGAATTTGGCTGCGGGGATGCAGCGGCTTCAAGTCACGTTCGCAGTGCGGTTCAATCGATTTAGGAGTGAACAAGGGCATTTGTTTCAAGGGCGATATCGAGCCATCTTGCTGGAGAACGAAGAGGTATTGGCGAGGGTGGCCAATTACATCCATTTGAACCCAGTTCGGGCGGGAATCATAGCAATAGATCAGGCTTCGAGTTTTCGATGGAGCAGTTGGGCTAGTTTCGAGAAGAGTCAGCAATTCAGAGGGTTAGATCCGAATCCATGGCTAGCAACGATGGGCTTGGCGGATACTGAATCGGGATGGAAAGAGTATGCTAAAATTATGCGGGAGCGGTTTGGGTCGGATGATATACGGGAGGAGGAGCGAACGGAATTGTTTGAAGGCTGGGCGGTGGGATCGGTTGATTGGAAAACTAAGTTGATTCAGGAGCGCCTCACGGATGAAGCGCTTAAACCGACGGCAGAATATGTGGAACCGAAGGAGGCGATGAGGATACGGTGGGTGTTACGTTTGGAAGAGTTGTTGGCGGAGGCACATCGATCTCGGAAGGATCTGGTCCGGGCCCGTAAAGCAGCGGCATGGAAGGTAGGGATCGCAGCACGACTTCAGCTCGAATTAGGGGTTTCAGTGGTTTGGTTGGCCGAGGAGCTGTGTATGGGGAAACCGGCGTCTGCTCGTGTTTATTTGCATCATGAGCGAAAAAAATTAAGAATTAACGACATGACCCCGTTTACTAGGATCGAATGAAGGTTGTCATTGCTGAGAAACCTTCTGTGGCGCGCGATATCGCGAAGCATCTTGGGGCCACTACGCGGGGTAAAGGGTTTCTTGAGGGCAATGGCTGGACGGTTACGTGGGCGTTTGGGCACCTCATCGAGTTGCAGGAGCCCGAGGACTATACGCTCGATTGGAAACCGTGGCGGCTGTCGGCGTTGCCGATGATTCCCGATCCGTTTCAATTGCGGCCGCGGTCCGATGGTTCCGCGTCCGAGCAGTTGGCGACCATCAAATCGTTTTTCGAAGCCGCCGAGGAAATTATCTGCGCGACGGATGCCGGGCGCGAGGGTGAGCTTATTTTTCGTTACATCCTGAACTGGACCGGCTGTGAGGCTAAACCAGTGAAACGTCTCTGGATCAGCTCGCTCACCGATGATGCGATTGCCAAGGGGTTCGCCGAACTTAAGCCCGCATCGGACTATGAGCCGCTTTACCACGCCGCGCGGTGTCGCAGTGAGGCCGATTGGATCGTGGGCATGAACGCTACCCGGTTCTTCACCGTCGAATACGGTCGCCGCCAACTCCTCCTCAGTCTCGGTCGCGTGCAGACGCCGATTCTGGCCATGATCGTCAACCGCGACTTGGAAGTGGAGCACTTCGAGCCGGAGGAATTTTTTGAAGTCCATACCTTGTGCCGCGAAGCGAAGTTTAAACACACGGGTGGTAAGTTCACCGCCCAACCCGAGGCCCAAGCGATCATCGAAAAAGTCGCTGACCAGCCGCTGGTGGTCACAGGTGTCGCTAAGAAAAAGGCCCTCGCACATCCACCGTTGCTTTACGACCTCACCAGTCTGCAGCGCGACATGAACAAACGCCACGGTTTCACGGCCGACCAAACGCTCAAACTCGCGCAAAGCCTCTACGAGTCGAAGCACCTCACGTATCCGCGAACCGACAGCTGCTACCTCACGGCCGACATGCAGCCGACGCTTGCGCCGCTCCTGGAAAAATTACGGGTGGTAAAACCCGCCGAGATTGGACCCCTTGATCTCACCGCGCTCAAATTCACCAAGCGCATCATCAACGACAAGAAGGTCGCCGATCACCACGCGATCATCCCCACGACGATAGTGGGTGATCGTCTCTCGGGTGACGAAGGCAAGCTCTACGACGCGGTCGTGACGCGCTTGGTCGCGGTGTTTTATCCGTCGGCAATTCGCGCCGTAACGACGGTCGATGCGGAGGCGGTGGCGGAACCGTTTCGTGCCCGTGGCACGGTCATCGAAGATCCCGGTTGGGAGGCTCTCTACGCCAACGAACCGCAAGCCGAGGAGGATGAAAAGGCGACTCCCGCCAAAGGCAAAAAGAGCAAGTCGGGCGATACGGTCGATGACGATGATGCGAAACAGGTGCTGCCCGATTTTGCCGAAGGAGAAAGCAATCCGCACGAGCCGTCACTCATCACCGGCAAGACCTCCGCGCCCAAACGCTTCAACGAAGCCAGTCTGCTCTCGCTCATGGAGACCGCTGGCAAAATTGTGACCGACGAAGCCCTCAAGGAAGCGCTCAAGGAAAAGGGTGTTGGCACTCCCGCGACGCGCGCCTCGATCATCGAAGTGCTCATCACGCGCAACTACGTCGAGCGCCGCCGCAAGACGCTCATCAGCACCGATTCCGGTCGGGCATTGATTGGCCTCGTGCAAGATGACCGACTCAAGTCACCCGAGCTCACCGGCGACTGGGAGTTTCGGCTCAAGCAAATGGAGCGCGGCGAATATGAGCCCCAAAAATTCATGGCCGAAGTGGCGGACTACACCCGTGAAATCCTCGCCAATAAATCCGAGACCACGATCGACCTTACCAATCTGGGACCGTGTCCGTGTTGTCACGCACCGGTGATCCGTGGCCGCACGGGTTATGGCTGTTCGAAGTGGAAGACAGGCTGCAAATTCGTCCTCCCTGGCGAGCTCTGGGGGCTCACAATAACGCCGGTTTTCGCGCGGGAAATTCTCATCCACAAACAGAGCCTGACACCGCACGGTATCAAGGTCGACGGCGTCGCGCATTTTGCCCATCTGAGTTTTGACAAAAAAGGAAAACCGGCCTTCACCGATGCGGCCGTTGAGAAAGGCGCGGAGAATGCCGCCTCGCTAGGACCGTGCCCGGTGTGCGCCGGCGATGTGGTGGTCGGTAAAAAAGCTTACGGCTGTTCCAACTGGAAGAACGGTTGTTCGTTCGTGGTGTGGAAGACCATTGCGAAAAAGGAGATCACGCCCGACATCGCGAAGCTTCTACTGACCGAAGGCCAAACTGAGATCCTGCCCGGTTTCACTTCCAAGGCCGGAAAGCCCTTTGACGCCAAACTCAAGGTTATCGCCGGCGCCGTGAAGTTCGACTTCAGTGGTTGAGTAGCGAACGGGCACGGAGGTTCTCAGGGATCAATCGGTTGGGAGATCGGTGTGGGAGCGGCAGCCTCGGCGCGTCGCTTGGCCTTGGTGTCATAGACATACCACAGCACAGAAATCACTCCGGCCAAAAAGATGGCGATCAACACTTTAATTTCCATGGGGATGCGTTTCATATCGAGGCGAGCTATCTTAGCTACATCCATGCGGCCACGAGCTCAATCCAATGTTCGTATACGAAGATTGGATTGAACTCGAATTGTTAAACCATGGCTGGCCGGTCGGTTCAAAATCGAGGGTTTGGCGGTCATCGAGCGGTCTCACCGCAGTTCTCGGCGGATGACGAGTTTGAGGGCGGACCAAATGTCGCTCACCGCGCAGACTTTGATATCAACGAATCCAAGCGGCAAGGCGGTATGCCTGATGGTGTCTTCGGTAACCGTTGTCGGGACTTTGGAGGCCTTCTTAGGCCACGATACCCATACGGCGGCGTTGGGCCGAATGCGGGTTCGCAGTTTCCTGAGTTCGCGGATGAGCTCGGCGCGATCCGTGGTGAAGAGATGAACGATGTCGGTCTTCCTGGATAAGCGGTTGGAGAATACAACGTCTGCCGGCAGCGGCTCGAGCCAAGTGCGGTATTCGGTAGGGGCGTTTTTGGAGACCACCACCGTGCCCTCATCGATGCCAAGTTTTCGAAAAAGCGGCGTGCCGGAATAGCCGGGAGTTGATGGTGGCATAGCAGAATGCTTTCGCCGAACGGAACAGGAGTCGAGGGTTCAGCAGGGTCGTGGAATGGGAACAGGATTATGCCTCGTAGGGCAAAAATAGAGGCAGGATAAACTGCCTCTATTTCTGGAAATTTACATTCGTCAGCTGGCTAGAAATCGAAACCCAAGCCGACGTAGAGAGCTCCATCATTGTTATCGGTAGCAGTTTCGGATGCGGAATATCCGATTGCGTAGCCTGTTTCTAAAATGATTACGCTATCGGAAGATTGGTTTACTTGAATCTCGGCAAATACACCCGCGCTTACCATGACTACCGGTGAACTTCCTGCGTCGGTTGCTCCGTTCTGACTATCCGAGGCAGGAGAAGTTAATCCGACGCCAATGGCAGGACCGAAATACAGCTTGTTTTCACCGTTCTGAAACTGAAGTCGACCATGGGTTTCCACTCGATACACAAGCTCCAAGAGCGATATGTTAACTGATGCCGCTCCATCATTAAATATATCAATTTCGCCGGGATCATCGGTCCCAGTGTCGAAATATACTCGGGCGGATGGGGAGAAGAAGCGATAGCCCAAACCCTCGGAAATGGGTGATTTAGATTCCTGAGGGGCGGCGGCGGGCTCTTGGCCAGAAGCGGTCACGTTGGCGAAGAGCACTATCAGAATAATTTGGAGGTATTTTTTTAGTATGATCATAATTGATTGTGGGTTCACTGATGAAACGAGCGTTCTGCACATGATCTTTCACAAAAAAGATTTATTGATTCTGGGGCGCTAAAGGAGGAGGTGGAGAAATGCCTTAGAGAGTTGTGTTTATAGATTGATTGCGCGGAACCGACGCGAGGTGATGGGGTGATGATGAATTGGAGGGTGTGGACCATATTGGTAAATTGGGGATTGGTTGGTGTTGCAGCCCCAGTGTCGGAGACAGCTGTGGAGGTGGAGGTGACGCCACTTGCCCACGGAGTGTGGTTGCACAAGTCGTGGCAGGATGCGGGGGAGTGGGGACGGGTATCGTCCAATGGTTTGATTGTGCGGGAAGGCGACCATCTCGTCGTTATTGATACGGCGTGGGGCGCGGAGCCGTCGTTGCTGTTGCTCGATTGGATTGATCGCGAATTGGGCCTGCCCGTGAATCGCCTGATTGTGACTCACTTTCACAATGATCGTTTGGGAGGCTGGGAGGTTTTTGCCGAACGTGGTGCGCGCGTGATTGCGTCGAAGCGCACGCTGGAACTGGCGGAGGTCGAGCCAACGGATGCGTTTGATCTCTATGAGTTGAATTCGGGCGAAACGATGATGAGTGGTTCGATGGAGATCTCATACCCCGGCCCCGCGCACGCGGAGGACAACGTGGTTGTGTGGCTCGCGGCGACGAAGTTGCTCGCGGGCGGTTGCGCCGTGCGGGCTGCGGAAAGTAACGGGATGGGTAATGTGGCGGATGCGACGATTTCGGAATGGGCAAACGCGATGCGACGCGTGCAACACACCTTTCCGGAGACTGAGCGCGTGTTGCCGGGGCACGGAGCCATCGGCGACTTTGAGATGATTCAGCACACGATCGATCTGGCTGAAGAGGCCGCGAAGTCGCCGGGTGATTGAGGGACGGCAAGGCGCCCCTCTCGCGAGTAAGCAGGTGAACTGAGTCTGACCAGCAGGAGGGACTCTATTGTTCGGGTAGGCGTGACTTGGGTGCCCGATGGGTGCAGGTTTCAGGAGACATGCATATGGAAGAATGGATCTGGGCGGTAAGAACGGCGGGCTTCTTTCATTTCGTGACGCTGATTCTCGCGGTCTTCACGCCGATCCCGCCGAATTGGGATGAAAATCTGGCCAAGCTGCCGGAACTCCATCGGCGTTTCGCGATTGCTCAGAACCTGGCCATTGGTGCCGTCATCGCGGTCTTTGGACTTTTGTGTGTCGGTTTCGCCGATGAGCTGGCATCCGGGAGCACGATGGCTCGATTGTGGTGTGGTGCGATCGCGCTTTGGTGGGGCGGGCGGCTGGCCCTGCTCCCGTGGCTCGGGGTAAAGCCAAGTCTGACCCAACCAATGTTACGAGTGGGGTTTAACCTTTTACGATTGGAGTGTGCCATCTACGCAGTCGGGTTTGGATGGTTGGCCGGATTTCCCCGCACTACGTTCTGAATTTTTAATGAACCAGACGCTTGATCATCCCGCTCTAGTTAAGTCGCTGCGCACGGCATATTCAGCGGAGAAGGCCGCGGCATTTGCTTATATCGGACACGCGGGCTCGGTCGGCGCCGGGCCGGAGCGTGAACACATCCATGAGATCGAGCAGGACGAGTGGAATCATCGCCGCGAAGTCAAAGTGATCATGGATCGATTCGGTCTGCCGGTGTCATCCTGGTATGAGTTTAAATACCACGTCATTGGTCGCGTGATTGGCGCGAGTTGCTACGTGATTGGGCATTTCATGCCATACTTTTTTGCGGGCAAGTTGGAGAGCGGGAACGTCTGCGAATATTTTGTGATGATTCGGCATTTTCACGCCCTGGGGATTACGGAGTTCGATGACGTGCTCTACGAAATGGGAATCAAAGAAAAGGAGCATGAAGTCTATTTCATGGAGATGATTCGTGATGCGCGCTGGCTGCCATTGTTCGAGCGGATTTTTTCCTGGGGCGCCACTACCAGTCTCAATGATGTGGATCTCGCCCGGAACCCAACCGTGGAGAATGCGGAGGACTATTGCCGCAACTATCGGGCAAAGAAAACGGAGCGATGAAGACGGTCGTCTACCATCGATGAGGTCCACCTGAGTTAACACCCATCCGGGCGACCGATTCGGGAACGCCTCCGCGTTTAAGTGGGGGAGAAGGGAGAACGTCGGGGAGGATGACGTTCTCCCTAGGTCTGGAGTTATTTCCCCTTTTTAGCCTGCTGCTCTTTGCGCGCGTGACCGGCGTCGATCTGGGCTTGTTTGCCGCGGTTCTGCGTGTCGGTCTTCGACTGCTTTTGCGATTTGAGCTTCTTGTTCGATTTGGGGGATCTGTCACCCATGGTAGTGTCCTTTGCTGAGGTTAACTCATCCGTGAAGAAGTTGTTCCCACATGGACGTGGGCGAGTATCCTCTGATCGGCAGTCAAAGTAAACCACCGTATCGCAGGTTCACGGCTCATTTGCCGTTTGAGTTTGTGGTTCCACTCCAAGGTGGAATCCGGACCTCGTGGGAAAACGGTTCGCTACTCCGTCTCGATCGCGCGGACTTCGACGCTGGATCCGGGCATGCCGGTGCCGGGGGATTCCTGGGCGATTTTGATGGCTTCGGCCAAGCTCTCGGCGGTGATGATCATGTAGCCGCCGATGACCTCCTTGGCTTCGATGTAAGGACCATCGGTGCTCCCCTTGGCACTTACTACACTGCCGCCGCCGAGTTTACCGCCCATATCGACGATGTTTTGCTGATACTTCTTCATCCACGCCTGAAAATTGGCATACATGGCCTGCATTTGGTCGGGGGAGGGCGGAGGGCATTCGCCGGATTCGCTGCGTTGGATACAAAGATATTTTTGAGAAGACATGGGAGAACTTTATTAAGGTGAGTTGTGTCGACCAGGGTAGCCGATACTCATCAAACGCGTGGGGGTGAAGAAACAGGACATTTTGCCCGTTGTTTTTTTCCGAGCCCTAAATGGTGTGACTCAAGTAGGTGCCCAAGACGTGCGCGTGTTGCCACTTGCCGCGGGGTTTGGTGGAGCGGATGAGGTAGAACAACGTCAAGTTGGTGCGATCGTTCATTTTCAGTCGTGCACCGAAGGGTGTGAACCGGTTTTCCGGGGTCGTTTTGTGGGCGAGTTCGACGAAGAATTCGTTGCCGGAATAGAACCCGCGAATTCGCCGGGAGTTCTCGGGTTTCCACGCCATTTCGAGGTAGTGCCGGGTGCGCACATTGGGTGAGTCTTTCCCCTCGATCCAACGCAGGTGGAGGTTGTTGCGCGACTTGAACGACCAATGTGGGGTCAGATTGAATCTCCCGGTGATGCCGATGCCTGCCCAGTTTTGTTGGCGAAAATTCCCCAGACCAGTCAAGGGGTCGTATTTACGCACATCGAGATGTGTGTAGCTCACGGTCGCCGTCGCCCAATCGTTCAGGGGTAGGGCGAGTGAACTCCGCAAGAACACTGTGCCGATGTCCTTGAAATTATCCGTGAATCGGGGTTCCGCCCGCCACGTGGCCGACCAATCCGTGTTCACGCGGTGCTTGAGCATAACCGCCGACCAGAACTGCCCATCGTTGGCGTGCGCCCCGTTTCCCAGCCCCGCCATCAGCGTAACCACGACCATCCGCTTCATTTGGAGAATCGTTCTCTTGATGTTCATTGCGCTTCGACTTTAGCAGAGATGGGGCAACGCACCTTCGCATATCTTGGCGAAGCCCGCGCTGATTTCGGTCAATAGTCGGCGCGAATCAGAGCACGATGTAGCTCCACAGCACCGCCAGAGCGGGGCCGAGGATTCCCATCAAAATACCACCGGCGAGGAAGTCCCGCGATTCGATCCGCCCGTGGCTGAACGCAATCGCGTTAGGAGGGGTGGAGACGGGCAAACACATTGCGGTCGAAGCGGCAAGCGCGATGGGAATGATGATCTGCATATCAAACCCCGTGCCGATCGCCGCCGCGACGGGCACGATGATATTGGTCGCCGCCGTGTTACTCATGAAGTTGGAGAGCAGCATGCATACTCCGGCCAGGGCCGCGGTGAGGGCGAGTTTCCCGATCGATTCGGTTGGGACCATCCCGATCAACCAATCGGCCAACCCGGTCTCGGATACACCCACGCCCAGCGCCAGACCACCCGTCAACATCAGCAATACATCCCAGGGCAGTTTGCGAATATCGAATGCGCTCAAAACACCGGTCGCAGTGAATACGATGATGGGCACGAATGAGACCACCGCCGTGGGCACTTTATGCAGCGGACCACTCATCCACAGCAGAATCGTTACCACAAAAACACCTAATACCACGAGCTGTTGCCAGACCGGCGAGCGGTTCTCCTGGGGCGCGGGATTAGTCGCTTCGGAAAAATCCAATTTCGCATCGTTGGGCGGGTAACGCACCATGAGGTAGAAGTAGGCCACGACCACCAGCAGCAACGCCGGCGGCAGGCCAACCATCGACCACTTGAGAAACGAAACCGGCGCCCCGCCTTTTTGCAGCATACCGACCGCGATGGCGTTGGGTGGGCTCCCGATCACGGTGCCCATGCCGCCGAGATTGGCTGCGAAAGGCACCCCCATGAGGAGTGCTTTGGTAAACCGTTGCGACTTCGGCAACGCCAGCACCACGGGTGCGATCACCGCCATCATCATCGACGTGGTGGCGGTATTGGAAATGAACATCGAGAATACGAATGTGATTCCCATCGTGCCGATCAGCACGAGCGAGGGTTTGGAATCACACCGCGCGATCACCAATCGGCAAACATGCCGATCCAGCCCTGATTTTGCGGCAGCCTCGGCAAGGACGAACCCCCCGAAGAACAGCCAAATGACCGGGCTCGCCCAGGGTTCGACGAACATCATCCAGTCATTCGAGGTTTCGGCAAAGACACCTCCTGGTCGCCCCAAAATCATGATCTCCATTCCGATCACCAACAGGGATACGGCGAACGCCGGAATCGCCTCACTGACCCATAGCCCTGCGGCCACAATCAAGATGAAGAGACACCACTGACCCGCAGGGGCGAGCCCCGGCCAATCCGGAAGAAGGGCCACGGCTGCCGCCACCAACACCGTGATTCCGATCTTCTTGACCGCCGTCGTTGAATAAATTTCCAGCTTACCAAGAGCCAGATCTGCTCGTTTGCGTTCGTCGCGCATAGTTCTTCACCGATAAGTGGCCTAAACTCTCACGTAAATCGAACACTTGCTGATCAAAACATCCGCGATACATCCGACAATAAATGCGCACCCACGCGGCCGTGATGATGAGTGAATTTGATAACTCCTTAGTATCCAGCCGTTGTTTGCCTCCCTGAGCGCAACAAATACGAGGTGGCTCGAGGGCGCGGCGAGATGATGCGACCCAAAAAAGCCCCAGCCCTTTGCGTGGATACCCTGCGCAAAGGGAGAGGCGATGATGTTGCTAGTCGGACGAGCTTCTGGCTCTACGGCATATAGTATTCTTCGTAGAGTGGTTCCAGTTTCACGTATTGGGGGGAGAGGAAGGTCACTAAATCGAGCATCTGTTGCACTGTCATCGTGTCATTGACATCGGGCATGCCGGGATCGGCATCGGTGCGGCCGCCGGCGATGGCAGTAACGCTTTCGGAAGGATGGATGATGGCGGTGATCAGATCACCATAGGTTTTGGTGGTGCGGACCTCGCCACCGAGGACGATCACTTTGTTGGCTTCGATTTCGTAGCGGGGAAGATCACCTATGCCGGAAACGTGGTGACATTCGGTGCAGCCGAGTTCCACGAAGGTTTCTTTACCGCGAACGATATCGCCTTCGGGAAACACGAAACCGCGGGTTGATTTTTGATCCGGTGCACAGCCGGTCCAGCTAGGACTATTAATCCGAGACCGGCAGCTGAGAGGAGGGTTTTGGGATACATGGGTGCGCTTTCTCTTGGGGGTTAAAACCGCCCTCGTGAAAACGCAGGGTGCGTCCCTGCGTGGACGGCACTAATTCTGTTACACCGTATGCTATGACCGTCGCGTGAAATTGGCTCGGCGTTTATTGTTAAATACTGACGATATTTTGAGAAACTTATGTTAGTTTCGGCACCCGCCCCAATTCAAACCCATGCGGGCCGGGGGGGATTTGAATTTTGACCGAGATCCTTTGATGCCGATACTCAACGAAGATGCGGTTGATCTTGTTCTTACTTTCTGGAGTCGCCGCGAGTGCGAGTCCGTTGATGGTGGCATTCGGTGATTCTGTTACCGCGCCGCGAGAGGGCATTGTGGTCTATGCCGAGTTGCTGGCGGAGGAACTCAAATTTGAAGGCCATCGAGTCCAGGTAGTGAACCGCGGCGTGGGCGGCAATACGACGGCCATGGCGATGGAGCGATTCGAACGCGATGTGCTCGCGACGAACCCGGACGTGGTGGTGATTATGTTTGGGATCAACGACTCGGCGGTGGATGTTTGGAAAACGCCGCCTGCGCAGGAGTCGCGCGTGAGTTTGACCAACTACCGCCGGAATTTGACGACGATGATCCGCCCGTTGAAAGCGCAAGGCGCGCGGGTGGTGATGATGACCCCAAACCCCAAGCACTGGACGGATAATACGAAGGAATTGTATGGGCAACCGCCGTATGACCCTGAGTCCGCCGACGGTTTTAATCCTCTGTTGCGAAAGTATGTTGCCGCGGCTCGGGACGTTGCTCGCGAAGAGCAGGTCGGCCTCGTGGATGTTTTCGCGGCCTTCGAAGCTTACGACGCCAAATCACAACAGAAACCGGGGTCACTCACGCCGGATGGCATGCATCCGGGCAATGCCGGACAACGTCTGATCGCCGACTTACTGATGGGGTATCTGTGTGCCGCCGATGCACGGTTCACCGAAAACTAAAACACCGAGCACCACCGAGAGACCCCATGAAATACTTCCGTATCCTGATATTTGTTGGCCTGTTATCCGCGCTCAATCTCGGTGGGTCCGAGCCGATTCGCATTGGTATTGTGGGCATGGTCCATGGGCACGTGAACGGGTTCCTGCGGAGGGCCTATGCGCCAGCGTTGGAGATTGCCGGTATCGTGGAAAATGACCCGGTAGTGGTGCAAAAATATCAGGAGCGTTATGATTTGGATCCGGGCTTATTCACCGAGGATCTGGAGGGGTTTCTTGATGCCGAAAAACCGGTAGCAGTGTGGGTTTTCAGCACTACGTTTGATCATCTTGCCATCGTCGAAGCGTGTGCGCCCCGCGGGGTGCATGTTGTAGTGGAGAAACCGCTGGCGGTGAGTCTAGCGGACGCGAAACGCATGGCCGCGTTGGGCGAAAAACACGGCACGCATGTGCTCACGAATTTGGAGACGACGTGGTATCCGAGTCTGCACGAAACGTATCGCTTGGCGGTGGACGAGGAGCAACTCGGACCGATCACTAAAATCGTGAGCCACTTTGGCCACATGGGACCGGCCGCGATTCGGGTGCCGGAGGAATTTTTCGATTGGTTGACTGATCCCGTGCTTAATGGCGGTGGGGCCTCAGCCGATTTCGGTTGTTACGGCGGCAACCTCATTACGTGGATGTTGGGCAATGAACGCCCGATTTCGGTGACCGCGGTGTTCCAAACCAACCAGCCGGAAGTGTATCCCAACGTAGATGACAATGCGACGATCGTCTTGGAATACCCGGAGGCGCAGGGCATCATCCAGGCGTCGTGGGATTGGACGTTTCCGCGCAAGGATATGCACGTGTATGGCCGAGCGGGCATCATCCGCACGATCGATCAGGACGACTACGATATCCGGATGGAGCGCAGGGGAGAGCCTGTGGCGAAAAAGGCCGAGCCTTTGCCGGAGACGATCAGCTCCGCCGTGAACTATTTCTCCGCCGTCTTTCGGGGTGAACTCGATCCGACGGGCAGCCTGTCCTCGATCGAAAACAATTTGATCGCGATGGAGATTCAGGAAGCGGCGAAGGAATCGGCCCGCAGCGGGAAGCGCGTGCTGCTGAATTGAGGTTCGCGGCGGTAAGAGGTTTACCTGTTGGTTCCTCGAAGTAGGGTAGGGGGCATGAGTTGCCGGAATCTTACCCCGTGGGCGCTTGCCCTCTGTCTGTGTGTCTCGCCTGCCGTGTTCGGTGGCGATCAGGTTTGGACGATTGAGAGCCGGTTGGACTGGATCGAGAACACGCGAACGACCACGGATGTTTTGATCGAGGATGATCAGGCGCGCTCACAGTCAGTAGAGAGCCGGTTCACCAGCAAGGTGAAGGGCTTCGATCAAAAGCGTTCGGTAGGCTCGATCACGTTTAAGCAGACTACGGCTTGGGACAATTGGCGGGAAGTGGACAATGTCGGACTCGATGAGATGCGTGACGCGTTGATTTTTTTGCCGGTTAAGGAAGGTGAGTATTATATGTTGGGTCGGCATGCGAAATATCAGCGACGACGGGTGCGTAACCCCGACGGAACTCGCGGTGGTTTTGAAAATACAGGGCTTACGGATGAGGAGCATGAGGCCATGGGTGGCTATCATGCATGGCGTAGCACGGACATGAAAACCTGGACGCACGGTGGCCGGGTTTCGACGTTTCTCGATGGCGCTTGGATGACGACAGCGGAGTATGCGGATGGAAAGTTCTACCTCTACTACGATCGGCCCAATGATCAGGATCCGCACCTGTGGGTCGACGATGATCTCATGGACGGAAAATTGGGCGTCAATCACGGGCGAGCCCTGAACGACCCCTCCGACGGATCAGACGCGGCGGTCCTCCGCGACGAGGATGGCGGATTCAATATCATCTATGAGAACTGGGACTACAATAACGCCCGGACGCATGCCTGGGATGCGCCGGTGGCGGGACTCGCGAAGAGCCCCGATGGGCTGCCTCCATTTGTGATTCAGGATCATTGGGTGGTAGATGAGCGGACGACGCCCACGGGCGAGATCGGCACCTTCACGCATGTCAGCAGTGAGACGCCTCTCGAGTATGAAATCCACACCCCGGAGCAAAATGCTTACGGTGATTGGACGGCGATCAAGGTAGGCGACCAGTATTACTTGTTCTGTGACTATGATCCTGTCGGTGGTCACATCAAAGTAGGGCGATTCACCAGCGATAGCTTGGAAAGCAAATTTGAATTTGTGGGGTCATTTGGCGACGGCCATCCGGACCCGAGTGTAGGTTTTGCGGCAGGCCAATTCTACCTGATCCAGCAACGCGGCGACGTGGACTTCGTGAGTCCCGGACCGTGGGTCGATGGCGTGCAAGCGCGCGTCGGCGTGGATACCTCGGGCAATGGCAAGGTCGACCAATGGTCCAAGTGGAGCACGGTCAAAGAGAAGTATGCGCTGAAGCCGGGCTTCGCCCGGGTCGTGGATACCACCCCCGCTTCTCTCAATGTGAGTTCGTTGCCCACAGGCTACGGTTTCGCCTTCGAATACCGCACGCGTGGCGTAGCCGATCAGTCTGTGACCGTGGCAATGGAAAGCGTGGAACTGACGTTTGAGTAAAGCTGGTTGTCGGAGAAACGGAGTTTAGCCGCAAAGAGGCACAAAAGCTCCGTTTCGAATCCGTGGATTTCATGTGAGCCTATAGGCTCATCGCGCCGGATTGGTTTTGCGCCTTTTTGCGGCCAATAGCAACAGGCTGACGGCTCTTGGCGTAGGCCATTTGTGAAACGGACTGGAGTCGGGCGGCGAGTCGTGGCTTATTCCGAGCCATGGCTACTCCGACCCTTGCCCAACAGAAGGCGTTTTTTGAGACGTTCGGTTACTTGAAACTGCCTCGTTTGGTTTTGCCGGAGATCAAGAAAATCACGTCCGAATTTGAGGCGGTTTTTCCGCAGGTGGGTCGTAAGCACGATGGCAGTGTGCGCACGGCGATAAACCACTTCGTCGATCAACGGCCTGACTTGTGTGCCTTGTTGGATCACCCCGGTCTGCTCGAGGCCATCGGTAATCTCCTGGGCGATGACTTCAACTACATGGGGAGCGACGGAAACTATTTCACGGGCGAAACCACGTGGCACCGCGACTCGGAGATGCCGGGAAACGCGTTTGCCAAAGTCGCCTTCTATCTCGATCCCGTTACCCGTGACACCGGCTGTCTGCGGGTCATGCCGGGTTCGCACCTAGAGGGAAGTTTACAAGAGTGGCGCGAAGAGACGTTTCGCGATTCCGACAACCAATGGGGGTTACCGCAGAGCGACCTCCCGGCGGTGGCATTGGAGAGCGAACCGGGTGATGTGCTCGTGTTTAACCACCGCCTGATGCACGCTTCGTTTGGCGGCAGCACCGCGCGCCGCATGTTTACTTTTAATTTGAGTCGACGCGCCCGTACCCGACCCGAACTCAATGATCTCGTTTGCTATGGCGATACCCATGGCTGCGATTTTGGGCAGACGGAACCTTATGGCCCACTCATGCTCGAGACGGCTTCAGCGTCGCGCCAAGTTCATCTCGAACAGTATCAACACTACTGGCCCGCCAGCGTTGCCCGGCATCAAGCCCGCAAAGCCGGAGCGTGAGTCAAATCACCTCGAGGTAGTCATGGTCCGGCAAGGCCGGAAACGGCGCGGTCGGGAGGGTTTGATACCAGTAGGCCACTGAGCAGATGTCATCCTGTAGCGGGAGGTAGCGGCGGTGGTTTTTGCGCCAACCGAGTGCCTGCATCGTAATACGGAGATCGGTCTCGAATCGCACGGGATCCATGATGTGCCAGCGATACATGCCAAAGCGGGTTTGCGATGCGTAGAGTCCGTCGGGTCGAAGCACCTGGTGCAAGCCGGCGTAGGGCGTGCAGTATTCCTGATACTGGTTGGTCGCTTTGTCCTCAAAGTTGTAGGAGCCGCAGAAGTAGTCCTCCGTGCCGGTGCCGCAGATGGTCGGCCATTCCTTGTCGCCGTCGAAATAGAATTTGACCTCACCTTCGCCCCACCAGTTTGCGTTGTTTACACCCCATCCCATGGCGGTGCCGACATAGTGGCCGCGGCCGGCGATGCCATCGACGATCGTGAAGACGTCTTTGTAGGGCAGGGGATTGGTGCGGCGGAATTGGGCGTGGAAGTAGGCGCAGTCCTTGGGCACGTCGGTGAGGGTGTAGTTGATCTGATAATACAGAATCATGTCCTCATGCGCGATATTACTGAGCGTCATCCGGCAACGCCGGCGGAAAGGCATTTCCCAATAGCAGTTGAAGGCGCTTCCGGGATTTACGCAGACCGGTTGAGAAACAAGCGGTGCAAATTTGCCCCAATGCATGCCAAAAAAATCACCGACCGGGCATTCCACGGAAGGTTGCTCTTGGTCGTCCCAATAAATGCGCAGGATGCTGTGCCACCACGTGCCGGTCGGTGTCATCCATATTTGCTGAATTGCGCCGCTGCCCTCGATATCGGCGATGGTGAACGTCTCACCGGCTTTGATGCGCACGCAGGGCGACACCTTCCAGCCTTGGCCGAGATCGGTGGCGGGTTCGGCTCCAAGCCCCTCAGTGGCCATGCCGCCGGCACCTTTGGCCCCGGTGAAATTCTCCGGGCTGATCGATCGCGTTAGGGCAGTAGAAAGCCGACTGAGATTACCGAGGTTGAGTCCGAGACCGTTGAAAGCGTCCATTTCCGAGAGCTAGGCGAAGGTCGGCTCTGGTGTTAACTCAATAAATGGGGAGTCACTCGCGGAGTGATCCTGTGACCTATTTGGTGATAGTGAGCTTGCCAATCGATCTGCCGGATTCGATCAGGGTGTGAGCTTTGATGATATTCTCCACGGTGAGGGGGGAGAGGGAGTCGTTGGCGGTGCACTTAATTTTGCCGGCATCGATCAGCTCGGCGACGCGGTTTAGGATGTCGTGCTGGTGTTGGATGTCGGCGGTGGTGAAGAGGGAGCGGGTGAACATGAGCTCCCATGAGACGCTGACACTTTTGAGTTTGTAGGGGCCGCCGAGGTCGAGCGTGCCGACCTGTTCGACGATGAGAACGATGTGGCCCTGTGGGGCGATCACTTCGCCCATGATGCCCCAGTAGTTTTCCGTGTTATTGAAGTTGGCGATGTAGTTGACCTGCGGAATGTCGATGGCCTTGAGCTGGTCGGGGATCGACTCGCGGCGGTTCACGACATGGTCGGCGCCGAGTTCGAGGCACCATGCTTTGCTGTCCGGTCGGGAGGCCGTGGCGATGACGGTGAGGCCGGCGAGCTTGGCGAGTTGGATTCCCATGGAGCCTACGCCTCCGGCGCCGCCGATGATGAGCAGGGATTTGCCGGAATTGTCGGCCGCGGGGTCGATGTGCAACCGATCGAAGAGAGATTCCCATGCGGTCAGGCTGGTGAGGGGCAACGCCGCGCTGGCGGCGGCATCGAGCTTGGTCGGCCGGCGGCCGACGATGCGCTCGTCAACGAGTTGGTAGTCGGCATTGGAGCCGGGGCGAGTGATGTCGCCGGCGTAGTAGACGGGATCGCCCACCTTAAAGAGGGTGACGGCGTCACCGATGGCCTCGACCGTGCCCGCGGCATCGTAGCCAAGGGTCTTCGGTTCCGCGTCCGCGCCTGGGCGCACCTTGGTATCGACCGGATTGAGACCGACCGCTTCGATGCGCACGAGAATATCGTGTCCTTCGGCGGTAGGAGTCGGGAGCTCGACTTCGAGCGCTGCGTTGGGTTGGTCGAGGGCGATGCCGGGCTGGAATTGGATGGCTTTCATGTTGGGGGACACTCGTCGGACGGACTTGGTTTTGCCAGCGTGGATCGCAGTATTTGAGCATACGGTCTGATTTGACCTCACTGCGCGGGTGCGACGTCCTGAAGGCACCCCATGAACTGCTTCCGACTTTCTATCCCACTGTTTTGTATATTCGGTTCGATTTTCGGTGCACCGCTCTTCGCGGCCGAGCCCTACGTGCACGAGATCGAAGTCAAAACGGTTCCGGGAGTGAAGAAGGACGTCCTGCTGCCTCCGGGTCCGGGAAACCCCCGCAACAGCGAGGGAGATTTCATCGAGCTGCAGGACGGAAGGGTATTGTTTATCTACACCCACTTCACGGGCGGAGGTGACGATCACGCGACGGCGCATTTGGCTCAGCGGGTATCGGCAGACGGTGGTCGCAGTTGGACAGATCAGGATGAAGTCGTGGTGCCGAATGAAGGTGGTTTCAATGTGATGTCGGTTTCTTTATTGAGACTCCAGAACGGTGACATCGCACTCTTCTACATGATAAAAAATTCTCTCGAAGATTGCCGGCCGGTGATGCGGGTTTCCCGCGACGAGGCGAAGACGTGGAGTGAGCCCGTCGGCATCATTCCGGATGAAGATATCGGTTATCATGTGCTGAACAACGATCGGGTGGTGCAGTTGGCGAGTGGACGATTGATCGTGCCGGTCGCGCTCCACAATCGCCCCAGTTATCCTGAGCCGGATTGGTCGGGTGTGTTGTTGTGTTATGTTTCCGATGACGACGGCAGAACCTGGCAGAGATCGACTTCCGCGCTCAAAGGCAGTCACGCCGACGGGACCCGCATTCTATTGCAGGAGCCCGGCGTGGTGGAGTTACGGGACGGGCGACTTTGGATGTGGGCCCGAACCAATGAAGGTTACCAGTATCAATCTTGGTCGACGGACGGTGGCGACACGTGGAGTGAGATGGTCGCCACCACGATCCGTTCGCCACGATCCCCCGCGAGTATCGAGCGTCTGCCAGGGCGCGATGAACTTGTGATGGTCTGGAACGATCACGCCCAGTTTGAACTGGGGGCCGACCCGGGAAGCTATCCGGGCCGCACGCCACTTGCGCTGGCTTTGTCCGATGATGAGGGCAAAACGTGGCAGGAGGTGTGGATCTTAGAAGATGATCCCAACGGTTGGTATTGTTACACCGCGATCGACTTCGTGGACGACCGTGTGTTGCTCGGACATTGCGCGGGCGAGCGCGCCAAAGGTGGCCTCAACGTCACGCAGATCACCAGTTTCGGAATCGACTGGTTGGTAAAACGCTGATCAATAATCGCGGATGAAGACGGGTGAGCTCCAGGCCCATTGGTCGTTTCGTTGGCGGACGCGGATGTAGGTGTTGTCTTCTCCGTCGCCTTGATCGGTCCATTTGAAGTTCCAGTGGAACTCGTGGAAGAGCGGAGCGCGATGAAAGCGGAAGGAGGGGGAGTCGATGCCGCCGAGATGACCGGTGCGGGCGCCAGCCATGAGATCGCGTAACGGGAAACTGGCGGTGTGGCCATTGAGTGTCGCGTGCACGGTCGCGGATAACGGTGCCTCGATCTCGATGCAAAAACCTTGGGAGGCGTTGGTGGAGTTGTTGGGGTTACTTCGGGTGACGGTGTTGAAGTGCACCGAACGGTCGCCGGTGCTACTCCAATGGGACTCGTAGAATCCGTTGTCGGCGTCTTCCCCCTCGACGGGGGAAACGACCTCGCGTCCGCGGAAGCGCGGCTCGTGGCGGATGATGGTTCCGTCGGAAATCGAGAGATCAACATTCCAGGGCACCGCCTGATTCCGTTCGCCCCAACCGAGCTCGAGGTAGATAAGGGTGCGGATGGTGTCTCCTATTTCGATCGGAGCGATGTCGGTTTGGGATACACGATGGACGAGGGTGTTGTTCTTGATCACGTCGATGCAATCGATGGCTCCGGCGGCGTGCACATCGACTTCAATTTTGCGACGGGCGCAGGGCGCTATGACCGACCCCATGGGGGCCTCGTTCAGCGTATATTCGAGTTGGATCCTATCTCCCGTGAGAGCGTAGCAGCGGCGGGCTTTGAGGGCGTTCCAAATTGATTCCCGGTCGCGTCCGTCGGACCAGAGGCCGGTGACGCCGTGACCGTAACTGCCGGGGTGCCCGCTGTGGTGATCGGTGTGCCCTGAAAACCCGAACACGTGTCCCTGTGCCAATCCGTATTGAATCGTGCTTTCCCAATCGGAACCGCCCATCGAATGCAGAAAGGGTCGGGTGTTCTCGTTCGATTCAGAACAACCGTGCATCGAGAGCATTTCGACGAAGGGACCCCAGCGTGAATCGTGGGTCGCCCAATTGATGCCACGCGTGCCGGTGCGGTAGCCGATGTGATGCGGGAAGGCCAGTGCCTCGACTCCCTCGTTGGCCAAGGTGGCCAACCGATTGTGCAGATCCGGAATGCTGTCGGCGTAGATGATTTCACCCGCAAAGTCTTGGTAGAGAATGGTGCGGTCCCCGTCAGCGTTGGAGTGGATTTCGAACCCCGGAAAGACGACGAACCTTTGTTCATCGTTGTAGTCCTGCAACGTCGCCATCATCGCCGGCCAATCACGTTTAAGTTTGGCGAAACCGACTTTGTGGAAATCGATAATGTATTGGATGCGCTCGTCGGGTTCAGGCATGTCGGGCCAATGGGCGTGACCGGTGATGGAGCAAAAATCCAACTGTTCGCGGGCGCTCTTGAGCGCGTCTTTGAGCGACCCGTGACCATACGACAATCCGCAGTGATTGTGCAGATCGCCGAAGAGCAGAGCCTGGCCATCGTAAGGGGAATCGGCGTCGTGCATGATTTAGTTTTCAATCGTTTTGAGCCCGCCCTTGGCATCGAAGGAATCGCGGGTGCGGGCTACCATTTGCAAGGAGCGGAATCCGTCGATCGCCGAGCAGATGGGCGCGCCGCCATCGACGAAATCGCGGAGGTGTTTCACGAGTCGTTTGTCGGAACCATAGTGGGACGATTCGAAATTCTCCCCGCCGGCGAAGAACTCTTCCGTTTGGCGTCCATGTTGGGTGTAGCTGCGGATCATGCCGTCGGAGCGGGACAACACAAGGCGCCCTGAGTCGCCCACCAATTCGAGGGTTTCGCCATCGGGAGCGAGCGGCCCGAAAATGGTGAAGAACAGGTTGCCGATTACGCCGTTGCCGAACTGTAGGTTGATGCTGCCGGAGTCTTCGACATCGCTGTCGGGACTGTAAACGCAGGCGTCTTGGATGGCGCGTTCGTCTTCGGGGTTGTTGGGGTCAGCGATTTTAATGGGTGCGCTTTCTTTGGATTCCTCGAGTGCATCTGAGCGGCGATAGGCGCACTCGCGGTCGCAGACGGAACACCGTTTTGGCGCAGTGGGGTCGGGTTTGAAAACGGATGACCGTCCGCCGAACGCACTGATCGCGCGACAATCGTCGCCCGTCATCCAGCGGAACACGTCGAAGTGGTGACTGCACTTGTCGTTGAGCGGGCCGCCGGACCACTCGCGTTTGCGGTGCCAGCCTTGCAAATAACGGCTGTAGGGAATGACGGAGCGCAGCAGGATCATTTGCAGTGATCCGACGGCGCCGGCGTCCAGCAGTTCTTTCATTTTGAGCCAACTGTCTTCGTAGCGGCGGGTGAACCCCATGAGGAGTCGATTGCCGGTGCGCTCCTCGGCGGCGAGAATTTGGCGGCCTTCCTCGAGATCCACGGCGATGGGCTTTTCAAGGTAGACCTTTTTGCCGGATTCCAATGCGGCTACCGTGTGCTCGAGATGGGCGTCGGTGTGCGAAGTGATCAGCACGAGATCGATTGATTCGTCGGCGAGCAGCTCTTGATAGGTGGCGTAGCGGTTGACCGTGGTGGGTTGGCCCACGGATTCATAACGGGCCTCCAGCTCATCGGCGGCGTTATTGGCGCTGGTGAGGGAGCGGTTGGTGACGGCGGTGATACGCAGGCCGGTCTCAGCCGCGCTGTCTACCATGTTGAAGCCGATATGGTGCAGGCCGCGGGCGCCGCAACCGATGATACCGACGGTTTTGAGTTCAGGAGACGTCATGGGTGAATGAATATAAACATACTACTCGCTCAGGTCGGTTTTCGTTTTGTCGTGAAAACAGAGGATGAAGAATAGGGTCACGCCGACAGTGATGTAGCCGGTGGTCGTAAAAATACCGTCCCATTGATAGCTGTCGGCAGTGGCGTAGCGGGTAGAGATAAGGCCGGCGAGATTGGAGCCGAAGAACTTTCCGAGACCGAGGAAAACCAACATGAACAAGCCCTGAGCCGCGGCGCGCATTTTTACGCCGGCTTTGAGATCAACATACATCGAGCCGGTGACATTGAAGAAGTCGTAGCAAGCACCGTGGATGAGGATGGAGAACAGGATCAGGGCCGTCGCATCCACCGTGATGTAAGCGAAGAGGAAGTAGCGGATCGCCCAAAAGGCTAAGCCGAGTGCCATCATCCATTTGAAGCCGATTCGCATAATCAGAAACGGAACGAAGATCATGAAGACGGCTTCCGAGATTTGTCCGAGGGACATTTTGCTCGCGACGTTCGCGACGCCGATGTCGTTCAGAAACATGTTGAAGAACGCGAAATACATCTGGATGGGAATTCCGATGAGGAGCGCCGCGGCAAGGAAAACAATGAAGTTGCGATCGCGCAGAAGCCCGAAAGCGCTGCCGCCGATGATTTCTTTGAAGCTGACCTTAGCGTCCCGCTTTTGAGGTGGGGTGGCGGGAAGGGTGAAATTATAGAAACCGAGGAGGATCGAGGCACCGGCGGAAAGCAGAAGCGGCACGGCGGTGGTTTCGACGCCCGGCACGAATCGGCCGAGCACGAGATTCACGGAGAGGCCGGCGAGGACCCAGCCCAGTGTGCCGAAGAGACGGACAAAGGGGAACAGCTTCCGCGGGAGATGATGGAAGACGATCGAGTTGCTGAGTGATTCGGTCGGGGTGTAGACAATGCAGTAACAGAAGAGCACCCAGACGAAGGCGCTCGGATCGGTGACCCGTGACAGAGCGATCATGATCAACCCAGCGACGATGTTGAGACCGCCCAACAGGCGTTGGGTGGAGAAAAATTGATCGGCGATCAGACCGACAAAAAACGGCGTGATGATCGCAGCGACACCGAAGAGGCTGTAGGAAAATCCGATGTAGGAGCCGGGCTGTTCGAGTCCTTTTCCGAGGTAGGTGCCCAGGGTGACGAACCACGCGCCGCGGGTGAAGTATTGGAGCAGCATCATCGCCGAGAAGCGAACTTGATGCGAAGAGGTAGAAGCCATGAGTGGGGTAGAAGAGGCTCGAATTGAGGAGGAGCCGACAATCAAGCGGGATTGCGGGTGTGAGTCACGACTTGTTCTTGCCGCGCTGCACGCGCGGGCTGCCCCTTGACCTCTCTCCGTTGGGATTCCTAGATAGCGGCTTCCCTCGACCCTTCTATTCCCATTATGAAAAAACTGCTTTCACTCCTCCTTATTATGTCACTTACCACTGCCGTTTCCTCCGCCGAGGACCTCGAGTTTTCCAATCCCCTGATTAGCATCGGCGTCGTCGTATCGGATCTTGATGCCTCCGTTGAATTTTACACCGAAGTGATCGGGATGAAGGAAACCGGTGGGTTCGACGTGCCGGGCGAATTCGCCAGCAAGTTGGGCCTCACGGATAATAAGACCCTCAACGTCAAAGTTCTCAAATTGGAGGATTCTCCCGACGCCCCGGCGTGGAAGTTGATGAGCTTCGGCGACGCCGCCAAAACTCAACGCAGCAAACACATCGATGGGTTCACCGGCATGCAGTATATCACCCTCAATGTGGTCGACCTCACTCCCTTTGTGAAGCGCCTGAAAAAGCATGGCGTGAAACTGCTCGGCGAAACGCCGGTAGAGCTTCCTAGCGGGAAACACCTCGCGCTGGTTCAAGATCCCGATGGCACTTTTATTGAGCTCATCGGCCCATTGAAGTGAGGACTCACGCGGAGTCACGCAGCCGCAGGGCCTTTAAACTGGGCCAGGCTCTGGCCGTGGCGGTTGTTCTGCTCGGCGCAAGTGACGTGGGGGCGAGCGAACCGCCGGTGCGTGATCTGCGCATCACGATACTTTCGACGAATCTCGCCGGTAACCCCGGCATGTCCGGGATGGGCGAGTGGGGATTTGCGGCGTTGGTGCAGGTAGGGGATCAGCAGTGGCTTTTTGATACCGGTCACCGCGCCGAAACCGTGCTCAACAACGCTGCCGAGTTGGGTCTGCCCTTGGGCAAAATTACCGACGTAGTTCTCTCCCACAATCATGGTGATCACGCCGGTGGGCTGATCGCGTTGCGGCGTGCCTGGTCGAACGAAAATCCGGCCGCGCTCGGTCGGGTGCATGTGGGGCGCGGAGCACTGTGGTCGCGGATGGCCGATGGCGGAAATGAGGAGTGGAATGATTTTATTTCGATCAGTGAGGACTACCGGAAGCTTGGCGGAGAGGTGATCGTGCATGACGCGGCGATCGAATTGGCGCCGGGTGTCTGGCTGACTGGACCGATCGATCGTCCCCACGACGAGCAACCGCCGATGCGGTCCGGCTATGTGGTTTGGCCCGGCGATATTCGACGCTCTGATGATGTGCCCGAGGACATGGCGATGGTCTTCGACACGACCGACGGGCTCGTGGTGTTGGCCGGGTGTGGCCATGCCGGATTGATCAATACGCTCGAACAAGCGCGCGCGGCGATGCGTCCGGGAGCGAATGTGCATGCCGTGATGGGGGGACTGCACCTCGCTTCAATGCCTGAAGAGAAACTCGATTGGACGGGCGGGAAGTTGAAGGAGTTTGAGCTCGAGTATTTGCACGGTGCACACTGCACGGGCATTGCTCCGGTGTATCATTTACGCGAAGCGGTGGGGCTGCCGCGCGAGTCCGCGGTGGTTGGCGCGGTCGGTTCAACGTTCGAGCTCGGGCAGGGCATCACTCCACTTTGGATTGCGAGGTGACGTCGCTACCTCAGGCAGGTTCAATCACTTGATCAGCACGGTGTCTGGGAAGGCCCCGTGCCAACCGAACCAGAAGGCGCGGTGCGCGGGTAGGCGTTCGAGGGTGCGACCGTCCGGCGCGGTGAGCGCCGCCTCAGTGAGCGTCCATTTTACGCCGTGGTGATCGGTGGCAGTCTGGCGTTTATCCCAGGCGACGAAGCCAAGATTAGCGGGACGCTCGTAAACGCGATTCGCGCGGCTGGCATCGGTGAGGATGATATAGGTTTGGCCGCCGATTTCGTCTTCATAGATCCGGTTTCTTTTGAGGAAACTCGCTGAGATTGCGACGGGAGTTTCGCCCTCGGGTGTGAAGCGCAGGGCGAGCACCTCCTCCTTATCCTCGAGTCGATCGTCGGCGAACGGAGTCTGAAACATGCGGTCGTCAGAATTAAAATAGTCCCGGTAAGCAACGCCCTCGTTGTAGTCGCGATCGAACCCAGTCTCGAGTGCGAGAACCTGCGTGTCCGGATGACGCCGACGCCACTCGGACCAAGAGGTCGTGACGATGCTACGAGTCGGGAGCTCGATGCCGCTACCCGCCAAGGGGCCGATCACGGGCTTGCCCTTCATCGTGCTCCAGAGAGATTGGGTGGCGCGGTCATACATCAGCTTGTTGGATCGATAAAGAAAGCCGCTGGTGCCAAGCTCATGATCCGTGCCGTCAACTGAGGTTTCGTAAAGAATCACCGTGCCACACAAGGTGCAGTAAACACCGACTAACGGCACCCCGGCGATGGTATCAACGAACATCTCATGCCACGCCAAAATGCGCTGCGGGTAGGCCCGCGCTTCACCATCGATCTCGATGCCGAAGACCACGTCGGTGCCGGCGAGATAGTCAGCATCTGCGGCGGGAATCATGGCGGGCTGGCGCAGGGGAGGGATGCCGTCCTGTTTGACGCCGCCCCAAGTCACCTCGTCGAGGCGGATATCGAAACGGCGATCAGGTGTGAAATAGTTTTCGAATGCCGGATCAAGCCCACGATGCACGAGCTGTTTGAAGTAGGCGTAGTCGGGCGAGTTGGTCAGGTCCTGTGACCACACGTATTGATTGAAACGTTCGAAATTTTTAGTCGGTTTTTGGCCGATCTTTTTGCGCAGTAGCTTGAGGAGCTTACGTTGCTCGGGGGTATCTTGGGTGAATCGATAGATTTCGATGAAATAGGGCAGGAGTTCGTCGCTCCAATTGGCGTCGATCCAATCGAGTGCGGTCGCGGCAGATTCAGGGTTCGCCGCGCCGATGGAGGTGAGAAATTTCTCCGCCGCACTTTCGATGGGTGTTCGCTCCATCGGGGAGTCCTGTGCACGGAGGAGGGGAACGGCGAAAAAAGCGGTAACGCTAATGAAGGTCCGAAAGGGTGAAGTGCAGGAGCGCATGGAGAGTAAGAACTGCCAGAGGACAAAGGGTTCCCGGGGCAAGAAAGCAAACGAGGCCGGCAGGGGCGCCAGTAATGCGTAACGGTTGCTCGGGGTGGTCCCTTGACCGCCGGGGAGGCGACCCCCAACGTAAGTCGTGCTATTTTGCTCCTTACCCCGACTCGCGACACCTTGTAATACCTTAAAAACTCTCGGAGTTTTCCTCGCTCTGAGTCTCGGCTCGATCGCTTCGAGTCACGCGGCGGTCCCACGCGGTCCTTATATTCAATTGTCTACGGAGGACTCTGTTATCGTGGTTTGGCGCAGCGACGTGGCGACCCACCCGGTGGTGCGCTACGGCAAATCGTGGCAGAACCTGGATCAACGTGAGGCCAAGGATTTCGCGCTCAAGGTCGCAGGCGGAGTAGAGGTCCCGGATCCGCGCAAGCGTTACAGCCGACTTCACAGTGCGGTTGACGGCACGCGCCAATACGAGATGCGCCTGAGCGGACTCGAGCCCGATACCCGGTATTATTATGCGGTCTATGATGGCGACGATAGACTCGCGGGTGGCGACGAGAACTACTTTTTTGTGACGCATCCGGTGATCGGCACGGATGCGCCGATTCGCATTTGGGCCGTCGGCGACTCCGGCAAAGGCAATGAGACTCAAAACGGGGTTTACCAGGGCGCGTTGAAAGTCATGGCGGCGGAAGACAAACCGCTGAACATGTATCTCCACGTGGGCGATATGGCCTATACCCACGGGCGGGAAGATGAGTTTCAAAAAGGGTTTTTCGATATGTATCAATCCACGTTGCGCCATGCGGTGTGTTGGCCGTCGATGGGGAACCACGAAGGCCACACCTCCGACGGGCTCCGCCAAACGGGACCGTATTACGATGCCTACGTCTCGCCGGCTTACGGAGAAGCGGGCGGGGTGCCTTCTGGCACCGAAGCTTACTACTCATTCGATTACGGGCGGGCGCATTTCATCTGCCTGAATTCCTACGACGTCGACCGATCGGCCGATGCTGCCATGGCGCAGTGGCTGGAAAAAGATCTCCACGCGACCGACGCGGACTGGTTGATCACGTTCTTCCATCATCCACCTTACACCAAGGGTTCACACGACAGTGATCGCGAAATCGAACTGATCGAAATGCGTGAACAGATCATGCCGATCCTGGAAGAGCATGGTGTGGACATGGTGCTCACGGGCCACTCCCACATTTATGAACGCTCTATGTTGATCGACGGCGCCTACGCGACTCCGACAACAGCCGACGGCGTGGTGCTCGATGATGGTGACGGCCACATTCACGGCGACGGCGCTTACCACAAAAGCGAAGGACTGCATGCCCATGAAGGTGTGGCGCAGCTAGTCATCGGACACGGTGGACAAAACTTAACCCGCAAAGGCGCCATGCCCATCATGCGACGCGTGCAACTGGAACACGGCTCCATGCTGATCGACATCGACGGAGACACCCTGACTTCGCGCATGATCAACAGCGCGGGCGAAACGACCGATACCTTTCACATCGTAAAGCGCGGCAAAGCTAACCCGCAGATCGTGGACAATCCCTGGACCCCGGTCGGGCCGCGTGTGCAACCCGCCGGTGGCGAAGTAGTCGGCGCGTTCGAACTCAAGCTGACTCCGAGTAAGTTCTGGCGGGATGGTGCGGTCCATTACACTTTGGACGGCAGCGATCCGACTCAGGAGTCCCCCCGCTATGACGGCCCCGTTAGTTTGCCAGCGTTGATATCTCCGATGGCGGTGCGAACCCGGTCGTTCAAAGGACCGGACGTTGATCCTTCATTGGAAACCGTGGTGATACTTTACCCCGAAGGTGGTGGTCCGAAGAAAAAGGAGAAGAAGCCCGCCGCACCTCCGCCAAAATTCTAGCGCGGAGGCGGAGAGGGGTAGGGCGTGACCGTGGCGTCACCTTGCTGGCGATTCACTAGCGTTGGCGCAAACATGATCCCGTCAGATATTGTCTGGTTGTTCGATTTATTTTGTGCCCACCGAACACACGAAAATTCTGAATATAATCCACCCGCGTTCGTTTAAATTGAACCTCGCGAAACGGTGGAGGATTGGCTTCAGGGGTCCTGATTTCCAGATCCCAATTCCCTAATATCGGCGTTTGACTCCTTTGTTGGGGTTCAGGCTTTGACAAACTAAAGTGCACACATTTAGTGTGCACTTTGAAGTGAATGCCTCTTTAGTAGATTTGCGTCGTAAGACGCGGGAAATATCCGAAGCCATTGAGCAACGACAGGAGATTACGTTATCCAAGCATGGTAAACGTATTGCGACGATTGTGCCTTATCAGCAACCTGCATCCGACGGATCCGCTGTCGTGGCCGAACATCCGGCCGTGGGCATGTGGGCTGATCATGGCGAGGCCGAAGATGTAGCGGAGACGGTGCGGAAGTTACGACGAGGACGGTTTGATGCTCTTTGATACGGATGTGCTCATCTGGTGCTTTCGTGGGGACTCTCGGGCGGTGCGCCTGTTGGGAAAGACAGCTCCGCGTCGGATTTCGTTAATCACCCAAATGGAGCTGATGCAGGGCGCTCGGAATAAGGCGGAGCAGCAAACAATCCGAAATTTTTTATCCAGTTCGGGTTTTGAAGTGCTTCCATTATCAGGAGAAGTGGGGCACCGGGCTGCAATCTACGTAGAAAGCCATGCGTTATCCGGTGGTCTGCAGTTGGCCGATGCACTGATCGCAGCCACCGCGCTGGAATGTGGAGAGACCCTCTGCACCGGTAACGCAAAACACTACCGCATCGTCAAAGAACTGGCGTTGGCTGTCTTTCGGCCGGCGTCGAGGTAGTATCCTATAGATTGTAGATTTGAATCGAGGTTGCATACTTAGCATTTACCGCGACTCGTTTTCTTCAGGATCCGGCTCATGATTCCAAAACTCGAATTAAACAAACCCGCACCGATTGCGATTGGGCCTGAAGCCCAATCGTTTACGCGGGGGACGGATGTTGCATCTACCCTCGAGGCGTTGAAGCAGGGAGAGTCTGTCGTCGTGAGGGGAGCATACGGTAGTGGAGTAACGCTGCTGAAGGAACTCCACACCGATCTAAAACTAAGCTTACCGCATAAGTCATTGCCGGAGCAACGAGCGTATCGCGCGGAGTATTTTAGCCTCTCCAATCGGATTTTATTGGAGATCACCGACCAAGAGCTTGTGGTCAAAAAAGCTCCGGCCATCGGTTGGTTGAAGGAACTGTATTCCGACCACGACCACTTCTATCTGAGCTTCCCCCAGGTGCAGGGATTGAACAGTGCCTGGCAATGGTATGAGCGGGGAGTTTCGCTCCCCGTTTTACGCGCTAAATTGCATCCCTATTTCGGGGTCTACTTCCCGACCCGATTTGAACACCTCGTGTTGTTTGAGCAGTGGCTGAAGGACTACAAGGGTCCCAAGAAAACGGCCATCGATGTGGGCGTTGGATGTGGCGTGCTCTCCCTGCAAATGATCCAGAAGCGTTGGCAGAAAGTATACGCTACGGACACGAACCCCAATGCGATTGTTGGTCTGACGAAGTTCATGGGAACGACCAAACTGGCGCGAAAGATTAAGTTGGATCTTGGGCATCTATTCGGGCGCTGGAACACGCCGACCGAGTTGATCGTATTTAATCCACCCTGGTTGCCCGAGACGCACGATGCGGGCACTATCGATCGCGCGATCTATTACGATAAATTCCTCTTCCCCGAGTTTTTTGCCGAGGCTAAAAAGAGACTCCTGCCAGATGGAAAGCTGGTGCTGATGTTCTCGAACTTGGCTCAGATCACCAAAGTGACGACCGAGCATCCGATTGAAACGGAACTAGCGGAAGGGAGCCGGTTCAAGTTAGAGCAATGCTTCAAGAAACCGGTAGGTGCAGCCTCCGGTAAAACCAAACGAGACCAACACTGGCGTTCCGTAGAAGAAGTAGAACTCTGGGTGCTCACGCACCGTTGAGTTCTATCTCCAAGCAACGCCCGAGTGCCGGACGAATAGTTGGGGTTTTGGATCTATGCCTCTTGATACTTGTCACCTGGAATTTGTTCCTTCGAGCGCAGCGAGTAGGGGCCCAGTTCAAGATCGCGTGTTGCCGGGATTCTCTACAGAAGTCGTTTTATGCCCATGGTGAATTGCCCTGAGTGTCGGAACAAAATTCCGAAGGCCGATATCAATGTATCGACCGACCTAGCGCTTTGTCGCCAATGTGATTCGACGCACGCGTTTTCGGAATTGTTCGAGCGGCGAGATCTCAGCCAGAAGCTCGAAGCCTCCCAGCCACCCAGTGGTTTAACGGAACGCACCACGGCGCGGGGCGTCGCCTTTAGTGTTTCCCATCGCTCGATTGGAGGTGCGCTGGGGGCGTTGGCGATTGGGTTGTTTTGGAACGGCATTGTTTCCGTCTTCGTGTTCCTCAATCTCTCCAGCACGTTCGGCCTGCTGGGGGTAGCGGTGCCGGAGTGGTTCCCGGCTCCGTTGATGAATGGTGAAACCATGGGTTGGGGGATGACGTTGTTTCTCTGGATCTTTCTAACGCCTTTTCTCGTAATTGGGGCCGGTTTCATCGGGGCATTTTTCATGGCCGTCGCCGGCCACACTGAGGTTCGCATCAACGCCGCCGAAGGTCGCGTCTTCACCGGTGTAGGTCCAATGGGTTGGACGCGAAAATTCACACCTCACGAAGTGCGGCACGTATCATTGAGCGATAGCAAATGGCGTGATAGTGACGGGGATCGTCAGACGAAGCAGGAAATCGTTTTGGAAATGCACAACAGCGATCTCCTAAAGTTTGGCAGCGGAATGAAAGAAGAACGTCGCTCTTATCTCGCAGCCCTCCTGCAACGCACCCTAGGCTGAAATTGAGTGATGGGAAAACACCGTGATCTCAAGGCCACGAATCCTGCCTCTCAGCCACTTGATACTTGTTACCTGAGATTTGGAACATCGAGCGCCGTGCGCGAGCCTGCTACTTCGAGCGCTGAGCGTGAGTAGTGCGCAAGTCCCACCGGGGTCCGTCCGCCATGATACTTTGGTTGATGGCGAGCAGTTGTTTTTTCATGCGCTCGAGCACGTCCGGCTGTTCGGTGGCCAGATCGTGCTCCTGACTCGGATCGTCCTTCAGGTTGTGAAGTTGGTAGTGGGTGTAACCGCCGGATTTTATCGCCGGGATCCACGCCTCGTTGAACATGTTGTCGGTGGACAACTCATAGTCGGGCTCGGCCACGAGTGAATAGTCGCCATCACGAATAGCGACGATTGGCCGCGATTTTTGCAGGTGCCAGAACAGCGGTTGATGACGCTCAAATTTTGCGGGATGGCCGGTCAATAGGGGAGAGATATCCGAGCCGTCCAGGTGGACGCCCTTCGGCGGAGCGATACCGAGTAGTCCGCAGATTGTAGGCAACACATCGACCAGTCCAGCGGGCGCGGATGCAACTTTTCCGGCGGTGATTTTGCCGGGCCAATAGAAGATTCCGGGCACGCGGATGCCGCCTTGCCAGTTGCTTCCTTTGCGCCCTCTCAGATCACCGACGCGGTCGGTGCGGTAGCTGCCATTGTCGGAGGCATAGATGATCAACGTATCATCTTCGACACCGATTTGTTTGAGCTTTGCGAGCAGTCGGGCGATGGCGCGGTCGGTATTGTCGATCGTGCCGGAATAGATCGCAGGTTGTGATTCCGGATCACCGTAGCGTTTGGAAATCTCATCCGGCGCGGCGATTTTTTGGTGAGGTTCGTGAAACCAGACATTGAGGAAAAACGGCGTGTTGGCTTCGCGGTGGTCATCGAGCCAACCGATGGCCTCGTCGACCACGAGTTGGCAGGAATACCCTTCGAGCGGCCCCACGGGTTCGCCGTTGCGGTAAAAGTTGGTGGGATTGTGGTGGTTGGGCAGGGCGTTGTTCTCGGTGGCGAACCAGAAGTCGAAACCATGCACATCGGGCGTGGGCTTTTTGTATTTTCCGTAGGGCAGTCCCAAATGCCATTTCCCGAAATGAGCGGTGTCATAACCCGCCTGCTTGAGCACCTCGGCCAACGTGACTTCCCGTTCGAGCAAGTGGGAACGTTGTTCGGGATCAAAGATCCAACTGTAGACTCCCGTGCGGATGTGGTGGCGACCGGTCATCAACGTCGCGCGCGACGGTGAGCACACGGCGCTGCCCGAATAGAAGTCGGTAAATCGCACGCCATTTTGCGCCAACTCATCAAGCGCGGGAGTATTTACCGGACCGCCGTAGCAACTGAGATCCTTCCATCCGAGATCATCCGCCAAAAGCATGATTACGTTCGGTGCGGCCGGGGCGGTGAGGGCCATGAACAGAGCAACAAGGCTTATTACTTTCTTCATCATAATTCTCCTTATTCTAAGCGGGGTTTTCTAAAATCTGATCAATCAACGATCGCTATCGGGCGGGGTGAGCCGAAGAGACATTGGCCGATATCTCCGTGAGCGCAATCTTGGGGTGGCAGGCTAAGGCAAGATATCCGATTCGAGAACGATCCGCCGTCGCTGAAGCTTTGGCCGATATGTCGGCGGACAAGGAACGAGAACGAGGCGAGGGAGGGACGTCCTCCGTGTCGTCCGCGTTAGCTGGTCCGACTCCGGCACTTGCTACCTGCTACTTGGAATTTGTTACTTCGAGAGCGTCGCGCGAGCATGACCCCCGGGCGCGCCGCGGCGGAGTGGGAGAGATATCCGATGCGTTTTCGAGAACGAGAACGAGACGGGGACCAGCGTCTGGGAAAGGGGATCAGGTCGTGACTAAATTGCTGTCGCAATGCATCTACGACCCGACCCCTTGGGGTATTGCGCGAGCACGCCCCTAATCACTAGCGGGCGCCGGCGGAGGCGGGTCGGACGGTTTGCCCGACAATACATCTGCTTCGCGTTCACTCCGAAACTGATTGGTGTAGAGACCGTAGTAATGACCGCGTTGCCGCAGCAATTCTTCGTGAGTGCCGGACTCCTCGATTTTCCCTTGGGTGATGACGAGAATTCGATCCGCCCGACGGATGGTGCTGAGGCGATGGGCGATCACGAAACTGATGCGCCCTGCGAGCACCGTTTCCAGACCGCGTTGGATGAGTTGTTCGGTTTCGGTGTCGATGGATGACGTGGCTTCATCCATGACGAATATCTGGGGATCGGCCAACAAAGCGCGGGCAAAGGAAATCAGTTGCCGCTGACCGGTGGAGAGTTGGTTGCCCCCTTCGCCCACACTCGAGTCATAACCGCCGGATATCTCGGTGATGAATTCGTGGGCGTTGACCATTTTGGCGGCGGCTTCGACTTCGGCATCGGTGGCATCGAGGCGACCGTAGCGGATGTTCTCGCGGATGGTGCCTTTGAAGAGGTGGGGTGTTTGCAGCACGATACCCAGTTGGGACTGGAGCCAGGACAGGCTGCGTTCGCGGTAGTCAGTGCCGTTGATGAGGACCTGCCCCGAGACGGGTTCGTAGAAACGGCAGACCAGCGAAACGAGCGTGCTTTTGCCCCCACCGGAAGGACCGACCAAGGCGATGGTTTCACCGGGAGTTACTTTGAGATTAAAGTGGTCCAGCACGGCGGTGCCATCCGTGTAGTGAAAACTCACCTCGCGAAATTCGATGGTGTCGATCTGGTTGGGCAAACCATCGGCCGCGAGGTTGGGCGAGGTGGCCGAATCGGTGGTATAAGACTGCGCAATTTTTTGGGCGACGGCCGGGCTGTCCTTGATGGTGGGGACAGTTTCAAGCAGTCCCATGATCCGCTCGCCCGCAGCTTGGGCCGTTTGAATTTCGGTCAAGCGCTGAGCCAATTGGTTGATGGGCTGGAAGAACATGCCCGCGAAGTTAATGAACGCGACGAGGGTTCCTAGGCTGATGGAATCATTCACCGCCATGCCACCACCGCGCCAAAGAGCGACGCCGGCGGCCAAGCTGCCGAGGGTGACCACGATGGGAAAATACACCGCATTCTGGCGCGCGTTGAGCACGGCGGCCGAGAACATGGAGGCGGACAGGTTTTCAAATTCGGCGAGATTTTCCGCTTCCCGCACAAGGGTTTTCGTGGTGCGCACGCCTTGGATGGATTCGTTGTAGCGGGCGGTGATCTGCGAGTTGTATTTCCGAATATCCCGTGCACTGAAGAGCAGTTTCTTTTGGAAGTAGCGGGAGACGATCGCGAGGGGAGGAACGATCGCCAAAACAATCAGCCCGAGTTGCCAATTCAACACCAGTAGGCTGATGGCAATCATGACCACAAAACTGAATCCCCAGACGATATCGAGAAATCCCCAACCAATGGTGCGGGCGAGACGGTCACAGTCACTCGTCAGCCGGGAAATCAACCATCCGACCGGTCGGGTATCGAAGAAGGAAAATTCAAGTTCCTGCAGTCGATCAAAGCTATCGCGACGGATGTCGTGGGCGAGGCGGTTGGAGATGTTTCCGGCCAGAAAGATGAAGCACCACACGGCCAAGCAGATGAGCACAGTGATGCCCAAGTAAACCGCCGCGTAGAGCGTGAACGGGGCGTCGACCCCATCGCGCACGACCCCGTCGATCACCCAGCGCGTGACGAATGCAAAACTTGCATCGCAGGCGGCTAGGACCAGGGCCGAGATGAACAATGGCACCAGGTAGCGTTTCAGGTGAAACGTGCGGCGCAGGATTTTCCACCAGAGCCCCGCATCGAGCTTAGCTTTGAAATCGTCTTCTTGTTCGGCGGGAGGCATGCGGAATCAGGGTGTTTCGAGATCGTTTCTAAACTCGGTTTCTACGTTGGTTTGGATCTGCCAGAGTCGACGGTAGAGCCCGTCCTGGGCCGCCAGCTCGTCATGGGTTCCGGTCTGGATAATGCTACCGTGATCAAGCACGATGATGCGGTCGGCATGGACGAGCGTCGCCAGACGGTGGGCGATGACCAGCGTGGTGGTCTGACCACGGCGGGTTTTGAGGGCGTCGAGGATGACCGTTTCGGTCTCGGCATCGATGGCACTCATGGCGTCATCGAGGATGAGGAGCGGCGCTTGGCGAAGGACGGCACGGGCGATGGCGACCCGTTGGCGTTGACCGCCCGATAGGGTGACGCCGCGTTCGCCGATGACAGTTTCATAGCCCTCTTCGAAGGAAAGAATGGTTTCGTGAATGCTGGCCATACGTGCCGCGAATTCGACCTCGTGATCGGCGGCATCGCCTTGGCCGAGGCGCAGGTTGTCGCGCAGGCTCTTGGAGAAAAGAAAGGGCTCCTGCATGACCACGCCGATTTGGCCTCGGACCCATTTTCGAGGAAGCGTGCTCAACTCGTGGCCATCAAATTTGATGGATCCCTGGCCGTAATCATAGAGTCGCAGGAGCAAGTGCATGAGCGTGCTCTTACCTGATCCCGAAGGACCCAGAATGGCGACGGTCTCGCCGGGATTGACCGTAAAGGAAATGCCGTTGAGCGCACCCCGTCCCTCGGCGGGAAGGTCGGTCGTGTCGTGATTGAAGTGCAGGTCCGAAACCGTGATTTGACCGGTGAGCGGTGGTGGGGAGGCTGCGTCGTTCGGCGCCGGCTCCGGATCGGGTTCCGGGGCAACGCCCAGAATTTCATGGATACGGCCGAGCGCGACGGTGGTTTTGCCCAGATCGGTCAGGATGCGGCCCATCTGACGCACCGGCCACAGCATGATGGTCAGAAACGAGAGGAAGGCGAAAAGCATGCCGACGGTGATTTGGCCGGTGGCGACCCAATGCGCGCCGACGAGAAGCGTCAGTCCGAGTTGGCTCAGGGCCACAAAATCACTGATCGACCAATACCAGGCGAGCAGCCGGATCATGCGCAGGGAGCGGTCGCGATAGTTGGCGTTGGGGCTGGCGAATTTTTTGCGCTCGTGTTCGTGCTGGGAAAACGCGCGCACCACGCGGATGCCGGTGAGGTTTTCCTGCACGATACCGGTCAGTTCGCTTTCGGCCTGCTCCACCTGTTTGAAGACATGGCGCACCTTGCGGAAATAGACATAGCCGTAGATGATGATGGGGCCGATGAGGGCGAACGAGACGAGGGTCATCGGCACATGGATCGAGAGCAGCAACGGCAGCGCGGTGCCGGCGAGGATCAAGGCGTTGCCAATATCCATGATCTGGGTGGCCAGAAACAGTCGGGTCGTTTCTACGTCGCTGGTGCAGCGCTGAACCAAGTCGCCCGTGTCGGATTGATCGTGATAGCGGGCGGGGAGTTGGTTGAGGTGATCGTAGAGATTGTCTTTGAGTCGGCGCGCAATGCCGTCGCTGGCGAGGGAGGCCTGCCAACCCTTTAAATAACTAAACACCCCTCCGATCGCGCTGAGGAGGACCATCACGACGGGAGCGAGCCATAGGTTTCCGCTCAGGTGATCGCTCCCGCCGAGAAGCTCGAGTAACCAACGAATGGGCCCCGGAGTTTCGGCTGCGACGGGTTTGTTGGAGATCGCGAAATCGATGGTGACGCTGCCGATCAGGGGCACGCCGTAGTTGAGTAAGGTCGCCACCACCAAACAGCCCAACGCGAAGCCATAGCGTAGGCGGTGCCCCTGCATGAGGGACCAAATAATTTTGAGGTGAGAAATCACGAGAGCGGGTGGAAGCGTAGAAAACCGGTCAGAAAAAAGTCTGCTCGAGAAAGATCCGAGGGGGGCGGAAAACAAATGCTCCGAGACAAGGCACCTTAAGGCTGACCTGAAATCGGATCAATGTTTCACCTCGGCAGAATGAGAGAAGGGCACAACACGAAGCCGGGGGAGGGCGCGCAGAAGGTGTCGGTCCAGAAGGAATACGGTTTCTCGGGCAGCTAAATCAAGAGGAGGCCGGTCTTGGAGGAATGGACCGCGGGGATGCGGGGAGAAAGAGAACGATCCGCCGTCGCTGTAGCTATGGCGGACAAGGAACGAGAACGAGTAAGAGGCGGGTCCAACGCACTGCCGAAGGGATTGGTAGATATGCCACTTGATACTTGCTACTTGGAATTTGCTACTTCGAGCGCCGCGCGAGCTGGGTGGGTCGGGCTTTGCGCCCGACATCGTCCGCGTTGGCTGGGATTCGCCAGGTAACTACTCGGCTCTCATGTCGTAAGACGGCATGACAGACTCTAAGACAAGCAGACTTGCCGCATTCTCGTTCAGATGTATCTTGGCCTCATGAGTGAAATCATTTTCGAAGTGACAGAGGACGAGGTAGACGGTGGATACGTCGCGACCGCTCTTGGTCATGCCATTGCGACGCAAGGCGAGACAATCGCCGAATTGCGTGACATGGTTCGAGACGCGGTTCAGTGCCATTTCGGGGATGGAGCTACTGGTGAAACGCCCAAGATGATTCGACTCCACTTCGTTCGAGACGAAGTGCTCGCGGTGTGAAAATACCTAGGGACATCAATGGGACCAAATTGGTCAAGGCGTTGCGAGTGCTAGGATATGAGCGAGTGCGTCAGGATGGATCGCACATCAGGTTGACGACTACAATCAACGGAACACATCACGTAACGGTTCCTGCTCACAAGCCGTTAAAAACCGGCACATTATTAGGCGGAGTCCTGAAACCGGTAGCAGCTCATCATCGATTAACGGTAGAAGAACTGCTTCAAAAACTTGGGCTTTAAATTGCGCTACAGCCTTTGGCTCGACCGGTGGTCAGGGGCGCGAGGGAGGCTCGGCCTCCATGTCGTCCGCGTAGGAAAGTCCGACTCCGTCACTTGTTACTTTTTACTTGTTACCTGATACTTGGAACTTCGAACGCCGCGCGTGAGTTTGGCACTTCGAGCGTATCGCGCGAGCTTACAAGACCCAGCGGCGGATCGCGATGAACACTAGGATCAGGCCGGAGTAGGCGATGAAAAATGGGATGATGTAGTGGGCGAGTCCCGTGACCAAAAATACGGCCATGAGCAGGAGCTGAAACCCTAGTCCAAACGTGGATAGCAGGGTCATGAACCAACGCGGGAACGGCTCGCTTTGGGTAGCTTTGCGATCGAGGACGTGGATCGTTTTGTCGAAGACGATGTAGAGGGCATCATAGATGCGATAGCACAGATTAACCGCGCGTTGACTCTCACCCTTCATGGCCACCGGTGCGTGATCCTCAAACACGCGGCTGGTGGTATCGCCCGCCACGCTACTGCGCAGGATCACATAGTAGTAGTTGTATAAGGTGCCCTGGAGCTGAATCCCGATAAACGCCAACCCGGTGAGCCACAGGGAATGAGCGGTGACGTGCCACAAGGTGAGAAAGAAAAGGAAATTCAGAATGATATCTGCGATCGAATCATAATACCGCCCGACGTAGGACGGTTGGCTTTTGACGCGTGATAGTTCGCCGTCAGCCGCGTCCAATACCGACTTCAGAATTAGGAAGAACGCCGCAGCGATATTATACCCCTGCAGCATGCAAATGATCGCGAGGATTCCGGAGACAACAAACCCGCTCGTCACCTGCACCGGCGTCACGGATGTGTCCTGCAGCGCCAGCGCAATCCTCCGCGCCGGCTTCCGACCGTAGTCGGACAGATCAACAAACTGATAGTGGGGCGGAAGCTTGGACATAGGGAATCTTGGCTGCGGTGACAGCGGAGCACTGAGATGTATTGAGATTTCGAAACGCCGCAACCGACCAAAGGCTTAATTCGTTCGCGAAGCCCAGCGACCGCAGATCTCGCTGTTCAATGTCAGCTTTTCAGCTTTTCAGTTTTCAGCTTTTTAAGAGCCGGCTCTCCCTCCGCCTTCGCGATGCCGAACCCAGTCGCGGCGTAGAGCAGGGCGAACAATATACCCGTATAGCAGAGCACGGCCCAGGGGAGGTATTCGAGGGTCGGCACGCCTAGGGTCATGGCCATGAAAAGTCCGGCGGATGTCCAGGGGATCAACGGCTCTATGATGGTGCCGGCGTCTTCCACCGTGCGGGAAAGGTTTTTCAAATGCAGACCGTGGCGCCGATAGGCGTCTTGGAAAAGTTCACCCGGGATGAGCAGTGCCAGTTTGCCATCGGCCGTGGTGGCGACGACGAGCAGGGTGGTGGTGATGGTCGCACTGATCAGGCCGAAGACCGTCCGCACCGATTTGACCAGCGTTTCGAGCACGCGCCCGAGTGCACCACTCAGGGTGAGCGGACTGGCAAAAGCGAATGCACACAGGATGAGCAGGACCGTGGGCATCATACCGATCATGCCGCCGCGCTCGATGAGTTTGCCAATTTCCGGGGCGTAGATCTCGGGGCTGTTGGGTCCCGCAAACATCGCGAGATTGGCGCCATCAAACATCGCGTTGAGCGCGTGGCGAAGCGGCACGCCTTGAAGGAGGATGGCATTGATCACGCCCAAGACGCTGCCGCCGAGCATGAGCGGCAGGGCGGGGAGTCCCCGTATCGCACCAAACAAAACCAGCGCGGGTGGGAGTAATAGGATTGGGTTGAGGCGGAAGATTTGATCGAGCTGGGCGAGCGTTTCGATCACGCGCGGTGAAGCGACGTCGGTATCCGTGGCGTGGTGCATCATGCCGTAAACCGCGAAGACGATGGCAGACAGCACGAACCCGGGAACGGTCGTATAAAGCAGATGGCGGATGTGCGGGTAGAGGGTCGTGCCACACACGGCCGGAGCAAAATTGGTGGTGTCGGAAAGCGGGGAGATCTTGTCCCCAAAGTAGGCTCCGGAAACCACCGCTCCGGCGACGGGTGCGAGCGGCACGTCGAGGTTGATGGCCACGCCCATCATCGCGACACCGATGGTGCCCGCGCTGCCCCAACTCGTGCCGGTGCACAGCGAAACCACGCTGGAGGCGATGAAGGCGGTGAGGAAAATCGACTGCGGTTCGATGATCTGCAGACCGTAGCTGACGAGCAGAGGAATCGTGCCGCCGACGATCCAACTTCCAATCACTGCTCCGACCGCGATCAGCACCAGCACAGCCGGCAAGGCGCGGGCGAAACGGTCGACGATGGACTGCAAAATTGCCTCCCAGGAATGCCCGCAAAACAAAGCGACTCCGGTGGAGACCGCGGCGGACACCAGCAGCATTGCTTCGATTCGAAGCCCAAACCGGCCGTAACCGATGCTCAAGGCACCCGCCATGGCGATGATCGGTAACCAAGCAAGAAAGAGAGAAGGAGGCCGGGGTTTCCTCATAGAGGACCCCAACGGTCTAGCATCACGAACCGAGGTCAAGGGAGAGAGCGGGTAGGGTAGGAGCCAGACGTCAGGGATCAGTAATCAGAGGTCCAGCAGGTGTTCGATTTCAGTCTTCAGTTCTTTTCTAAGGCTAAAACGAATAAAAATTAACAATTAACGACATGACCCCATCTGTCAGAAGCGCGACTTGCGTTGGTGTTTTTGTGGGCCACTTATCCGGGAGGAGTAGCTTTACATGATAGTCCGAGGGGTGGAACTCACTAACTTTCAGGCATTTTCATAAAGTCCGTGCTCGTCAGGGAGTAACGGGTGTGGTTAATTTGCGTTATTCGCTCCTCACTGGTCTGGCCATCGGTGAATCCACTGGGCGAGGACCTTACTCTTTAAACCAGTAAGACACCTAATCATGTCGGCCTTACCCCCAGATCCACCCTCACCACCGCCGGAGCCTTCGGCAGAGCGCTACGCGTCTGCTGAAAACTGAAAATCTGAAAAGCTGAGAGCTGAAATTCTAAACCTTCAAGCTGACCGGCTAGCTCCCTACTTCTTACTTCAAACTTCTGCCTTCTAACTTACCCCTCCCATGAGCAAATACACTCTCGCTGAATTTATTGATCGGGGCCTGAAAAAGGGGTCGAACGCAAAAGATAAAGATTTGGGGCAGTCAAAAGACGGGCAATCCATGGGGGCATGGCGTTAGTTGTTTATTTGAATGCCTGAAAGGCCGTTGCTGGCCTTGTTTTGATCTCCTTCTATGCCCTCAACCCGAGGTATTCATATTGGAGCCCCATCGACCTTTATCCGAAACTTCATGATCACTTCCGCAAAAAAATCATTTGGCATTCTACTTCTGATTTGGGCAGCTGGATTTTCATTACAGGCCGCATCGACCAAACCGAACATCATAGTCATCCTCACCGATGATCATGGGTGGGCTGATCTGGGGAGCCAGGGAGTATTTGATTACGTCAAAACGCCCCACACCGATCGGCTGGCGAAATCCGGGGTGCGCTTTACTTCCGGGTATGTCACCGCGCCTCAGTGTCGGCCTTCTCGAGCGGGTCTGATGAGTGGGCGTTACCAGAATCGATTCGGTCTGGAGCATAACGGGCACAATGCGTTTCCCTGGAGTGATTACACGATCGCCGAGCGCCTCCGGGACGTCGGATATGTCACCGGGATGGCGGGCAAATGGCACTTGGATGGTTATGTGGACAGCTTGGGGAAATTGCCTGACGGCAGTGATGCCTCTCTGGCCCAAATTAATGGAGGAGGGAGAGCGGAGGCGAAGAAGAACCGTTTAGCTCCTAATCCCGGTCAGGTTCACCGGCACGGGTTCATGGAACATCTGAGTGGCTCTTTGACCAACTACGTCGCGAGCCATTCCGCAGATGGAAAAGCCCTCGGTGGAGTAGTCGCCCACACGGACGAACGATACCGCTTGGAAGTTCAAGCCGAGTGGTCGGTCAACTTCATCAAGCGTCATGCCAAGGGAGATAAACCGTTCTTTTTATACACGTCCTTTTATGCGCCGCATGTTCCACTGGAAGCGCCGGAGAAATACCTGAGCCGAATCCCGGAAGACCTGCCTCTGCGCCGCCGCAAGGCGTTGGCGATGCTAGCTGCGGTGGACGATGGAGTCGGTCTGATCACCCAAACCTTGCAAGACGAGGGCGCCCTCGAGAACACGATCATCTTCTACATCGGGGACAATGGTGCTCCGCTAAAAATGCACAAGGCGGACGCACCCGGAAATGGGCCAGGCTGGGATGGGTCGCTCAATGACCCTTGGATTGGGGAAAAGGGTATGCTGACCGAAGGCGGTATCCGCGTCCCGTTTATCGCCAGCTGGCCAGCGGGCATTCCCGGTGACCAGATTGATGATCGCCCGGTCATATCACTCGATGCGATTGCCACCGCCTTGGTCGCAGGAGGCGCCGAACTGGATGCGAACATCGATGGGGTGGACCTACTGCCCTATCTCGCAGGAGGTCTCTCCGCTCACCCGCAGGAATTCCTCTATTGGCGCTGGGCCGGGCAATACGCCGTTCGGTCAGGGGACTGGAAATATTTGAAAGCCGGGAAGCGGGAATACCTCTTTGACCTTTCGACCGAGGCCCAGGAATCGGAAAACCTGATCCACACGCGTCCGGAAATCGCGGCTAACCTGAAAACGCACCTCACCCGCTGGTCCGAGGAACAGTTTGAACCAGGATTCGATCATCCCGTCGGATATGCCGGAGATAGATATTTCGATTTCTACCTGGATGGTAAACGTGCTCCCGTTCCAGCCCCGGTTTCCCGGTCGAATAATCAGTCATCGTTATTTGAGCGACGTGACCAAAATAAAGACGGCCTGGTGAGCCTCGAAGAATTCATCGGGGCCCCGAAAGGAAGAAATATTCCGGTATTAACCAAACGATTTCACGCCCTTGATAAGGATGGAGATTCCCACCTCAGTGAACTCGAAATGAGCAACTGAATGGATAAGGGATCAGTCTCGTGGGGGAACGTGGCAGGGGCCTGAAAAAGGGGGCGAACGCAAAAGATAAAGATTCTCTTCGGGACATCAGAGGCCTCCCCGTGGTGATGGTGATTAGCCTTCAGAATTAGGCCTACGCCAGTGCATGGGCAGCACGACGGAACCTGCAACCGGTTCTTCACCTATGCGTCGGGGTTTAAAGCGGTGTCGTAATGCACTTTCGAGGATCGTGGGACCGAGCTCCTTTGGTTTACTTTCTAAAATGTGACCCCTCAGAGGAGTGCCTGTTTTATCTAAATATAGCAGGATAAGAACTTGGGAATTCTCTGGCGGCGGCTGGCCGTCGGGCATGCGGGGATCGGGTAACCGCTCGATGGGTTCAGCCGGACGAATATTTTGGGCATCTTCCCATGCTTGTTCCCCCAATTTGAACGCCCGATCTTGCACCATCCCCAAAAATCCATCGACGCCTTTGATTGACTCCGCTTGTCGTTGGAGAGCGATGGGAATTTGCATATGCGATTTCACCAATTTTCCGTTTTTGACCGCAGGTAGAAACCGCCAACGCTCAACGGTGGTCGGGGTTACGAGAACTGAGCCATTGAGAGAGTTAGTCTGGTCATCCAGAAAGGACCCAGACCATGAAAGGAAAGAGATACACGACCGAGCAGAAGATCCGGATATTGCGGGAGGCCGATAAGGCCGACTGCACGAT
>JABIRI010000240.1 GCA_018667915.1 Opitutaceae bacterium | reverse complement strand
CTCCTCACTGCAGATACCCTGCAGGCCCGCAACTACAACGGCGTGTCGGTCATCCGCACGGCCGTCGTTCGCGGTTACGTCGCCCAGTTGCCTGAATCATCCCGCCCCAAACCACAGGGACGCGTTTCTCGCACGCTGGAAAAGTTGGGTTTGACCAGGCCTCCCTTCTAGACAGGCGTGGTCTTCAAATCTGCCGGCGGAGTCTCCGCCGGCGCCCCGGCGCCATTCGTGGTTTTAGCTGCTTTCACGGCCGAGTCGTCTTTGGGCTTCCCTCCTACGCGTTCACTCTTTCAAAGTAGCCTTGCGCTGTGCCCGCTAAAACAGCGTCAATTTTAAACCTGATATGAATACAACGATCACTGACATCACCGCTCGCGAAATCATCGATTCCCGGGGAAATCCCACCGTCGAAGTCGACGTGAAACTCGCTGACGGCACCCTTGGCCGCGCTGCCGTTCCCTCCGGAGCCTCCACCGGCGAACACGAAGCCCACGAATTACGCGATGGCGACGTCAAGGGCCTCAAGGGCGCGAAGGCTAAGACAGCCAAATCCCGCTACCTCGGCAAAGGCGTGCTTACCGCCGTCGCCAACGTGAAGAATAAGATCGCTCCTGAGCTCATTGGCTTCGATGCCTGTGACCAAGTCGGCGTTGACCACACGATGCTCAAGGTCGACGGCACCAAGAACAAAGCGAAGCTCGGCGCCAACGCCGTCCTTGGCGTCTCTCTCGCCACCGCCCACGCCGCCGCCAACGCACTCGGCCAACCGCTCTACAAATACATCGGCGGCCCCAATGCCAAGGTCCTCCCCGTTCCCATGATGAACATCATGAACGGCGGCGCCCACTCCGATGCTCCGATCGATTTCCAAGAATTCATGATCCGTCCGGTCAACTTCCGGACCTTCGGCGAGGCGCTCCGCGCCGGAGCTGAAGTCTTCCACGCGTTGAAGAAGGTGCTGAAGTCCAAAGGTCTCTCCACCGCCGTTGGCGACGAAGGTGGCTTTGCCCCTAATCTGGCTTCCACCACCGATGCCCTTGATGTCATCGCCACCGCCGTGAAGGCCGCTGGCTACAAGTTGGGCAAGGACATCATGCTCGCGCTCGACGTGGCATCCTCCGAGTTCTACGACAAAAAGAAGAAGAAATACGTCTTCAAAAAATCTTCCGGCAAAGCCTACACCGGTGACGAATTCGTCTCCTACTACAAGGACCTCGTCGCCAAGTATCCGATCGATTCCATCGAAGATGGTTGTGACGAAAACGACTGGGCCAGCTGGAAGAAGCTCACCGACGCCATCGGCGACAAATGCCAATTGGTCGGCGACGATCTCTTCGTCACCAACGTCGATTTCCTCCGCAAGGGCATCAACATGGGCGTCGCCAACTCGATCCTCGTGAAGGTGAACCAAATCGGCTCCCTCACCGAGACCCTCGATACGGTCGAACTCGCGCACAAGAACAACTACACCGCCGTTATCTCTCACCGTTCGGGTGAAACTGAAGATACGACGATCGCAGACATCTCCGTCGCGCTCAACGCCGGTCAGATCAAAACCGGCTCCGCTTCCCGCACCGACCGCGTCGCGAAATACAACCAGCTCCTCCGCATCGAAGAAGAGCTCGGCAGCACCGCGATCTACGCCGGTAACCTCTAAGGTTAAAACAACCGTTTCCTTTTCAAGCCGGTCCCATCTCGGGACCGGCTTTTTTATTGGCCAAATTTTGGTCTCATAGAAAACGATAGAACCGCAAAAATCCTCACTAACCCATAGCCACAAGAGGCACACAATGCACAAAAAGAATCTTATCCCTCATCTCCCCCCGTTGACGGTTTTGTGTCTTCTGTGCCTTATGTGGCTAAATCAATTCAGGCTGATGGTTTGGTGCCCTCTAGCGAAGAATACCGAGAACGCTGAAGGCCGCAGTTTTTTTAGCCGCATCACTCCACCCGTAGAATATACCCGCGCAGGTATTCACTCTCCGGCATCGTAACCAGCACCGGGTGATCCGCGGGCTGATGACAATACTCGACCACCTGCACCCGGCGCTTTGCATCGTGCGCCGCCTCCGCCAAGACACCACGAAGCTCCGCGTCACCCATGTGGTGCGAGCAGGTGTAAGTCGCCAGCACTCCGCCCGGTTCGAGCGCACGCATGGCTCTCATGTTCAATTCCTTGTAACCTCTGAGTGCGCCCGACATCGCCTTCTTTGATTTGGCAAACGGTGGCGGATCGAGCACGATCACATCCCACTTCGACTCCCGATTGGCCGTGAACCAATCGAAGACATTGGCTCCTTCGAATTCGGCCGAAACTGCATTTCGTTCCGCATTCTTAACCGCCTGTCCAATCGCGTCGTAGGCGTTGTCCAACCCGAGCACTTTTTCGGCCCCCGCCCTCGCCGCGTGCATCGCAAAGGCCCCCTGATTACAGAATGTATCCAACATTTTGACCCTTCGACCCGCGACGACCAAACGCTCGACTTGCTGTGCAACGCGCAGGTGTTGCTCCCGTTGGTCCAAGTAAAACCCGGTCTTTTGACCCGACATCAAATTAAGCCAATAGTCGAAGCCCTCAATCGTCGCCCATCTCGGTTCCCAATCAGCACCGGATCGTGTTGAGACGCCTTGTTCCAGTCCTTCCAGCCGACGAATCGATCCATCATTACGATGGATGACTTCGTTGGAACCCGTGATCTCGATCAACAGATCTGCCAGTTCATCCCTCCACCGATCCATCGCCAACGTCTGTAACTGCATGACGAGCGTATCGCCAAATTGATCGACCACCAGACCCGGTAGTCCATCCGACTCGGTCCAGACCAAGCGCCGATATTTATTGCCGCCCAATGCATCCCGCCGTTTCACCGCCGTCGTGAGTCGCTCGCGCAGCAAATCCGCATTTAATACCGGATGCCCTCTCCCCAAACTCCGCCAAACAATTTGGGAGCGACTATTGTATATTCCCGACCCCAAGAGTCGCCCTCGCCGATCGCGACATTCCACGACGTTACCATCGTGCTTCGCCGGCAATAGCTCCGCGACTTCGTTGGCAAAAACCCATGGGTGTCCATTATTCACCCGTCCCTTCGCGTTTGGTTTAAGTTGAATAAAAACTTTGTCCGACATTCCGCGCATCATCGGGACCCGCCACCCATTAGGAAGACCAAAACGCGCGGTGCTCCGCTCGAAGTGCCAAGTATCAGGTATCAAGTAACAAGTTTCAGAAACAGAGCGTCAGGCCGCTCCCGCTGGGGTCATGTCGTAGACGCATTGCGCGCGGTGCTCCGCGCGAAGTGCCAAGTATCAGGTATCAAGTAACAAGTTTCAGAAACAGAGCGTCAGGCCGCTCCCGCTGGGGTCGATGTCGTAGACGTATTGCGCGCGGTGCTCCGCGCGATGTGCCAAGTATCAGGTATCAAGTGGCAAGTTTCAGAAACAGAGCGTCAGGCCGCTCCCGCTGGGGTCATGTCGTAGACAAGTTCTACGCAGCGGAGCGTAGTAAACTTATCACGACGTGACCCCTTCCTCCCAAAACGCGCGGTGCTCCACAAATCATCCGCGCGTCAGCCTTTCGTGACTTTCTGTGGTTAAAGATCCCCGTGCTGACGGCATCTCTGTTCACTCTGTTAACCCCTGTAGAAAAACGCAATCTGACGGAATCTGACGGAATCTGGGTTAATCTGCGAAATCTGTGGTTAAAATTACTCCTACCTCTCCACCCTTGACGCCCCCTCGCTCCCGCCGAACCCTCGCCGGTTTCGCATGAGTCCCGCCCAGGAAATCGCCCGCCGCCGCACCTTCGCGATCATTTCGCATCCAGATGCCGGTAAAACCACGCTGACTGAGAAGTTCCTTCTCTACGGCAATGCCGTGCATTTGGCCGGCTCGGTCACGGCGCGGAAGAATCAACGCTCCACCACCTCGGACTGGATGGCTCTCGAACGCCAACGCGGCATCTCGGTTTCGTCCACCGTGCTGCAGTTCGATTACGCCGGCCATGCCGTCAACCTGCTCGACACCCCGGGCCACAAGGACTTCTCCGAAGATACCTACCGCGTGCTCACCGCCGTCGATGCCGCGCTCATGGTCATCGACGCCGCCAAGGGCATCGAGCCGCAGACCCAAAAGCTCTTCGAAGTCTGTCGCCGCCGCGGAGTCCCCATTTTCACGTTCATGAACAAGTGCGATCGCCCCACCCGCGATCCCTTGGAGCTTCTCGACGAACTCGAATCCGTGCTCGGACTCCAACCCACCGCGGTCACCTGGCCGTTGGGCAGCGGCCCGTCCTTTAAGGGCGTCTACGACCTCCGGGCGAAGGAAGTAAATCTTTACGAACGCACACCACGCGGTGCCTACCGTTCCCCCGAAAGCATCTCGAGTCTTACTGACCCGCTGATGAAGGATACGATGGATCCTGATGATTATGAGAACGCGGTGGAGCAGCTGGAGATGCTGGACGGCGCCGGACACGCTTTCGATATCGAAGCCATTCACGCCGGCCAACAGACTCCTGTCTATTTCGGTTCCGCCGTGAACAACTTTGGCGTCGAACGTCTGCTCAAGGGCTTCCTCGAGGACTCGATTCCGCCGACCACTCGAAAGTCAGTTTCGATGCATTCCCCCGGTCTGCCGGCCCCGACCGAAGCCAAGGAAGTCCCGGTCACTCACGAGAAATTTTCAGGCTTCGTTTTTAAGATCCAAGCCAACATGGATCCCAAACACCGCGACCGGATTGCCTTCATTCGCGTGTGCTCCGGCAAATTTTCCCGCGACATGGTCGTGACTCATCAGCGCACCGGCAAAAACGTGCGCCTCTCATCGGCCCACAAACTTTTTGGTCAAGATCGCGAAACCGTCGATGAAGCATGGCCGGGCGACGTGATCGGCCTCGTGGGACACGACGCATTCGGCATCGGCGATACCCTCACCGAAGACCGCACGATTGCTTACGACGAAATCCCTCGATTTGCCCCCGAAGTCTTCTCCTGGCTCACCAATCCTACCTCCGGCGATGCCAAGAAATATCGCGCCGGCGTGCAGCAACTCTTGCTCGAAGGTGTCATGCAGTCCTTCGAAGTGCGTCACGCCCCGCCTGGAGCCACGCTGCTCGCAGCGGTGGGTCCGCTGCAATTCGAGGTCGTGCAAGCCCGTCTCGAGAGTGAATACAAAGCCAAGTCCAACCTCGTCGCCGCTCCGTTCGAAGTCCTGCGCTGGATCGAACCCCACCCTTCGCTGGAAAACCCGAGCGACCTCCTGATACCCGGCGGCGTATCCTTCGGCACCGATAAATTCGACAACCCCATCGTCCTCTTCCCCAACCAATGGACCATGGACTACTTCACGGACAAAAACCCGGACCTCAAACTCCACGACCAACCCATCGAGCAGATCGAGGAGTAGTCGTGGACTTACGTGCCTGAAGAGGATATTGGGCATAAAGCCCGACAGTTCCGTCCTGCCTCCCCGTCCCAATCCACCCCACAACAGTCCTGTCCACAAAGCTGGGGCTTGTTTTTGCCCGCGACTCTCAATTGGCTCACTCCTTCCAATCTCATCATGGCTAATTCCAACGTATTCATCGGCACCGATAGTGGTGCGACTACTTCCAAGACCGGCGGCGTCTGGGCCGACGGCTCCATCATCTCGCACGATCTTCGCCAAAGCTCAACCAACTCAGCCGCGGGCACTGATGCGGTGATCTCGGGGTGGGTCGACGGTGTTAAGGGGTTTCTCGCCGACAACAAAATCACTTGGGATCAAATCAGCGGCGTCGGCCTCGCCCTCCCCGGTCCTTATCAGTCCTACGGTGTGCTCGATAAATCCTCGAATTTGCCCGACAGCTTCACTGGCTGGAATTTCCTCCAAGATTACACCGACGCCCTCACCGCCGAAGCCGGTCGTCCCATCTCCGTCGTCGCCGGCAACGATGGTGACCTCGGCGGCGTGGGTGAAGCGCATGCCGTGCGCGGCGCGGAAAAAGTCGGTGTGATCCTGCTCGCTCCGGGTTCCGGCCTCGGTTGTGCCTACGTCGGCGCCGATGGTCTGCCGCTTTCCGGTGACAACTTCGCCGGCATGGAGGGTGGTCACATGCCTGCGCCGCTGCACCTTTTGGACAATCCACCGGTTTACGACTGCGGCTGCGGACGCAATTGGGGCTGCATCGAAGCCTACACCACGATCTCCGGCCTGCCTCAACTGCTCCGCGATACCTTGAAACGTTATCCGAATCATCCGCTCGCGAGTTCCGATGAACCCGTGAAGCAAAAGTGTTTCAAGCTCCGCGATCTCGCCCAGGAAAACGACGCCCTTGCCCTCGATATGTTCGACTTCCAAGCCAAGGCACTTGGTCTTCATGCCGCTCGATTGATCATCGCTCTCGATCCGCGCTACGTCGTCATCGGCGGCGGATTGATCGACCCCGAGGCGACGACCGCTGAGTTTCGCGAGCGTTACCTCAATGGTATCCGTGATGCGGCGATGACCTACCTCTATCCGGCGCAAAAGAAGAATATCAAATTCGTCCCCGCAACATTGGGCGAACTCTCCCAATCCATCGGAGCAGCGTTGATGGCGCTCAATACCGCAAAAGTCGGTTAACGCCCGGACGCCTAGTTCCTCCGCCTCCTTTTCCGAGACACTCACCTTGTTCACCTTCGCCAGATTCCCGTGGGTTTTCGCACTTTGTTGCACCGCCACGGTAGCATTGGCGGATATCTACAAGGGTGCGATCGTCGTCGATGCCGAGGACGGCAAGGTCCTGTTCGCCGATCAGTCCGACTACACGGGCCCACCCGCCAGTGTCACCAAATTGATGACGTTCTTGATCGTTCACGACGCGATCAAAGCGGGAGAAATTTCACTCTCCACCCGGGTTACGGTATCCGCTGAGGACTCGCGGATGGGCGGCACGCAGGTCTGGCTGGCCCACAACGAGGTCTTCACCGTCGAGGAGCTGCTCTACGCCCTGATGATTCAATCGGCGAACGACGCGGCCCATGCCCTGAGTCATATCGCCGCCCCGGATCGCCCAAGTTTCGTCGCCAAGATGAACGCACGTGCGCAGCAACTCGGTATGACCGACACAATCTGGCGCACCCCGCACGGCCTGCCGCCGCGGTCGCGCAAACTTTCCGAGACCGATCAGACGTCGCCTCGGGATTTGGCGAAGCTATCGGTGGCATTACTCCGGGAAACCGACGTATTGCGCTACTCGGCCGTAAAAAACCGGCCCTTTGGTGAGGGTTACCGCGCCAAACCGGTGATGATGCGCACCCACAACCACCTGCTAGGAAAAGTGGAAGGCGTCGACGGCCTCAAAACCGGGTTTACGCGTGCGGCCGGATTTTGTCTTTCCGCGACCGCCATGCGCGACGGGCGCCGCATCGTCGCGGTGCTGATGGGCTGCCCGACTTCCCAAGAACGCGACATTCGTATGGCCGAATTGATTGAGGAAACGTTCGCCAACGCGGACCCCGCCCCATTTTCCCGCGCTCCGGAAAAACCGGCGTTCACGCGAGCCCCCATTACGAAGAGTCGTGAGCTGCCCACATTGGATATTACTCCCATTGATACCTCGCTGGATCCTGAAGCTCCATTGCCGGCGGATTCCGAGCCACCGACGGTGGTTTTTGAACTCCCTTAAGGCACGTTGCCGACCGTGATTCCCCGACTCCCTTTCCCGGAGTTGAACTGAACGACAGGATACAGGTCGACAACGGGTCAGTTTAAAAAAAACTGAGAAACACCTCGGTTTAATGCCGAATGGAATCTCTCCATTCGGCGCCAGGCTGACCGCCAACTCTCTTCCGAATCTCCATGATTTCCCCTTCTTTAACCTGTGTGCCCAAACTCGATCCGAATTTCGTTCCGGCGGCGCTGTGGAATCGGGCCTACCAAAAATCAGTGGAGAGCTCCCCAGAAAGTCTGCCCCTCCGCATTGCGATTGCGCGCCCCAATGGCACGACATGGACCTACGATACCAAGATCCTACCGGATACCACTGCCCACGCCGCCGCTACGTGGCTTTACTGCGAACGGCTGATTAAGTTCCTCCTCTGGGCCTGGGGTGGATCTCGGGTCCGAATCGCCGGGGCACCACACATTGTCGCTCAACTCCAACAGACCTACTCGGCAAACGGAGCTCGAAGCTTCGATTACGAATTTATCGGAACCGCCTGCTTCGGTGAAGCGTTCCAAGTGGAGGCTGCCGCATTCGATGAACTTCGAACCTCAACGCCAGTCGCCAACGATTCTAAGAATCCTCTAAAGGGGAATCGAATCGGATTCGATCTTGGCGGAAGCGACCGCAAGTGCGCCGCGATGATCGATGGTGAGGTCGTGTTTTCCGAAGAAATTAAATGGAATCCCTATTTCGAAAGTGATCCCGAGTATCACCGGGCGGGAATCGCTCATAGTCTCCAGCGGGCCGCGGCCCACCTTCCGCACGTCGACGCGATCGGCGGAAGCGCCGCCGGTATTTACATCGATAACGAACCTCGTGTGGGTTCTCTCTTCCGCGGCGTATCGCCGGCGGACTTCGATCGCCGCGTGCGTTCAATCTTTAAAGATCTGCAAGCCGGGTGGAACGACGTGCCTTTTGAGGTCGCCAACGATGGCGACGTCACTGCCATCGCCGGTTCCATGGCGATCAACGACAGCGCCGTGCTCGGAATTGCCATGGGCACAAGTCTGGCCGCGGGATTCATCAATCCCGATAATCGCGTTACAGGTTGGATAAATGAACTCGCATTCTGCCCCGTTGATTATCGCTCCGACGCACCCGCCGACGAATGGAGCGGCGACATCGGCTGCGGGGTGCAGTATTTTTCCCAGCAAGCCGTGGGAAGGTTGATTCCGGCGTCAGGCCTCGAGGTAGATCAAACTCTGGGATTACCCGAAAAACTCGAAGCTGTGCAGGCCCGGATGAAAGAAGGCGACGAGCGTGCGGCCGCGATCTACGAAACGATCGGCACCTGTCTGGGTTATTCCATCGCGCACTACCGGGATTTTTATGAGTTCCGCAACCTCCTCGTCTTGGGTCGGGTAAGTTCCGGTGCTGGGGGCGACATGGTGCTGGCGGAAACCCGGCGCGTGCTCGATCTTGAATTCCCCGAGCTATCCCCGAAGATCACCTTCCAAACTCCGGACGAAAAAACCAAACGCCACGGCCAAGCGATTGCCGCCGCCAGCCTACCTCAACTCTAATCTCTAGATTTCGCCCGCATGAATTTATCGCAACCGAATCAAGACCTCTTCTTCCCGGATCAACTCTCAGATGACGAGGCGCTTTCCCGCACGACCCATCTCGGCATCGGGGCGCATCAAGACGACCTGGAGTTCATGGCCTTGCATGGGATTTTGGAGTGCTTTCAGCAGACCGAGAACTGGTTCGGTGGCATTACCTGCACCGACGGTGCCGGCAGTGCCCGCACGGGGCCGTATTCAGAGTTTAGCGACGAAGAAATGAAACAAATTCGTCTCCAGGAACAGAAGACCGCGGCCACGATTGGCCAGTTCAGCTTTATGGCTCAACTGGGACATCCCACGTTTCACGCCAAGGAAGCGGATAAACGCGCTTCGCTAACCGAAGACATCAAGCAGCTCCTGACGGCGACTCGCCCCACGGTCGTTTACACGCACAACCCCTTCGACAAGCACGCCACGCACATTGGCGTAATGCTGGCCGTTCTCGCCGCCATCCATGAACTACCCCTCGAAGCTCGACCGGAAAAACTTTTCGGCTGCGAAGTCTGGCGCGGACTCGACTGGCTACCCGATGCCGAGAAGACGGTGCATGATGTCAGCGGCCATCCCAACTTGGCCGCGTCCCTCAATGGGGTTTTTGATTCCCAGATTGCGGGCGGTAAACGCTACGACCTCGCTGTCGAAGGACGCCGCCTCGCTAACGCTACCTTCTTCGACGCGCACAGCGTGGATTCGGCCGACCGTGTCCAATACGCCACCGACCTGAGTTCACTGATCTCGGGACAACAATCTCTGCGCAGTTTCATGACGGACAAACTCGATCTCCTGAGTCAGGAAATCCTCGATCAATTCGACACTCTTTCCAACTAGATATTATTATCCACCAACGACTTTCACAACACTGTCACTTACTAAGTGGCAATTGAATTGGTGCGATTTTCTAGGGTTTTAAATGATTCTGAGTGTCAGCGGGCGAAGGCTTGGCGGAGCCGGGCTAGGCTCTTGGGGATCGCCGTGCGGTAGTCTTCCATCCCTTCGAATTCCAAAGAAACCCAGCCGCGGTAATCGTGCCGATGCAACATCGCCGCGATTTCATCGTAGTCGATATCCAGCTCATACCACTGTCCTCCTCCGTAGTAAGTTTTGGCCTGCACAAAATACGCGTGTGCAGCCAATTCCTCGAGTTGAGCTTCACGGTTTTCCAAAAAATTTCCTGTGTCCAAGGTCACGCGCATCCACGGGGAATCGATGGCATCCACAATGCGTAATACCCCTCTGGCCGTGAGTCCCAGTCCCCAGTGATTTTCCAATCCCAGAACCACTCCTAGTTTCTCAGCCGTGGGTAAGCATTTTTCAAATGCTTCGATCACCCAGGGAAACGCATCATCTTCAGAGTAACCTTCGAGCGGCGGTTCCTTGCCTTTATTCGCCATGAGTTCATCGAAATTTCCCGACGTTCCCCAGCGCCCCGTATTCACTCGCATCGTCGGAATTCCCAGTCGGGCGCAGAGCTCAATTTGGCTGATCGTCAGGTCGATGTTCCGTTGCCGTTTTTCCCGATCGGGCGAAACGAATCCTTGATGGGTGGACATCGCACAAAGCGGCAACCCAAGTCGAAACGCATGACGCTTCAGGGACTGAACATAACTATTCGATAACAGATTATTTTGTTCGAACTGGTAGAGCAGCAATTCCACCCCATCGAAACCAAACTCACTAGCGAGATCAATGCACCGGTGTAGATCGCGCAGCTCATCATTCCGAAATCGCCACAATGAGTAAGTCGACAATGCAATCGGGTTGGACCGCCTGGTCTGGGCATGAGGCTCAGCTCGTAGGGTCGCGGGAATAGCCGCCGCGGCGGCTGTCGCGAGTGAGGATTGGAGAAACTGTTTTCGATTCATGTAGGGGTATGCGTTCTCTCTACCTTTAAGCATGTCGGCCGGGCACTCCAGCGAGTAAATCGAATCCGCATTAATCGTCCGTTGCCTAATCCACTCTAGGCACTCATGCCATCTCCCCATGCCTGCAGAGCTTAACTTCAAACAAGAACTCACCGGCTGCTTCGGATTCCCCGTGGCGGAAAACCCCACCCAGGCCATGATTGAGCCGGCCTATCAAGCTATGGGGCTCAATTGGCGCTACCTGACCCTCGAAGTAAAACCCGAAAACCTAGCCGATGCCGTAGCGGGGGCCCGCGCCTATGGTTTCCAAGGTTTCAACTGCACCATTCCTCACAAGATTGAAGTGATTCAGCACCTCGATGGACTCGGTGAATCCGCCGAACTCATGGGAGCAGTCAATTGTGTCGTAAATCGTGAGGGTCAATTCATCGGCGAAAACACCGACGGCAAAGGATTCGTTTCTTCACTCCGCGAATTTACCAACCCCGCCGGGAAGTCCTGTGTGATCTTCGGCGCGGGCGGTGCCGCTCGCGCCATAAGCGTGGAACTGGCTTTGGCCGGAAGCACCCATGTAACCATCGTGAACCGCTCATCCCGTCGCGGTTCTGAACTCATCGAACTCCTCAACGGTAAAGTTTCCGCGGCCTGTTCCACCGATTTCTCGGCCACCCTAGCGTCATGGGATAGCCAATACGAAATTCCGGCTGACACTGACATCGTGATCAACGCCACTTCCATCGGTCTCTATCCCGATACTGATGCCCGACTCTCACTGAAATTAGATTCGCTGACTGCAGAAATGGTCGTCGCCGACGTCATCCCCAATCCCCCTGAAACAAATCTGGTAAAAGACGCCCGTGCGCGCGGATGCCGCGTGATTAACGGATTGGGAATGCTCGTCGCGCAAGGCGTCATCGGCATCGAATACTGGACCCATCAAAGTCCCGATCCGGCCGTGATGTGCGCCGGCCTAGAAGCCGTCTTCGGCAAGTAAACCGCCACCCCACCATCAATTCCCCGTCCCCCGCTATAACTTCAACTGTCACTTACTAAGTGACAGCTTGTTACTGAGGATTGTTGGAACGGGTGGAGCTGTCGGGCGTAAAGCCCGACCCACATATCACCGCTTCTTGCTGGGTGGGTCGGGCTTTATGCCCGACGGGGTCTGCCGGACGGGTTTTTGCGATGGCTCGTTGCTGTGGTCGTTAAGGCCAGCGGGTATTGGCTGCCGGGGCTACGCGATGAGTTCTTTGATCACGTTACCGCCAAATTGGCTGAGCTGCTTGTAACGGCCGCCATGGAAGTAGGTGAGTTTATTGTCATCCAATCCCATGAGATGCAGCAGCGTCACGTGGAGGTCACGGATAGGGTGAACCACATCAACCGCCTTGCGGCCAATCTCATCAGTGGCGCCGACAATGGCGCCTTTTTTTACGCCGCCGCCGGCGAGTAACATGGTCATGGCATCCGCGTTGTGGTCGCGCCCGAGGGAGTACACGCCGCCACGTTTGTTATTGTCGGGAGTGCGCCCAAACTCACCGGTCCACACCACCAAGGTATCATCCAGCATTCCACGCTCCTTGAGGTCGCGAATCAGCGCCGCCATGGGTTTATCCACACTTCGGATACGGGATTTATGGCCGCGTTCGAGATAGTCATGACTGTCCCAGCCTCCGCTAAAGATTTGCACGAAACGCACGCCTTTTTCGATCATCCGCCGAGCCATGAGACATTGGCCGCCAAAGGTCGCGGTCTCGGGTTCGTCGAGGCCATACATTTCACGCATGTATTGAGGCTCGCTGGAAATATCGACGGTGTCCGGCACTTCCATCTGCATACGATAGGCCAGCTCGTAATTTTCCATGCGGGAATTGAGCTCCTGATGCTCCGGGTGGAACTTGGCATGCTGTTCATTGAGGAACTGCATCTCGTCGAGGAAGCGACGCTGATGGTCACGCGATTTAAACGACTGCCCTTCCAAATCCAAAATGGGAGAACCTTCCGTGCGCAGGCGGGTGCCTTGGTAATGCGCCGGTAAAAAGCCATTGGACCAATTCCGCGAACCACCCTGAGGCATCGCGAGTTCAGTCATGACCACATAGCCGGGGAGATTCTGATTCACCGAACCGAGACCATAGCCGGCCCAAGCTCCGAGTGCCGGATCACCGCCGAGGCGGCTGCCGGTATTCATATGGAACAGTGCCTCCGGGTGATTCAGCGACTCCGCGTGACAGCCCCGGTAGTTGCACAACTCATCGGCAATGAACGGATCTGCCATGTGCTGCCACTGGTCACACATTTCGATGCCCGATTGCCCCACCTTCCGGGAGCCGAACGGACTCCCGACATAGAAACGAAAACCGGTCGCGAGTCCGGTTTTATCATCCGACTCCTTTTTGTGCAGCTTCTGCAACATGGGCTTCGGATCGAAGGTGTCCATGTGACCGGGACCACCCTCCATGAAGAGCATGATCACGTTCTTGGCCTTGGCTGGAAACATCGGATCGCGCGGCGCCAGGGGGCCGGCAGCTTCCTTGGCCAAGAGGTCGGTGAAAGCGACGGAGCCCATCGAGGCACCGAGGCCATAAAGGAACTCGCGACGCGTGAATGCGTTGGAAACGGGGCGGGAACAAATAGGAGCTTTCATGGGCAGTCCTTAGTAAAGGTAGGTAAATTCGTTGGTGTTAAAGAGCAGCAGACAAAGGTCGGCCAAGGCACGCGTCTTGGAATCAACATCAATAGCCTTCAGATCGGCCACGTAATTATCAAAGACGGGCAGAATCTCCTGATACTCGAATACGGAACCGGAGAACTCCTCCACCAATGAACGCGTAATTTCCGTCGGATATTCCACCGGCTCGGGCGTCACCTCCTGGTGATAGGCCGTCATATCACGAAGATACTGGGAGAGTTTCTTCTTCTCCGCCGAGGTCGGTTTGCGATTGAGCGCGATTTCGAACGCTCGGTTAATCTTGGCCGAGTTCAACCAAACATCCTCGTTAAGGCGGTTGGCGAACGCGATTGATCGATCTGTCACCACATCGCTGTTCATCATGGTGAATGCTTGCGGCGAAACCGCCGCAACGTCACGGCGCTCGCACGAGATATTCGGGTTGGGCTGATTGAAGATCTCTAGGAAGGGATCAGCCTGCCCTCTCACGCGGTAGGCGTAGATACTGCGGCGATTACGTTGTTCGGGAGTGCGCGATGGCGTGTAAGCCGGCGCGAGAGAAAATTGAATCATGCGCGGCTGCAGCGCTACTTCCATATTGATCTCCGGCATGGCCGGCAGCCCTCCGACCGCAGGGTTTAACTCCCCCGTCATATAGAGCATCGAATCACGCAACTCTTCCGCGGTGAGCCTGCGGTTCGGGTAATACGCGAGTAGATCATTATTGGGGTCGCTGTTGGCTAGATCTTGGGAAGCCGGGTGACGGCTCGCCATCTGATAGGTCCGCGAAGACATGATCAGGCGATGGAGTCGTTTAATTTTCCAACCGTTCTCGACGAAGTCCGCCGTCAACCAATCGAGTAACTCGGGATGCGTCGGCTTCTCACCCTTCGCGCCAAAATTATTGGGATTACCCGCAATGGCGCGACCGAAATGATGCTGCCATATCCGATTAACGATCGACCGCGTCGCAAGTTGATTACGCGGATCAGCCACCCAGTCGGCAAAGGCGAGACGGCGACCAAACAACTTCTCGCTGATGACGTAAGGATCGGGACCATCCTGATTGACCGGCAGATTGATCGCACTGAGCACACCGGGTTTGACCGGGTCACCGAGTGCCTCCAGGGCACCACCCGTGAAGATAAAGTTCTCCGGAATCTCGACCTCATCGAGGTTGAGCTCGTCTGAGGGCATACGGAGTTTCCGCGCGTTGAGACTTTTAGGTGTGGGGCCGTTGTAAACACTCTGCACCATCGGCTCGTAACGCTCGAGACGGCGTTTCCAAATGCAGGAGTCCTGATTGCGCACTTTGCGCCGTCCTTCTTCGATGTAGTCCAAGCCCACGTTACGAGGCGGCTTAACTTCATCCGCGAGTTCTTTGCGGTCATCCGGATTCACGTATTCAAGCCCGCGTTCCTCGAACCAAGCGCGCGCGGCATCCTCCTGCTTTTTGTTCAGCGCATCATTCCGCACATCCGCGTAATCCAAGAGGAGCTTCACCATCTCTTTGCCCTCATCGAATCCATCCAGGTTCTCTTCGGGCAGGAATTCCGCATGACGCTCGGCCATCTGAGTGCCGGAGAACGTGGCATACATGCGATAGTAATCCCGCGTGGGCAAGGGATCGAATTTATGGTCGTGACACTTAAAACAACTCATCGTGGTCGAGAGAAAGGTCTGCCCCACCGCATCGACGACATCGTCCAAATACTGTTGCCGCGCTTGAGGCTGCAACACCATCGCGGGATCCCAGGGACCCATGCGCAGAAAACCGGTCGCCACCAGCAGCTCCGGACCCTTTTCCTCGGCCGGCTGCATTTCCCACAACTCATCTCCAGCCAATTGTTCGACGATAAATTCATTGTAAGGTTTATCTTCGTTGAATGCCCGAATGACATAGTCACGATAACGCCACAAATTCGAGCGCTCATAGTCATTGGAGAGCCCCGCGGTGTCGGCATACCGGGCAATATCCAGCCAATGCTGGGCCCAACGTTCACCATGGTGCGGGCTGCCCAGTAAACGATCCACCAGAGCTGCCATGGCGGCATCGGGATCGCGTTTATGCGCCTTTTCAAAGGCGGCAACCTCTTCGGGCGTCGGCGGTAATCCAATCAGATCATATGTCGCTCTACGCACCAAGGTGCGCGCATCGGCGGCAGGTGCTGGCATTTGGCCGGCCGCGGCAAGTTTACCTCCGACAAAATAGTCGACGGGGTTACCCGCGAAGTCGGCCGGGATCTCCGGCTTTTCCACCGGTTCAAAAGCCCACAAATCCTCCGGCTGGTAACGTCGGTAGGTCCACTCTTCCGAAGTGCCCCCACTGGTTTCCAGAATAATACCATCATCCGTGACGCGGTCGCCCCAACTCGCGGCGCGGTGGTGAGCAATGCGTTCATCGGTCGGCCAGATTGCCCCGCTTTCGATCCACCTCCGCACATCGTCGATTTGCTCCTGATTGAGCCGATCATTTTCCTTCGGCGGCATTTCGAGATCTTCGTCTTGCCACAGGATCGCCTGAAACATCGCGCTCTCGTCCGCCGAACCCGGGACCAACACATTGCCATAACCGTCACCGCCGAGCATCAGGTCATCGAGAGTGGTCATCACGAGACCGCCTTCGATCTCCTCCTCGTCGTCGCCGTGACAAGCAAAACACTTCTGTTGCATCACCGGCAGGACTTTGAGCGCGAAGTGCGCCTCGGCCTCATCGCCACTCAGTGCGAATCCGGTCGACGCCGTTAAAAGCGCACAAGTCGCGGCCGTGATTTTGGTGAACGGGGTGATACTACGGTTTTCCATGCTGATAAATTTCTGAAATCTCTTCGTCGCTGAGCGCGGCGGCAAAAAAAGCAAATTCGTCCATACTGCCATTTAGATTGCGGACCGCAAACGCGGGATCTTCCCGGGACGGCAGGCCCCAGTTTCCGATCGATGCGGCACCAATATTTGTGGTTTCCACGAGAAACTCGTCGGGAATCGTCTCACGACTCAGCACCTGGCCATTGAGGTGATGCGTCACCTGACGGGCATCCACGTCGTAGACGGTGGCGATCATGAGCCATTGCCCACTCATCGAAGAATTCCAAAACGACGGAGAGTAAAAGATGTGTTTGTCCTGCACGCCCTTGGCCGGGTCGTAATTATCGTTCTTTTTGACGGAGAAAAAGAGGCTGCCGTCATCCATAATCTGCCAATGCGGTTCAAACAGTTCGTGACCGTCGGTCAGAAATAGGGAATTAAACCAACGGTCGAGGCTGTTGATTTTCACCCAAGTTAGAAACGTCATGGAGCGATACTCCCCGGGCACGACCAACCGAATCCGGCTTCCCGTAGGCGAAAAATCCAGTGCCCGCCCTGCCCGTCCCCAACGATCGGCTACGCCGGCAGCCGCCACGACCGCACCTTCACCGATTTGAAAAGATCCCGACTCTGCCCCATTGAGCAGTCGGCGACTCCACTGATCGGACGCCTGCATCCGATAATGTGCGACCAATCGTGGATCGCGTTGCAATTCCGTCGTGTAACGCTGCCAACGGTCGAATTGAGCATCGCGTGATGAGGTGAGACGAGCGCTGATCTCTTCTACGCCGATGAAGCCCGAGGCATCGGCGGCCATTGCCACGGCGTCTCCGTTTGCGCGCGAACGAATCGCCTGCCCGCCGTCAACTTGCTGCATGCGCTGATCGTTCGCATGCCACTCAATTTCTCCTTCGAGCACGTGGACGATCGACTGACCTTCCGCCACATCGAGCGCGAACTCGGTGCCAAGATCGACCACGCGCCCTGCCGGACTATTGACCAGGAAACCATGCGCCGCCTCCGGCACCCGTGCCCGCAATTTACCGGAAAAAATAGTCATCTCCATGGGCGATACGACCTCGAAGCGAGCCGCCCCTTCCACGATCACACTCACCCCGCTGAATAATTCAATCTGGGCTGCACCGGATGTGAGGGCGAGCTCTCCGGCGGGCAACAACTCACCATTTACCAGAGGGTGTCCGCCCTCCCACGTCGCATCGACTTGGCCCACGACGACGCCAAAACCGTTAGCCAAACGTTCGGTGGGTCCTTCGACCAATCCCGCGCGCCCTGGCCATATGAGAGAAACTAAACTAACGGCCATCACCACCGCGGCTGCGATGACCATGATCCGCGAACCGGTAAACCATGATGCCGTCGACCCGGATTCGATCGGGACGACGTCTTCACTGTCTAACGTAGTTTCGAGTAAGGTCGCTAATTCCAGTCGATCGTAATACTCTTTTCGCACGCGAAGATCGACCGACATCTCAGCTTCAAGGCGCAGAAAATCACTCTCCGAAATTTCGTTCTCGATCAACGCATCGATCAAACGACTCTGTTCGTTTTGATTCATACTCGACCCTCCTCCGTTTGCAGTCGGTTGGAAATACAGTCCAAGAGCACACTGCGCAGACGATACAGCGTTACCTTGAGGCCCCCCACGCTACGGCCGGTTCGCGCCGAATAATCCTTGAGCGTGGCGGAAGAGTTGTAGCGATGCAGGAGTAATTCCCGATCCTTCGACTTGAGCCCCTCGAGACACCCGCGCAACGCCTCGTGACGCAGTTCCATATCGGAAGTGCGCGTAGTCATCTCCTCGGCGATGGTATCATTGAGTTCTTCACTGAATCCAAACCGTGCGGTCCGCGCCTGTTGCTTGCGGTGGTTCAGGACTTCATAGCGCGCGATACTAAACGCCCACGCCTTAAAATTCGTGCCGATCTCAAAATCACCCCGTTTACGCCAGATCGTCGAGTTGGCCTGCTGCGTTACATCGTGGGCCGCCGAATCACCCGGAAGCAGCGACTGCACGTAGATTCGCAAGACCAGCTGCAACTCGGTCAATTGCTCCACAAAAGCGCTCTCGTTTTCGTTTCCGTTCATAGGGGTATACGCTAAGAAATGCCGATTATCTGAAAAGGTTAACCCTTTCTCTGAATTTTCCTCAAATTTGCCTCAAAAACCCAATTCGCTAGGTATTTTACCGATAGAAGGCACCGGAGTATGAATCGAATCGCTCTACGCTGGCCTCCTAGCCCAACACCCCGCGATTCGATTCTTAGTTCCACGGAAAGTTGCTTTTTACGGGAACGCGCTAAGCTAGCAAACCCATGAGTGTAGATATCACCGATGCGATCGATATGATGAGCGAGTCCAAGCGAACGGGCGCGGTGCAGCTGATTATTTCGGATCACCTGCCGTGGGAAGACCCCGAAGCTCACATCGCCATCCTGCAGCGCAAAATCGATCGCTACATGATCTTCATTCAGTCGGGAGAAATTCTGACGATGAGCCCCTTCTCCAAAAGTAAACCCAAGGTGATCCAAGTCTACTTCATGGTGGATCCACCCAATGGCACTGCGACCAAATATCTCACGGAGGTGAGGCGCCAATTGGGCAAGGCGGGGTCGGCTTTGAATGGGGAATCTTCGACGGCACGATGTGATTCAGCGAGCGCAAGGCGCCTGCCCGAACCAAGTTCCCCAACCAACGCGTTACCCTAGGTAGGGCGGTTTCGCCGAAACCGCTGATCAGTATTGAGACTGCAGGACGCGGTGGTCAGTTTTCGGTTCCACTCCGGCTGCTAACATAATACCGACAATCGCTTCGGACGTCGCGGCAGAGGGTTTGAAATTTCCGGGGCGATACCCATCGGCGATATCGAGTGGCGTCCATCCGCGGTCGTTAAATTTATTCCAGACTTCGATGTCGGCGCCGTTCTCGTAGAGAAACTGAGCCACCCGCGGGAAATTTTTATAGGCCGCTCCGTGCATGACCGTTTCGTCGTTACTGTCGGTGTCATTAATGTCCGCGCCGAGTTCGAGCAGGATGGCCAACAGGGCGAGCGCGTCGTCCTCGTCTCCCGCTTCTTCTTCGGGTGCATGGTTACCGAGTCCAGCCGCGACAAGAATCGGTGACGTGCCGTCGGCGTTACGTTTGAAAGGGTCGGCGCCTTCCGCGAGGAGGAATTCCGCCATCTCCACGTCACCGGTGTGGCAGGCCAAAATGAAGGGAGTGTTTCCACGATTAGGCAGATGCCCTCCCCCTTTTCCACGTCGATTTCCACTCGTAAGCGCGAGGTTTACGTCCGCGCCCCACTCCACCAGTGCTTCGGCCATGTCCATGCTGGTGAGATTGCCTTTGCCAATCGGCACCGGATCGCCCGCGGCATTGTCACCGAGGTCGGGATTGCGCACCCAACTGAGGGTATGAAGCGGCGCGAAACCCGACCGTTGGTCGTTGGGATCGGCCCCAGCTTCTAGGAGTTCACGGCCAAGTTCAAAATGGCCGTTTTCAATCGCCAGAATCAGAGGACTCGTGCCTTCCTTGGGTGGCTTATACCCTTGGTTACCGGTGGGTGCGATGACGGCATTCGGGTTTTCGCCTCGGCGTAATAAAAAATCCACGACGTCGGAATGACCTTCACGCACGGCGAACATGAGGGGAGTAAATCCCGACGGCACCGGTGACTTAAAATCCGCACCGATAGCGATGAGATATTCGACCACGGCTAGGTGGCCTTCGGCGGTCGCCCACATGAGCGCTGTCTGCCCGCCCTGCGGCAGCTTTCCTTCGACATCGGCACCGGATTCGAGGAGCGTTTGCACGGCTTCAAGCCTTCCCGTGCGCGCCGCCGTCATCAGCGAAGTCTCTCCATTTTTACGGATACTGTTGGGGTCGATTCCAGCCGCACTCAGTGCTTTGATGATGAAAGCGTTGCCATTTAGACACGAGAGATAGAGCGGGGTGACACCGTAGCGGTTGGCCAGCCCGGGATTGGCGCCGGCATCGAGGAGCTTGAGCGCAGTTTCGGCATCATCGCGGTAACACGCCCACTGCAACGGTGTCGTGCCATCGACTCGAGACGCGTCTACCTCGGCACCGATTGAGAGCAATTCCAAGGCGACATCAATGTCCCCCCGCTCCACCGCATCCGCTAATTCGGATGCCACTGCACCACCGACGCTCGCAGCCCAAAGACTTCCGACTAAAACCAACCGGCGCATGATCAAATCGTAAGAGGTTGAATCACGTCGTCCAGTAGTCCGGTGCTGTCTCCGAACGACTCCAGTTGCACTCCGGCCTTATCCATCATGGAGAGGTGCAAATTTGCCAGCGGCGTGGGTTTGTCATATACGATATGACGGTTCCCTTTCACGCCGAGAGCGGAGCCGCCCGCAATGATCACCGGCAGATCGGTGTGGTCGTGCAGATTCGGGTTACCCATGCCGCTGCCATACATGAAGAGCGAAGTATCGAGGAGCGTGCCATTACCTTCCGGGGTTTCGCCGAGCTTCGCGATAAAGTCCGCGAAGAGCGAAAGGTGAAATTGATTAATTTTCGCCATGCGCTCAATCTTGGCCGGATCATTGCCGTGGTGAGAAAGCGGGTGATGCGGGTCGTCGATCCCGATCTCCGGATAAGCCCGCGTGCTGGTCTCGCGGGCGAGCTGGAAGGAAAAGACGCGCGTGATATCACCCTGCATCGCGAGCAATTGCAGATCGAACATCAACTTGGCATGGTCGGCATAGACTTCCGGCACGCCTGTCGGACGATCGAGATCGGGCAACGGATTGTCCTTGGTATTGGCTTCGGCCCGCTGGATCCGACGCTCTACTTCGCGCACGGACGTCAGGTAGTCGTCGACTTTGGAACGATCGGAGTTACCCAGCTCTCGTTTGAGCCGGCGGATATCTTCCGTAACGAAATCGAGCAGGCTCGCGCGACGGGAGAGCGCGGCGCGACGGTCTTCCGGCGTCCCGCCTTCACCAAAGAGTTTTTCGAATACGATGCGCGGATGCGCTTCGGCCGGAAGCGGTGTGGTCGGCGAAGACCAGGAAAGGTTGTTTTGGTAAACACAGGCGTATCCGTTGTCGCACTGGCCCACGTTCTGCATCATATCCATAGCCAGCTCGATGGAAGGCAACTGGGTCTGCTGGCCAATCGATTGGGCGGCGATCTGATCCACGGTCGTGCCGAGGTAGTAATCGGTGCTCTCGGTAACTTTCGCTTTCGCCGCGCTCAAAAACGCGGAATTGGACGTCGCGTGAGACCCCGGATAGGCCGGGCGCAGTTCAAGATTAGAGATTACCGTCACATTATCGCGGATCGGCGACAATGGCTCGAGGATGTAGCTTAGATTATCTAGCTTGGAGCCTTGTGGGGTCCACCGCGACATATCCGCGCCCATAGGAATGAAGGTGTAACCAATACGCTTGGCCTTAAGCGCTTCGACACTGGAGAGCCTCGTAGCTGCCGGAACCATGGCATCGAGCAGAGGTAATCCAAGGGTGGCTCCCATCCCTCTGATAAAGGTGCGACGGGAAAGAGCTTTACGGGTCAGTGGGGTCATAGGGCAGTCCTCATTTGGAAGGGCACACTTTGGACAATTCTGTTAATAATAGCAGAAATCTTAAAATTGTCAGCCTCGGCGTCACGAACGATCTGACGGATCGCGGGAGCATCATAATATTCCAACCCTCTCCCAAGAGCAAAGGTCAGAAGTTTTTGCGTCAGCGTGCCCACGAAGAGATCGGGTCGTTGCAGCAACGCATCCTCGAGCCCTTGGGCGCCGTGGAATTCGGCGCCGTCCGGCAAACCACCGGACGCATCGATGGCGTGGCCCCATTCACTGTCCCGCCAGCGGCCGACCGAATCGAAGTTCTCCAGCGCAAATCCGATTGGATCCATAATATTGTGGCAGCTTGCACAGGCCGGATCGGCACGGTGCAAGGCCAACCGTTCACGCATCGGCAAGGATTCCGAGATGACGCCTTCCAACGATGGAATATTCGGCGGCGGAGGCGGCGGCGGCGTGCCAATGAAGTTCTCCAGTATCCAGTTTCCCCGGATCACCGGCGAGGTGCGGGTCGCGTAGGACGTCACGGTGAGAATACTGCCCTGTCGTAGCAACCCGCCCCGTTTATATTCCGGCTCGAGATCGACGCGCCGAAAACGGCTACCCCGGATCGATGGAATCTCGTAGTGCCGCGCAAGCCGTTCGTTAAGATAGGTGTAGTCCGCCGAAATCAGGTCAACGGCACTGCGGTCTTCCCGGACGATACTCTCGAAAAACAACTCCGTCTCCGTGCGGAAGGATTGACGCAGATTATCGTCAAAGTCTGGAAATAAACGCAAATTTGGAGCCGTGTTTTCCAAGTTACGCAGGTGCAGCCATTGGCCGGCGAAGTTGGTCGCGAGGTTGCTCGCCCGCGGATCCGCGAGCATGCGTTGGATTTGGCCTTCGAGCACGCCGGGGTCGCGCAACCTTCCCTGCTCCGCGAGCGTCAGCAGCTCGTCGTCGGGAATACTGCTCCAAACAAAAAACGACAAACGCGAAGCCAGTTCCAAATCCGTGATGGCGTAGGCTTCACCCGATGAAAGTTCTTCGGGTTCGCGCTCGATCCGGAATAGAAATTCCGGGCTCACTAAAATCGCGGAAAGAGCCAATTCGATACCCGCCTCAAACCCATCCTCGGCCTGTCCTTCGGCGAAAAACTCCATCGGCTTGATGAGATCTTCCTTCACCACCGGACGTCGGTAGGCGACGCGCATGAGATTGCGGAGGATTTTTTCCGCCGCGACTCTGGGACTGCGTTCCTGGTCTGGATCCGTGACAAAGATCTTTCGCCGACTCGGGGTCTCGCTGATACCCGATGATGCGAACGGCCCCGTAATGGTGACCTGATAGAGCGCCGGATTTTGTCGAGGATGACGATGGAAATTGAATCGTGCCTCAAAGGGCTTACGCCGCGTTTCCATCAAGGGCCGAACCGTTTCGGGGAACGTCACTCCGAGCTTGGCCGGGCCCGCTTTAAATTCACCGCGAAAGACCAGGTGGCGATCCACCGTTACATGATCCCGACGTCCATCATCCGGTTTCTTAATCGTGTAACTCTGTAATAGCTCGTTTTCCAAAAGGAGCTCGATCTGGCTTTCTCCCCGCAGGCCCTCGACATACTCATTACGGTCGCGCGTGAGCCGCATCCGCACTTCGTATTCACCATCCCGAGGAAACGTGTAAGGAACCAGCGCCCCGCCCCGGGTACCCAGAGGCAGTCCTTCGACGTGTTTCTCCTGCGTGCGATCGCCCGGAATTCGATAGGTGTATCCGGCTGGGATTTTCAACGGCGCGCCCACCGCTAAGCGGCTGATTCTCTGCGCGGCGGTGATGTAGCGGTCCATCAATGTCGGCGAGAGATTAGTTACCGTGATATTGTCGAAGCCGTGCGCCAACTCATCGGCCGGGAGCACACTCGCGGCGTCAAAATCAATCGCGAGCAAATCACGAATAGCGTTTTGATATTCCGTGCGGTTCAGTCGGCGAAAAGATTCAATTCGTCCGGGCTTCGGATCGGTCGCGGCAATTTCATCCAGCACGGCGGCCAAGTCGTGGGTGAACTTTTGGTAGATGTCTTCATCGGGCCGACGACGGGCATCCGCTGGCGGCATCTGCCGCGCATGCATGCGGTGCATCAACTTTTCCAGTAATTCAGGATGGGCATTCGGGTCATCGAGATCGAGGCCCTCCAACACCAGTTCGCCCACTGCTTCGTCTTCATTGTGGCAGGAGATACAGTAAGTTTCTACCAGTGCCGTGGTGGTCGTGAGATCTGCTGGACCGGCGTAACCCGCCTCCATTTCGCCAAGCCACGGTTCCATCCAGCTTAACATCGATTCGTATTCGCTCTCCCCCGGACGAGCCACATCGGGTTCATCCTCCGGCGGCATATCGCGATCTTGCAGTGCCCAAAGGATCGATTCCCATGCTTCAAACTTCGTGGCCGGGTCGGCCGTAAGGATGGACGCCATATCGAACTTGCCCTTCTTGTCCTCCGCGTTGTGGCAATCGAGGCAGTAGGTCTCCGCAAACTCCGGAAAAGGATTACGGAGGATGCCGGATCCGACGGAAGCGTGCGGTGAACTCGCCGAGCCCGTTTGGGCCGAAGTGCTACCATAGCCCAAAGCCAATGCGGCGAACGACACGCAAATAAACTTCATTGAGGGGCGGATTAAGGGGTAAACAGACACGCGCTGACAGGGGGGAATTCAGAAAACACTCAACTCACGGGCTCGCTCAAGGGGAAACGAAATCGCCTCCCGGACCACGTTAACAAATCAGATAATCGAACCACTCCTCGGCAAGCTAGATTCTTACGAAGGACAGAACAGATTATCTCGAGTATGACAGTTAAGTGGCACGTCCGCCTCCGCTTTAACCCTTAGTGGCCGTGGCGCAGAAAAAAGGTCACCGCCGCCAGCACCAAAAATAGCGCTGCCAACAGGCCCGCCTCGTAGCGCTCAAAGCGCTCCAACCTGAATCGCTCACTGCCTAGCAGGGTGATCCACGTCAGCACCGTCATGCCCGCGGTTGTGGCTACGGCGAGGATTCCGCTCAGAATCAGAAATCCCGACCACCCAAACTGCACACCCGACAGGTAGATCGGCAGGAATCCCTCACATGGGCTCAGCGTAACCATGGAAAACAATCCACCGATCGCCGCCCAGTCTCCCTTGTTGTCTTTTACCAGCGGAGTGCCCGCTAACTCTGCATCCCAGTGGGTATGCCCATGATCGTGATCATGACCGCAGTCGTGACTCGGCTCGTGCCGGCTTCCGGGGGGGTGATGGTGGCAGATCCCCTGCCCCCGCCACTGCCGGACGCCAAAATAGAGTCCGACAAGCAGCAAAATCCCCGAAGTGAGGAACGGAAAGAGATGCTCCACCGACTCCTCCACCTCAAATCCCAGCCACGCGATCAGAAATCCGATGAGAGTCGTAACCAAAATATGCCCCGAACCCGCTAGCGCCGTAATGGCCAGCGTCCGTCGCCGTGACCAGCCCCGTGCCTTCCCCACCAGCACAAACGGCACCCAGTGGGTCGGAATCGCGGCATGCAGAAACGCCACCGTGAATCCGGTGAGGGCGATCGTGAGCAGGGCGGTGTCGTTCATACAGGGTGTGGCTCAGAGCCGAGAACCGACTACGCTTGCGAGTCATTACGGCCTGTCCACCGCGAACTCTAACAAAGTCGTCAACCCCCGGCCACAATCCTGATCTTTCTCATTCTCTTTCTCGCTCTCTTTCTCTCAAATCTCACTCCGCATGTCCTCCGCACCCGATCTCAACGCCGTCCGCAACTACCTGCTCTCACTGCAGGACCAGATTTGCGCCGGGCTGGAGCAAGAAGACGGGGGCGGCGCCTTTGCCACGGATGAGTGGACCCGAGCCGCTGGTGGCGGTGGTCGCACCCGTATTCTCACCGAGGGCGCCGTTATAGAAAAAGGCGGCGTAGCGTTCTCGCATGTCCACGGTGATCAACTACCTCCTTCTGCCTCTGCCCACCGACCCGAGATCGCCGGTAAACCTTGGCAGGCCATGGGCGTTTCCCTCGTGATTCACCCACGCAACCCTTTCGTGCCCACCAGCCACGCCAACGTCCGGTTCTTCGTGGCGGATCCGGATGGCGAAAATCCCGTCTGGTGGTTTGGCGGCGGATTCGATCTGACCCCATTCTACGGATTCGAAGAAGACGCGGTGCACTGGCATGAAACCTCCCGCGACGCCGTGGAACCTTTTGGCGACAAGCTACACTCCCGCTTCAAGCAATGGTGCGATGAATATTTTTATCTCAAACACCGCCAAGAACCACGCGGAGTGGGTGGACTCTTCTTCGATGATTTCAACGAACTCGGCTTCGAACAGAGCTTCGCCATGATGCGCAGCGTCGGGGACCACTTTCTACTCGCCTACCGTCCCATCGTCGCACGCCGCAAGGACACCCCCTACGGCGAACGCGAGCGCGATTTCCTACTGTATCGCCGCGG
>JABIRI010000110.1 GCA_018667915.1 Opitutaceae bacterium | reverse complement strand
TTGTCAGTATCAACCGTGAGATGCTCGACCTGCAACGGCGCTTGGTGGAGGCTCGACGCACCGCCACCATCGGTGCTGTAGCGCAAGGAATTGCCCACAACTTGAATAACCTTCTCGGGGTGGTGATCGGTTATCTGGATTTGATCAAGACCGTGGCGGAAAAACCCGAAGCGGTAAGAAAAAATACTGGAAAAGTTGAGGATGCCGTCGACCGGATCGTTAACATCATCAAACAGCTCAACACCGTCGTTTCCAAAACTCGTCTACCCACCCAGCGTTTCGGCCTCGCAAATCTACTCGAGGGCGCCATCGATCGATTCGAGTCCGAGAAAAAGGTTTCCCATGCCGTGTTCTTGGACAATCCAACAAAAGGACTGAGTATTTTCAGTCACGTGGAAGTATTTGAAAGCGCAGTCACCGCCCTGCTCATGAATGCGTGGGACGCTTACGGAGACGAGTTTACGGGCAATCGATCCATTGGGCTTTCTATTACCGTCCTCGAAGACGATGCGTCCCCGATGATTGAAATTCGCGTGGAAGACCAAGGCTCCGGTATCGATCCTGATATCCGTGACCACATGTTCGAGCCCTTCATCAGTTCGAAACGCACCGTGGGAGTAGGCATGGGCCTCACCGTCGCCCGCCACGCCTTACGATCACTGGGCGGAGATTTAATTCTAGAGGATCGGCCAGGGGGCGGCACCGTCGCGATCGGCAAACACCCCATCAATCCGATTTCTTCAGATGCTTAAAATTGCTTTTATCGGAGCGGGGCGAATGGCCTCAGCCATCGTGAAGGGAATTCTCGCCCAAGAGTCAACTCAGGCCCAGGTGATCCGCTGTTTTAGTGCCAGCGGCAACAGTGCGGCCGCTTTAGCTCAGGAAACAGGTATCAATCAGGCGAGTGACTTACCCGAGTTATTGGAGGACGCCGATCTGGTGGTGGTCGCATTTAAACCTCAACACCTCGCCACCGCGGATTCGCGATTGGCAGAACTCACCGCGGGGAAGATCGTCCTTTCCGTATTGGCCGCCAAAACGCTGGAGCATCTCCACGTAGTATTTCCTCGGGCGCGCAACCTCGTGCGCACCATGCCCAACACCCCGAGTGCTATTGGCGCCGGAATCACTGGTTGGTGTGCCCGGGAAGACCTCTCTACCTCAGATCGCGAGCTCGTCGTCAACGTGCTGAGTTCCGTAGGTCGCGAAATTGAGGTTCCGGAGAACAAAATTGATGCACTCATGGGAGTGAGTGGTTGCGGCCCCGCCTTCCTCTTTGAATTTACGGGCGCACTCCGGGACGCGGGTATCGCTGGAGGGCTCAACTTTGAAGAAGCTGAAACGCTGGCCGTCGAGACGGTATTGGGTTCCGCTCGATTGATGGCGCGGTCGGGCCGCTCCCCCGAGGCGCTCCGCGATGAAGTCACCTCCCCCAAGGGCACTACCTACGCAGGATTGCAGGTTTTGAAGGCCGCAAATTTTCGAGATACCATGAAAGACGTGGTGGCAGCTGCCAAAGCGCGTTCAGCCGAGTTGGCGAACGGTGAATGATCGCCCCCCCCGAATTCGCCTAAACTCTAACGAGCTAAAAAAGAAGCCGCCACCTTACGGTGACGGCTTCAAAATTTAAAATAGCGCGATGCTCAAAGGTCGCCGGCAGTATAGGCAGCTGTCTGGGAGGCGGTAGCTTCTTTAACCGCGGTTACTTGATCAGGGAGGATTTCACCCGCCGCATTACCCCACTCTTGGCGAATGTAGGTCAGCACATAAGCGATTTTGTCGTCGCTCCATTTGTAAGTCCCGGAGGGGCCAAACGCAGGCATGATGCCGTTGAATGGGGCTCCGTTTACCTCAATAGGGCCCTGTAAACCATGGAGGACGACCTTGATCAATCGTTCCTCATCACCGGTCACCCAATCCGAAGCAACCAGAGGAGGAAATGCTCCCGGCAGGCCTTGTCCGTTGATTTGGTGACATGCGACACAGACCTGACTGTAAAGTGTTTTCCCCACGGCTATCGCATCGACTTCGACTTCGACCTCTCCGCCACCATGAACCTGGGGATCATAGCCCTTATGATGGATCGTCGTCGCTACACCCAAACCATCAGACAGTCCGGCCCGATTGTGGATGAAGTAGATCGCCACGACAAAAATCATAGTGGAAACAAATCCCAGCATGAACAACGGCATCAGGGAGTAACCTTGGGCCGGCTCTTGCTGATCGTGCAGGAGAGCGGCATGCACCGCTTGAATGTCTTGGTCGGAAGCAGCGGATGCCTCCAAGCGCGGATCAGAATTTTCGTTTTGGCTCATCTTAGTGCCCTTCCTCCTCGGCATCAGCTGCTTCTTCAGCCTCTGGTTCTGGTGGAATGAAGTTTGTTTCCGGGTAAGCGTAGGTGTCGTTACGATGCGCGAGATAAGCTACCAAAGACCGCGCCCGTTCGGTGGGAACCACTTGATGGCTCGTAGTGGAATTAACACTTAAGGCGTCAGCCGAGACCTCTCCCGTTATCTCCGTCTCCTCAAACAGGAAACGATAAGCCGGCATGGAAGAATCTTCACTTGGTGAATAAAGAATCTGGTAGAAGGAATTCACATCTTCGATACGTGCTCCCACGTTGCGCAGATCCGGACCAATATGATTGGCCCCTAACTGCACCGTGTGCTCTTGAATATAGTCGCGTCCCACACTGGCGCGTTCACCCCAGCCACGAGCCAGATCACTGCCTAAATCGGCACGCCGAACTTGCTGGGTATGACAGGTCGCACAGCCCAAGTCGGTGTAAACCTGAGCGCCACGAGCCACGATGCCGGGCTGCTTGGCAGGAAAAGACTGACCGGCAAGATCGTCATAATACGGGGTCACCGCACCATATCCGAGTTGATTGGCCAGAATCGCAGCCGTCCAGGAGAAGGCTAGGATAACAAAAGCGCCGAGAAAGAGATACGGTCCACGATTCATGAGTTCACCTCCATAGCTGCGGGTGCGCTGAAAACGGTTTCAGCCGAATCACTCGGCTTGGAAAAACAGGCCTGGTAGATGGCCATCACCACGTTTACGAAAAACGCGAGGTGACCGACGATAAGGGTCAAATACCCTAGGGCCAAAGCGACAAGATAACCGGAGGAGGCCGCAACCACATCGGCGAAAGCCGGATAACCTTCGATATCGTTGATCGCAGCTCCTTGCGCAAATCCGGCAAGAACCAAACTTCCGATGATCATGATCGCACCGGCCACACTCGCCCAGAAATGGGCTGTGACCAAAGCCCCCGAAGGCCAGGGGCGAACGATCAAGCGGGGCAGCATAAAGTAAATCGCGCCAAAAAAGGCGAACGAAGCAAACGCATACCAATGAAGTTGATCCAGCGCCTCACCGACGAAGGTGAATTGGATAGTGTGACTGAGTGATGGCATCGATAACACTACGGAGAGGCCCCCCACCGCGACGAAGGACAACACGGAGAGCTTGAAGAATTTCAACGCCGGACCACTGCCACCGGCTTTAGAGCCACTGAGGAGTGTTACACCCAAGTTTATCGCAATCGCGAACACCGGAATGAGTAACATGAAATTCGCGGAAATGCCCACCGTCTGCACCCAAGCGGGCACAGGGCTGCCGACCAATGTGGCGAGACCACCGAAAGAACCAAAAAAGACGAACGACCAAAATCCTATCTGGGCCAGAGGGTATTGTGTGATTGGCCGCCCCACGCGCTTCGGAATGAGATAGTAAAGTGCTCCCAGCGCGATGGGCCCGAGGAACAACGCGTAGACGTTATGGCCATACCAAGCTGCCGCGATGGCTTGGGAGGTTCCACGCAGGGAACCGAAAACCAACGTGTATTGAGCAATGCTGAACAACCACGGAAACCAGAACATCGCCGTCAGCGCATACCACTGACTGGCAAACATATTGCCTTCACGTCGACGGGAGAAAATGACGGTCACTCCCGCACCTATGATGCCGTAAGAGACGAACATGATCGCCGCAGCGTAGGCTGGCATCTCTAACATGAAATGCCCGGTGGACTGGCCGATGATGATGCCAGCCATCCCCAATTTAATACCTGCATTCCAGAACAACCCGCCCACCAGAGTAGCTCCCCACTTGGGCGCAGGAGTGCGACAGAGACGGGCAACCATCCAAATCATAACGGCAAAGGCCGCATTGAAGCCCCATCCGTAGATCAAGGCATTACGAGCCAGCGGCACGATACGGCCGTGGGTCGTCCATGCACAATCGGCGAGGAAAGCGGGCTGCACGAGCTGAGCGGCGGCGATAAAGCCCAACACCGAAGCGGTGACCAGCCACGCGGCGGCCGCGTAGATAAAGAAGAGAACCGGCACCTTGACGGATGCATCGATCCGAGCCCAATCAGGCTGCGAGGTGGAGGTCGGGGTGTTACTGGAAGTTGAATCCATCGTGGGTTGCGGGAAATTTACCGGAGGTTTGCTCAGCAGAGGTGGGTTCAGCGACCGGCGTTGATTTCACCCAGCGTCAATTCAATCGCCCGATCTACCGGCAAGCGGACGATTCCATCGTTTTTGTTTACCCAACCATAGCTGGTGGCTGCGGCCGCGGCCTCACCTTCCAACTCCGCGCGGCGTTCTTGACGGGTGGTCGAACTCAAACGCCATTGTTGGTCCTCCGGGACATTCATGGCCGCCGACAAAGGAGTGACCGGAGTCTGAGCGAGATTCACAATGATCAAGAAGATCGCGAACACACCCATGACCGCCACGATCAATGGCCAAAGCACAGGTTGAGGAGCAGAATATGAATTACTCATGGTAGGTCAGAGATTCGCCGATGCGAGGATCGCGCGTCGGGATGAGTTTAGCGGTCGGAAAGCTTTTAAAGTAGGACCAGGCACATATGCCCCCTACCCCAATGACGGCGGTTAGCGTCCAAATCATATGCACCCCCGCGAAGGCAACCGGATCACCCAACGCATCCTTTTTCGACGGCCAGACATTGTAGATGATATCAATGAGGATGATGAAAATAATCCACGAGGCCATGATCTTCATCCACTTTTTGCTCACTTTTGCTGGGTAGCTGATGAGACCGAAGAACGGCACGAAGAAGTGGCCGAAGAGAAGTAACATACCGATCCATTTCCACTGATTGGGCTCACCGGTGCTGTTTTGAATTTCGCGAATATTATACCAAAAGGTCTCCTCCGGTATATTAGCGTTCCAGATCAGGAAGTATTGGGAAAATGTCACGTAAGCCCAAAACACGGTGAAGGCGAATGACAGCATTCCGATCGAATACCAGTGGTTCTTGTTGAGCACGCCTCGGTAGTCACCTCGGGTGGTCAAGTAGCACATCATCAAAATACCAATGGCCAGAGCACCACGCACACACTCGGCGAAATACCAGACACCGAACATGGTGGAAAACCAGTGATAATCGAGCGCCTTGACCCAGAGGATCACGCATAACGAGAGCGTGATTGCCATGAACGGCAGCCCGACCGCCGACCAGAATCGACTCTTCCGTGTCCAAAGGATATCTCCATCCGCATCCTGGGAGAACGAACAACGCCGAAAACGATTAGCCAAAAGTATCCACCCCAGATAGGAGACGATCGTGAACCCAAGAAAGAACTCCAAACTCAAGAGTCCGGATTTCTTTTGCCAAAGCACATCGCTGCCCACCGTGCCATGTCCGCCAACGTTGGCTAAATCGTAGGAGGGGTCCAAATACTTCCACAGAATGCTCGGATCAATGATCGAAGCTACAACGAGGGGCACAAATAGAAGCCCCAACCACTTAAAGGCGGAAATGCCGTGTTCGAATTGACGCCGGATAACGGTCGACCAGCTCGCATCCACGATGTGGTGGATCATGATCAGCATAAGCATGCCGATGGCCATTCCGGTCCAGAAGGTCATGGCCGTGAGCCATGCGAAGGCTACTTTAGCTCCACCGGAAACAAAGATGCCCGGAATCGTCAGCACGATGCCGATGATACCAATCATAAGGGCCTTGTTGGCCGGATTGCTGGAATTTGCAGTCGTGGAGGATGCCATGATCAGTTCAACTCCCCTTGGTGTGAGGCGGGCACGTCTTGCATGCGGCCATTTTGGGAACGCTGGAGAGCACGGACGTAAGCGATCACAGCCCAGCGGTCTTCCGCGTTAATTTTATCACCCAACGGGAACATGGTGTTCTTTCCATTGGTGATGGTGTTAAAGAGTTCGCCGTTCGACTGATTGCGAATCAGATCGATATGGAGATTAGCTGGGCCGCCCCAGCCGTATTGCGTGACGATACCGCGCCCATCGGCCAATTGGCCATGACACGGGGTGCAATAGATTTCAAAACGCTCCCGGCCACGATCGAAAAACTGGCGATCAATGGTCAATGCAGCGGGGAATCCCGTGACGAATTCTCCGCCCCGATTCATACCGGTATACAATTCACGGTCGGCCCGTAGGTCGCCACGAGCGACGGTGCCAGCCGGAATCGGTCGGTCCGTCCGACCATCCGCAAAAAACGTCGAAGCGTCTTGCGGCAGATATTTGGATTGCCGGTCCATATCAGGAAAGACTTCCAACGGAGGTCGCGTGGAAATGGAGCCACGGAAGCCCAGGGCTCCCACTGCCAGAACCGCGATAAAAAAGAGGACGAGATAAACGTAACGCATCGGGTTAGGACTCGATTTCGGTGATTTCGGTGCCTCCGGCTGCTTCGAGCAGCGACTTGGCGGTGTCGTAGTTGGGATCGGAGGATTCGATCACGATGAGAAACTTATCATCCAAGCCTGCATGGATGTGATCGGTCTTGAGCACGGGATGATAATGCATCGGCAGACCATTCAGAAAGAACATACCACCAATGGTGGCGAACGCCGTGAAGAGAATCGTCAATTCGTATGCCACTGGAAAAGCGAACATCGGACTGAAGAACGGCTTGCCACCTACAATGAGGGGGTAGTCCACCGCGCCCGTGAAGAAGATCATCGACATGCCGGTGCAGAATCCGATGACGCCACCCGCGAGGGAGAAACGAGGCACCTTGGAGCGTGTGACGCCCATCGCACTGTCCAAGCCGTGAACGGGGCAAGGCGTGATGCAGTCCCAATTGGTGAAGCCTGCGTCGCGGACTTTTTCCGCCGCATGATAAATGTCCGAGGCGGTATTGAAGGTGGCAATTACGCCGTGAGTTGAAGCAGCCATGTTCGAAATATTGGGTTTCCGGGTTGCTTAGTGGGCGTCGTGACCCGCATGCGGATCGCCTTGCGGAGTGACCGCCTTGATTTCCGCCATCGGCATGATGGGTAGGAAGCGGATAAAGAGAAGGAACAGAACACTGAAGACACCGAACGTGCCGAAGAAGGTGAAAATTTCTACAATCGACGGACTGTAGTAACCCCAGCTGGAAGGCAGGAAGTCACGGGCCAGCGAGGTGACGATGATCACGAAACGCTCGAACCACATGCCAACGTTGACGAAGATCGAAAGGATCCAAACGAACGCGGTATTCTCACGGACCTTCTTAAACCAGAAGAACTGCGGGGTGATCACGTTACAGGAAATCATGATCCAGTAAGCCCAGGCGTAGTGACCAAAGGCGCGATTGATGAAGGCGAAGCCCTCATAGGGGTTCGATCCATACCAGGCGATGAAGAACTCCATGCCGTAGGCATAACCCACGATGGTGCCGGTCGCCAAAGTGATCTTACACATGCAGTCGATGTGATACTGCGTGATCAGATCCTCCAACTTGTAGATGGAACGCAGGGGCAACATGAGCGTGAGCACCATACCGAAGCCGGAGAAAATCGCACCGGCCACAAAGTATGGTGGGAAAATGGTCGTGTGCCATCCCGGCAGGAGAGATACCGCAAAGTCGAACGAAACGATCGTATGCACCGAGAGCACGAGCGGCGTGGAGACACCGGCCAAGATCAGGTAAGCCATTTCGTAATTACTCCAGTGGCGATTTGCTCCCCGCCAACCCATGGCGAAGAAGCCATAGAGGGCGGAGCGGAACTTGTTGCCCGCCTTATAAAACCGGTCCCGTAAAATCGCAAGATCAGGAATCAGCCCGACATACCAGAAGAGCACCGAAACCGTGCCGTAAGTCGAAACCGCGAACACGTCCCACTCGAGGGGTGATCGGAAATTTTGCCAGAGGTAATTGGAATTAGGAATTGGGAACAGATACCAAGCGAACCAAACGCGGCCCACGTGAAACACCGGAAAAATGCCCGCGCAAACCACCGCGAAGATGGTCATGGCTTCCGCCGCACGATTGATCGACGTCCGCCATTTTTGACGGAGTAGACAGAGAATCGCCGAGATCAGGGTGCCGGCATGACCGATACCAATCCAGAAAACGAAATTAACAATATCCCAGGCCCAATTGACCGGATTGGCGTGCCCCCAAACACCGACGCCGGTGGCGACGAGGTAGGTGATTCCGCCGACCGTCCAAGTCGCAACGAAACAAGCGAGGGCGAAACACACCCACCACCATCCGGGCGTCTTCCCTTCGATGATACCGCAAATTTTATCCGTGATCCAATCGAAGCTGCGGTCGTTTTCGACCAACGTGGCCCGCGGAAAATCCGTGGGCTTAACTTCATCCAGAATAGCGGGGCGAACCGTAGTAGTGTCAGCTTGCGACATCAACTAAGCCCTCCCGTGCGCAGAGCATTTTGCATGATTGAGGTGTGACCTTCTCCTTCGGTGGCGTGGTCGTCGTGACCGTGGCCGTCATCGGAGCCGTGGCTATTATCACCATGGCCTGCGCCATGATCATCGCCGTGAGCAGGATGGTTCTTGGTGTTATACTCAACCCGACTCAACGGCAGCGCCGCGTAATCGGGCATCTTCGGATTCGGGTTGCGCAATTTACCAAGGTAGGTGGTGCGAGGACGGATATTGAGATAACCGAGGAGCGCGTAGTCTTGCTCCCGGGCCTTCGCCTGGGAAACCGCGCTGTTCGGATCCTTGATGTTACCGAACTCAATGGCGTCGACTGGACAAACCTGTTGGCAGGCGACCTTGATCGTGCCGTCGGGCACTTCGACATCGCCGCTGTCGCGGGCTTTCGATTTCTGGGCAATCTTGGCCTGCTGAATGCGTTGAGTGCAATACGTGCATTTTTCCATCACACCCCGCATGCGCACGGTGACGTCCGGATTCTTGGACATAGCGACGAGTTCCGGCATGCCCTTCTCCGCGAGAGGCCCCATGTAGAGCTCATCGATCGGACGATCATTCCAGTCGAAGAAGTTGAAGCGACGCACCTTGTAAGGACAATTGTTGGCGCAGTAGCGCGTGCCGATACAACGGTTGTAAGCCATCGTATTGAGGCCTTCTTCGTCGTGCACGGTGGCGTTGACCGGGCAAACCGTTTCACACGGCGCGAGCTCACACTGCGCGCAAGCCACGGGCATCAACGAAGCCTGAGGGTCCTCTGGAATGACCTTGTTTTCCGGGCCACCAAAAGCGCCGGCGGAAATTTTGCCATCAGAGTAGTAACGATCGAGACGGATCCAGTGCATTTCCCGGCCGCGCAGAACCTGGTCCTTACCCACGATCGGGATGTTGTTCTCCGCCTGACAGGCGATCACGCAGGCGTTACAGCCGATACACGTGTTGAGATCGATCGACATTCCCCATTGGTGAATGCCTTTAAACTCCGGGGTTTCGTAAAGCGAGTTACCACGAGGGGTGCTCGACGCGACATCCGCCAAGGGCATGTCTCGATCCGGTCCCAAATTAGCGGGAGCGTGGGATTCGATACCGAAGCTGTCGACGAAGTTGGGATTCTCATCAAATTCACCCTTGTTGGCCTCCCGAACAATGTCGCGGCCTTCCATGGACCAATGTTCCTGTTGGTTCGCCAAGAGAAAGATGTCGCCCGTTTTCTTGATCGTCGCTCCGGTGGCGATGTCGAATGCCCCCGTGGTGCGAGCGGGATAAAAGTTGTGCCCCGCGCCCTGCCCCACATGACCACTCACTTCGCGGCCGTAACCGAGCGGCAGCACGATCGTCCAGTTGGAGAGACCCGGCTGGATGTGCATCGGTCCCTTGACCGTCACACCGTTTACCGTGACTTCGCCGATGAATGCGGCCTCTTTGCCTTGCGGGTAATTCGCGAGCTCTTTGCGGGCGACCTGGAGACTGGCTCCTCCGGGTTCGATCCCGAGTTCCGCACCGAGACGTGGGCTGACCAGGATGGCGTTGTCCCACGAGATCTTGGTGATGGGGTCGGGACATTCTTGCAGCCAACCGTTGTTGGCGAAGCGACCATCATCGACCTTGTGGTCCGTCGTGAAACGAACTTCCAAGCTGTCCTTGGAGACGGTCGCAAAACTTGGCCCCTGGGAAAGTAGATCTACGAGACCCGATTCGTCGAATCGCACGCGAGTCGAGCGGTAAGCGGTATCGGCGAGCAATCCGTCGTGGAGGAATTTCCGGAAAACAGATTCAGCATCACCACGGCCCAACTGGGTAACAGTATCGCGGGAAATGGTGTAGGGATCAGTATCCTTTTCGCCCGCGAGATGGGCCACCACTTCAAGTTCGGTGAGACCATCGAACAGCGGAAGAATCATGGGCTGCACGGGAACCACGGTGCCATCGGCCGTGCGGGCATCGCCCCACGACTCCAAATAATGCGTCGCCGCGATATGGGTGGAAGCGATCGCCGACGTCTCATCGACGTAGTAACCGTAGCGCACCACGTTTCCGATCGACTGCACCATGCCATCAAAATCGATGTCGGCTGGAGCGTTGTAGCAGGGGTTGCCACCTAGGACCACCAAGGTATCCACTTTACCCGCTTTGGCGGCGGCCGAAAGGGCGGTTAGCGAGACCGCTCCACTCTCCGGCGCGTCAACGAAATCGATCGTCTTGCCTTCGTTTTTGAGGAACAAATTGAGCGTGTAGACCAACGCGTGAACTTGGGACGGCAAGTGAGCACCAGCAACAATCACACAGTCACCTTCGTGCTTCTTGAGATCCGCGGCACAGGCCTCTAGCCAAGCGTCTTGATCCTTGAAGTCGAGTCCGTCGGCGTAGCGATCGAGTCGGGAATCGCCGGTCAGCTTCTTACCCAATGCCGCCACGAAAGCCAACATGTGGGAACTGGCGAGACGAAGACGGTGATCGGCCATCGAGCCGGTCAACGAGAACGTGCTCTCTACCGAATAGAGGCGGTTCATCGGATCATCTTTTTTGATGACCTTACGTCCTTTGGCAAAATCACGGGCATAGCCCAACGCACCGGACTCGGCGTGGAAGAAATCCGCGTCGATGGCTAGAATCCGCGAAGCTTTCTCGAAATGGTAGATCGGCTTCACGTGCTTACCAAATACGGCTTTGGCAGCTGCGGAATCAGCCTGGTCACTTACCGCATCATATTCAGCCCAGATCGCTTGCGGAAGTTTCTGCTTAAGTTCCTTGACGAGACGAGCACGGCTCGGGGACGAGGAGGACTCGGCCAGAATCGCGAGGCCTGCCCCGCGCATACCAGCGGCTTCAGCGTGAATCGCCCCGAGTTGATCGCGAACGGCGGCGGAAGTAATCGCGGCGCCATCCCGAGTGTGGGAGGTCGAGCGATCGGGGTCGTAAAGATCGAGCACCGAAGCTTGGGCAAGCAGTGAGGAGGCACCACCGTAAGGCTGGTAGCTGGGATTGCCTTCCAACTTGGTGGGGCGTCCCTGATGGGTCTCGGCCAACAAGGGAATCGCCGCACCGCGCACAGCGAACGACGTCGCGTAATATTGGGGCATGCCTGGAATTACGCCTTCAACGGACTTACCGTAGGGCAGAATATTAGATTCCGGCCGACGGCAACCGGTGGCGAGTCCTACGCCACCCAGGGCGAAGGAAGCGGCCATCAACTTGAAGAACGAACGGCGATCAACGCCGTTCAGATTGTCCGCGCCTTCGGGGAATTCGCGAGCAATGCGTTCCTGGAAACCGGGAGTTTCCACGAGTTCATCGAGGCTGCGCCAGTAGCGTGGACCGCTCAGCTCACGGGCGGAGGGTTCGGGATGTTCAACTTTGCGTTTCATCGGTGGCAGCCAGTGCAGCTCTGGGGAGGATTGATGTTCCAGTCGTGAATGAACGTCTCGCCATCAGCGCGTTGTCCATCGGCTCCTTGCGGATGCTCCCAACCCAGTTCGGTCACCAGTTTAGGATCACGCAGGTTCGGCGCGGGATCGCGGTGGCAGTCCAAACAAAAGCCCATGGAGAGCGACTCGCTGTGGGTAACGACTTCCATTTGATCGACGCGGCCATGGCACTCCACACAGGAAACGCCGCGGTTCACGTGGACCGAGTGGTCGAAATAGACGTAGTCAGGAGCCTGGTGGACCCTCACCCATTCCACGGATTCTCCTGACTCGTAGGAGGCCCGGACGGGCGCGAGCAACGCGCTTTGGTTTTTCACCTGACTGTGGCAGTTCATGCAGGTCTGCGACGTGGGAACCGCGGCATGACCTGCTTTTTCCACTGTGGAGTGGCAGAAACGGCAATCGATGCCCATGTCACCTGCGTGCAGTTCATGACTGAACGGCACGGGCTGGATCGGAGCATAACCCACTCGGGTATATTTGGGAGTTGCGTAGTAATTGACTGCTGCAGTGACAATCCCACCCGCGACGACGAGAAAGATGATAATTTGCAGCGGCAGTCGATTGGCCGATTTTGGGAATAGATGCGACATTTACCTGGTGTGCGACAAGGCTCGAAAGGCGCTTACTGAGAATCCGCATCGCGCGCCACGGCACGACCGTCGGGCTTGAGTTGGAAGCGAGCTCCTTGGTTGGGATGCGCCACCGCTTTTCCAGCGGACTTGGCGAATAATTTAGGCGCGACCACGGCAGCGCCTAAGAGCGCGCCGATACGGCCGAAAAATGACTTACGAGTATGTGGCTGGGTCACGGTTGTTAGTTGGTCACGAACGCGTCCAAGCAACCGGTCGAAAAATCCAAAGTAAAACAAATTCTCCCCCAACCCTTGACTAAGCTAAACTATTAGCATCCCGACCGCGTTATCCACGCTATGCTAATTAGCATTTAGCATGGAGAGAGCGCGTCGTATAAGTGCCTCAGGCCGCGTTTTTAGAAACGTTTTTGGGTCGACGTTTTAAACTTGGTCGTTTTCGGCCGGCGACGACTCCCGCATCGACCACAACCTCGGCGACATCCGTGCGTTGCGGCAGATCATACATGACTTCCAGCATGAGTTTTTCCATGATCGATCGGAGCGCGCGGGCACCGGTCTTCAAATCGATGGCTTTCTGCGCAATGCCCTTGATCGCGTCATCCGTAAAACGTAGCCGCACCCCATCCATGGCGAACAACTTGGAATACTGCTTCACCATCGCATTTTTCGTCTGCAGCAAAATCTTCTGCAAATCGCCGACTTTGAGCTCATCGAGCAGCGAAATTACCGGCAACCGGCCGATAAACTCCGGAATCATACCAAATCGGACCAAATCCTCCGGAGCGATTTGATGCATCATCTCCTCGGGCGTCAGCGTTTTATCATCATCGCGACTAAATCCCATGGCGTTGGCACCCATCCGCTTTTTGATGATTTCATCGAGCCCCACAAAGGCTCCGCCGCAAATAAACAGAATGTTGGCCGTATTGACCTGGATATACTCCTGATTGGGATGCTTGCGCCCACCTTGCGGCGGCACGTTGCACACACTGCCTTCCAAAATCTTGAGCAACGCCTGTTGCACCCCCTCACCCGAAACATCGCGGGTGATGGAAACATTTTCCGTGGTGCGACGCACTTTATCGATCTCGTCGACGTAGATGATACCCCGTTCGGCCTTCGCCACGTCGTTGTTGGCCGCCTGTAACAATCTCAGCACCACATTTTCCACGTCCTCGCCGACATAACCCGCCTCGGTCAACGTCGTCGCATCGGCGATTGCGAACGGAACATCCAAGATTCGCGCCAAAGTCCTCGCCAACAGTGTTTTGCCCGATCCCGTCGGGCCCGTGAGCAGAATGTTACTTTTCTCGATTTCCACCCCGTCAAACTCGGGCACCAAAGCATTGTGGGACGGGGAAAACGCGTGACCGTGGTCAAACGCGAGCCGCTTATAATGATTATACACCGCGACCGAAAGCACCTTTTTGGCGTGGTCCTGGCCGATGACGTGCTCATCCAGGGTCGCTCTGATTTCAGCAGGCTTGAGCAGTCGGAAATCGGGCTTGGAATCGACCGGGCTCTGTTTCGTTTCCCGATCAATAATCGTCTTACAGACGTTGACGCACGAGTCGCAGATATAAACCCCCGGACCCGCGATGATCTTTTTCACCTCGGTCTGGGATTTTCCACAAAACGAACAGAGCGTCAGCCGCGACGATTTAGCCATGGCAACACCGATAGCGGTCGAAACCCCTATGTCGAGGGGAGAACGTCGATTGAGCTACTCCGATTTAATCGAAATAGCTCCGGCTCGAATGATCGAACTTAGGCTGCGGTGGGCGCTACCAAAGTCTTGGCGTCGTCCGTCGAAGCAACCACATGATCCACCAAACCGTAATCCTTGGCCTCCGGAGCACTGAGGTAATAGTCCCGATCCGAGTCCTTGCCGACTTCTTCAGCCGTCTTACCGCTGTGCTTGGCAATGGTCTCGTTGAGAGTCGCCCGCCAGCGAAGGATTTCCTTGGCCGCGATCGAAATATCGGTGGTCTGCCCCCCTGCTCCACCCGAGGGTTGGTGAATCATCACGCGGCTGTTCGGCAGCGCGAAGCGTTTGCCCTTGGTTCCTGCGGCCAGCAACACCGTGGCCATCGAGGCAGCCATACCAATGCAATAAGTCACGATGTCACATTTCAGAAAATTCATCGTGTCGTAGATCGCCATACCACCCGTCACCACTCCACCCGGAGAATTGATGTAGAGGTGGATGTCCTTCTTCGGATCTTCCATCTGTAAAAACAGTAACTGGGCAATGACGCTATTGGCCACACCGTCATCGATCGGCGTGCCGATGAAGATAATCCGATCCTTCAGGAGGCGGCTATAGATATCCATCGACCGCTCGCCGCGGCCGGTGTTTTCGATGACGTAAGGGACGTAGTAGGAGCTCACAGGAAATTTAAACGGTCAGTTCGAGCCGCGTTCGGATTATTCCGACTTGGCGGCAGCCTCTGTCACGGTGGATTTTGAAACCACCAGATCGAGAGTCTTGTCCAACAGGATCGACTGTTGAATGGAACGCAACTGTTCGCGGTCCTTTGCGATTTCTTTGATAAATTTGTCGGGAGCCTGACCACTGCGCATCGCCTGTTGGTAGATGAACTGGTTCATGTCGGCCTCTTCCACGGTCACCTTCTCGGCTTCGGCGATCTTCGCGAGGATGAGTTGGCTCACGACGCGTGACTCACCGGCTTTCCGGGCGTTGGCGTAAAGTGCTTCCTTATCTCCCTCGAGCTGCTCCTGCGTCACCCCTTGGCGCATATTTTGATCCACAAACTGACGCAGCACGCTCTGGGTTTCGTTCTCCACCAGCGACTCCGGCGCGTGGAAGGAAACCTTCTCGATCAACGCTTCCGTGACTTGGCGGCGTTGTTCGGAACGGTTGCGCGAGTCTTTTTGCAATTTGATGTTGTTGGCGATGTTGGCTTTCAACCCGTCAAGGTCGTCCGCTTGGTGAGCCTTGAGGAATTCTTCATCGATTTCAGGCAATACGCGTTCGCGCACCTCGAGAACCTCGACCGCGTAAACGGCTGACTTACCGGCCAGGGCTTCAGCGGCGGCAAATTCGGCGGGGAACGTGACGTCGATGTCCTTCTTGTCGCCGACCTTCATGCCGCCGAGGGCTTTGCCGAGACCGGGGATGAGTCCTTCGTTCTCGCCTTCAACTTCTTCCCACGTCTGCGGGACTTTGCCGTAGATCTGTTTGTCCGGGACGATTTCGAGAATCGGTTTCCCATCAAGGGTGCCTTCGTAAGAAAGTTTCACGTAGTCGCTCTTCTGCGTTTCACGCTCCACCACTTTGAAGTCCGCGCGTTCGGTGCGCATATTTTGGAGGGTCTGCTCCACCTCTTCGTCGGTCGACTCGGTGCTCTCCGTCGTCGTCGCGAGGCCTTCCCATTCCGGAAGGTCAAATTCGGGGTGCACGTCAACCGTCACCGTGATGGTGGCCGCGGCATCGGGCGTGATGTCACCTTCCTCAACGTTCACGACGTTGAGCACCTGCAGCTTCGAATCCTCGATGGAGGACTGGTAGGCCTTGGTCATGATCTTTTTGCGGAACTCCTCGGTAATATCCTTTTGGTAACGCTTCTGCACCATGGCAGCGGGAGCTTTACCCGGGCGGAAGCCGGGAATTTTCGCAAGTTTGACGAATTCTTTGACGATCGCCTGATGTTCAGCGGCGACTTCGTCAGCTTCTAGCGTAGCCACGAGGCTCTTGCGGGTGTCGGAAATGTCTTGGGTTTCGATGTTCACAACCAGGTCTGTAATGATGGTTTTACTGAGAGAATCCGCGAACCTACGGATCGCCGCTCGGCGCGGTCAATGCCGGATTCCAAACCGGTCCATCCTTGCGCCCGCGGCAAGGCGTTCATTTCGTCGCATTTCTCCCCTCCGTGCAATCGCTCAATACCATTCTCTACGCCCACCAATCGCTGCTGCTGATCGACGCCAGTTCGCAGACGATTCATCTCGGGTGGTTGCAGCGCGGACAACCGGCCCAATGGTCCCGGATCGAACAAGAGGCCGGCACCGGGCTCTACGCTCTGCTCGAAAAAATCGCGCTCTCGCCCAACGACGCGGGGGCATTCGCTTATTGTGAAGGCCCCGGGTCGATTTTGGGGATCCGCACCGTCGCCGCCGCACTGCGGACTTGGACCGCCCTCACCTCCCGCCCAATTTTCAGCTACCGCAGCCTCGATTTGCTCGTCCACACGGAGGGCCGCCCCGGGGCGACATTCATTTTCGACGCCCGGCGACGTAGCTGGCATGCGGTTAGCATCGACGCCCATGGGGTGGCCGAACCGCTTCAACGCATCCCCGAGGGGCAACTCCCCCCCGGCGATCTCCTGATGCCGCAAGGATTTCGCACCTGGACGGCACTGCCGACGCCCACACCCGCGACGGTTCCCTACAACCCGACCCGGATCGCCGGTGATCTGACGGACACCGATCTCTTTTCCGTATCCAGCGATCCGGACGCCTTTCAACCTGAGCCGCCCAGCTATGCCCGCTGGTCGCCCCAGGTCCATCAAGCTCCTCCGCCTAAGTCATGAGCGCACAACATCAGTTGCCCCTGCGTTGTTGGGCTGAAATTGATTTGGGAGCGCTGGAGCGAAACCTCCGCCATATCCGCGCCTCTTTGCCGGAGCACATGCGCTACGTTGCCGTGGTGAAGGCCGATGCCTACGGTCACGGGCTTCACCAAGTCGCGGCCCGACTGATGCATGCGGGCGCGGATCTTTTCGCCGTCGCAACGCTCGCCGAAGCCGCCGCGCTTCGTGAACTCGGGCCGGGTTGGCCCATCCTGCTGCTCAGTCCCCTCGTGCCGGACGAAGATAAACTGATTTTGCAGCAGGATGTGGCGGTAACGGTATCGAGTCTCGATGAAGTGGAACGCTTCTCCATGGTCGCTGCCGCGGCCAACCAGCAAATCAAAGTTCACCTCAAGATTGATACCGGCATGGGACGCTCCGGCGTTTGGCACGAAGAGGCCAAGGTCGTCTTTGATGCGATCGTCGCCGCAGAGTCTTTGGCCCTGGCAGGAATTTACACCCATTACTCCAGCTCCGATGCCGATCCCGCTTTCACGGCCACGCAACGGAGTCGGTTTCGCACCGCACTTGATCAGCTCGAGGGCCTCGATTTCGACAATCTGCTCATTCACGCCGACAACAGCGCCGGTCTTGAGACGATCGAACGTGCGGGACCGTTCAATGCGGTGCGGATCGGCCTCCTGCAATTTGGTATTCTTCCGCGCCGAGGATCACTTTTGGCCGATGTCCATCCCGATCCGGTGTTCAGTTTCCACACCCGCGTCGGGTTGGTAAAAACACTGCCCGCCGAGACGGGCATCAGCTACGGCCAGACCCATCGCCTCACCCGCGAATCGAAGGTCGCCGTCCTCACGGCAGGATACGGTGATGGCATTCCCCGATCCTTGAGCAACACGGGCGAAGTGCTCATCGCGGGCCAACGTTGTCCCATCCTCGGCCGCGTCACCATGGATCAAACGATCGTCGACGTGACCGATCTGGATTCGATCGCATCCGGAGATCGCGTGACCTTGATCGGTAAACAAAACGGAGCCGAAATCGGCATCGGTGAATTCAGCGACTGGGATGGCACCATTCCCTGGGAAACCCTCTGCAGCGTCACCAAACGCGTCCCCCGAATCTACCGCACCGCCTTGGGCCAGTGACCATCTGAGCTCGCGACTGTCGGGCGTAAAGGGCGACAGCCACGTTTGGCTCCCTAATTCAACTCCGGATGATCCGGAGCTTCGGCCAACAACCGCCATTCGGGGCTGACCATCGAAATGACTCCGCGCCACATGGATTCATCGGGATCTCGGCGCAACAAATCTCCAGGAATTTCGCTTACCGCCCACGTGTTTTGGCCCAACTCATTTTCGAGCTGTCCGGCACTCCAACCCGAATGTCCCATGAACGCTCTAATTTCGACTTGGTCGCCATATTGAGTAAGCAGGTCCTCCGCTTTACTCGGCTCAATACCGAAATGAAGCCGAAGTCCTTCGCCATCGTCGTGCATACTGATGCCGCATATCAGCAATCGATCCGTCTGCACCGGACCTCCGGCATAAATCGGCACCCCGCTGATATTGCCGACATCAAACGACTCATCGAGTTCACCCAGAGATTTTTCCATCGGTCGATTCAGCACCACGCCCAATGCTCCCTCGTCATCGTGGGCGGAAAGCAAAACGACTGCGCGCCGAAAATTCGGATCCTGCATCGCCGGGTGGGCCAGCAGTAGCGAACCGGCCAGACTATCCGTTTGAGGCTGTCGATTTTGCATCAGGCCGCGTCAATCTTGGGTTTGACGCGGCAGTTGAGTCACCTGCACGTCTGCATCCGCCAATAACTCGGCTGCAATCGGATCATTGTGATAATCCATCCGGTAACGAATTTCGCCGATCCCCGCCGCCGCCAGAATTTTGGCGCAATTGATACAGGGATAATGGGTCACGTAGGCCACACAGCCTTCCAACGGACTTCCCCGGCGCGCCGCTTCGGCGACCGCATTTTGCTCGGCGTGCACCGTGGCCTGTTCATGTCCATCCCGCACCCGCGACGTATGACGAGCGCCCGGCAAATATCCATTATAACCCGCCGCGATCAGTCGATTCGGGCGCGCGCCCCCGCTGACCATCACACAGCCCACATGCAGCCGTTCGCAAGGGGAACGGGTCGAAAGCAATACGGCCGTCGCCATGAAATACTCGTCCCAGCTCGGGCGTCCACCAAAGCGTTCGGTCGCTTCAGCGATCAAATCCACCGGCGAAGTTATTTCGATGTCAGTCGACACAGGGTCCATGGAATAAACGGGTAAACGGCTCGGCCGAAAAATCCACCTCGAAAGCGCGCCGTATTTCCTCTTTGTTCGATTTCATGGCTTCTCTCGACGAACTGGTCGCATATTGCAACGCACGCACCCGCCTCACCGCTTACACCGACGCCCCCGGTGCGCGCAACGGCCTGCAGGTCGCCAACAATGGCACCGTCACCAAAATCGGCGCCGCCGTAGATCAAGGTCTCATTCCCTTCCAAAAAGCCGCCGCGGCCGGCATAGACTTCCTCATCGTCCACCACGGGATGTATTGGGATATGCCCCAATTGCTCACCGGGCCGATCTACCAACGCGTCAAAACACTCTTCGACAGCAACTGCGCGCTTTATTCCAACCATCTCCCACTCGACGGTCACCCGGAGATCGGCAACAATGCCCTGCTGGCCAAACAGCTCGGACTTACGCCCGACCAACCCTTCATGATTATCGAAGGTGAAGCCGTGGGATACTCGACCCCATGGGGCAAAACCCGCGCTGATTTACAAACCTTGCTCGAAACCCACTACGAACGCGTCGTCCCGATCACCTGCGGATCCGAAAACCCTCAACGCATCGCGTTCTGCAGCGGCAGCGGAAACAGCGCGATGAAGGAACTGATCAAAACCGGCATCGACACCCTAGTCACCGGCGAACTTCGCGAAGAGTGGTTTAACGTGGCCCAAGAGCGCGGCATCAACGTCTTCCTCTGCGGCCACTATGCCACTGAAGTCCATGCCGTCCAAGCCCTCGCCACCGAGCTCTCCGCCAAGTTCAACCTCCCCTGGGAATTCATCAAAACCGAAAACCCC
>JABIRI010000140.1 GCA_018667915.1 Opitutaceae bacterium | reverse complement strand
TCCGAGGCAGCATGCTGCCACGGTATAACCGGCCAGAAGTATTCTGGGACCGATTGCATCGGACGTAGCGGAGGCGGTGTGAGGGGAGTCTTCGGCCGAGGCGGTGGCGCGGGAAGATTCGATCCGCTCAAGTAGCATCGCCAATAAACCCAATACGACGGCGGTGATACCAAGGATGGCATAGCCCGTGGCATCATGCCAGGTTCCGGCAATATCAACCCCCCGGTTGGCCAGTAAGGTCAGCAGCAGCGAGCGGATGAAATTCATTCCGATGGCGAATATTGGAGCGAGCAGAATGATCGCAAAGCGGCTTTTCCAACGTCGCACGAAGGTCGCGGAGAAAAAGAATCCGGCGTAGATGCAGGACAGTAAGCTGCGCACCCCACTGCAGGCTTCCTCCACGCCAACCGTTGTCCGAGCAAGTTCGATTATGTTGCCATTTTGCATCGCGGGAATCCCCAGAAGATGCAGCGACTGTAGCACCCGATCGGATACCCATAATTGCAGGCCCAGAGTCAGTTGACTGTAGGTGCCGGGAGGGAGAGGCACACTCAGTAGCCATAAGAGAATCGCCACAAATATGATCCAATTGAATGGCACAATCCTAACCGACCGCGTGGCGGTGATCAGCCAGGCGGCTGTGAGTGCCCCGGCGACGCAACCGCCCGATAGGAATAATACCAACGGATGTCCCCATTCAATGGCGGCAGCGAAAAGAGAGGCCGTGATCAAAATGATCAAACTGGCCAGGGCGACCAAAGACGTGGCGAACCATGTCTTGTTATTGCTCGGAAGGAAGCGGTAAGGGCCTCGATTTCTGGCCTCGTTGATGAGCAAGACAAAGAGGATGGGAGTGAAAAATCCGTGAGATAAGTCGGGATTTCTAGACCATTCCGGGAGCAGTAGTCTGAGCCAGATCGCCAGCAGGGCCACGAGGAGGAGCCCAGCCGCCAACAAAGCCCAGCGGCCTGCTTTGATCCACTCTCTGACTTCAGACCAATCGCGCGTTTTCATTGTGCTTCCACGGGGTCGAAGTGCTCCAGGAGGGCGTAGGTTATATCCAGCGAGAGAGGCTGGAGAGAAGGGAGGAGATTCCTGATGGCCGCTCTTTCCAAGTCCGGTAGAGCCATGGCTGCAATCGCGGCATCCAGAACCACAAACTTGCTCTGGGTGAGTTCCCGAATCTGCATTGCGAGTTTGTTTTGATATTCGATGTCACCGTGCACACCCGCGACGCAAAATATTGCGAGGGACGCGGGGAGGCGTTGATTTGAGGTGGTTAGGCTTTGGGGGTGTAAGGCGACTTTGGCCCGCCGATATAGCTCAGGGTCTGGATTCGAAGCCAAATGCGAAGTGAGAATATCGAGCTGAGCCAAGCTGGGAGAGAGTCTCAGGATACGATTGAACAAGTTTTGATAGGAACGACGAAATCCTGCTTTGGACAGCGCCCGGAGTTCCAGAGTGATTCGATCCCGGTCGTTCAATGGGTTGTTACTGCTGCCCAGGAGGTCGATCGCATCGACCGGGAACCCTAAAGAAATCAGGCGGCGGATTTGAAAGTAATAGACGAACTCGGGCGAATAGGCGGGTGGGGGCTGTAAGAGGTTTGTTCTAGCCTCCTCTGGGGCGAGGTCCCGGACAGTCTGCTCCCAGCGCAATACGGTTTCTACCCCTGGTGCGAGGCTGTCTGGAGTCTCCAGTAGACTCTGAATGACAGAGTCGTCCTGCGTTCGTTGGTTGGAAAATAGCAACGCGTTTAGCCACGCGGGGGTATTGTTGTCGCCGAAACGGAGCGCGTTGGGCGCTAATTTTTCGATCCAAGCGTAGTCTGCTCGAGGCAGGAGAGATCGCAGCCACGCTTCAGCGGTTTGAGTGCGGAAATCGGGGTGGTTGGCGATCAGTTCCTGATACAGGTGATTCGACACCTCGGGACGACTTGCTTGCCACAATTTGGCGAGGAAAAATCCCGCGTCATAATTGTAGATGTCGTATTCGTAAGCCAGGGAGAGCGACATCACAGTTTCGGATAACTCGCCTTTCTCGTATGCGTTCTGCGCGTTTTGGAGGAAATAGCGGGATTTTGCCTGATTGATTTCCGACCAATTTGGCGGCCAGCCGATCATCTCAACCGTAACCGGGTAACCGACTTGGCGCATGAAGCCGAAAACTGCCAATACCATGGCCGCGTAGATTAGTGCCGCACTCATCACCGAACTGGCGATTACGCGTCCCCAAAACGGGCGCACGTCCGCGCTGTCCACACTACACATCAACGTGCCTTCCACGGTGGGTTGCAGCAACGGGCAGACCGTTCGAAAACGAATGGGTTTGTCAAAATTCAACGCCGCATCGCAGCCGGTCTGTCCGGCCCTTCCGGAATCCGATGAGTTTTGACATGGGCACACCCCGCGACGGCCGGACCAACGATACACACTTTTCCGTGAGTTCCAGTAGAAGAACCCCCAGCAAATACGGAAAATATCGGTTAACCAGCCCAACACTGAACGCTAACCGTGGGTGGTTATTTGTTGTGCCGCAATCCGTAAGCTTGGGGCAATTATGATCGCACAAACTGCGCTCTCGATTGGAACATGGTGTCGTTTTGTGTAGTCTCCTGACGTTCATCCCGCTCCAGATCATGAATCACCCCCTCAAACATCTCTTTGTCGCTGCCGGGATGCTGGCAGTTTTTGCAGTCCCCACATTCGCTGCTAAGGCGAAAATTGGCGAAAAAGCCCCGGAATTTACGCTCACCGATATCAATGGGGTTACTCACAGTCTGCCCGACTTTGCCGGCAAGACCGTGGTGCTCGAATGGGTGAATCCCGAATGTCCTTTTGTGGTTAAACACTATCGAAGCGGGAATATACCAAATCTACAGTCTGCGGCTGCTGCCGAGGAAACCGTTTGGTTGTCGATAAACTCCGGATCTCCGGGGGCCCAGGGAGATTTTGACCCCGCCAAAGTAAGGGCGTGGATGGACAAGACCGGCGCCGCGCCAGCGGCTTATATGCGAGATCAAGAGGGGACGGTCGGGCGTTTATACGGTGCGCGAACCACGCCGCATATGTTCGTGATCAATCCTGACGGCAACTTGGTCTATAATGGAGCGATTGACAGTATCCCCTCGGCGAATGCTCGAGATTTGGATCGCGCTCAAAATTACGTGGAGGCTGCGCTTGTTTCAATTAAAGCGGGAGGCACTCCGGCGAAGTCCACGAGCCGCCCTTATGGCTGCAGTGTCAAATATTGATCAGACTTTAACGTCGAAAAGTTCGACGTCCATCGTGCCCGAAGCGACGCGGTGAACTGAGCCGGTCATTCGCACGGCATAGTTGTCGGGATTGATTTCTATCCCGATTTTTCCGCCGGGCATGTGGACCGTAAGTTTGGGTTCCACTTTCCCGAGGCGAAGAGCGACTGCCGCGGCCGCGCTTGAACTGCTGCCGGAAGCCAAGGTGTATCCCGCGCCGCGTTCCCAAATCTCGATCCGAATGTTGCGGCGATCCAGAACTTGGAGGAACTGCACGTTGGTCTTGTGGGGGAAGCGTTCGTGCTCTTCCAGATGAGGACCGAATTTATAAGCCATCTCAGCATCGATTGTATCCAGCGGCACCACGCAATGCGGGTTGCCGATGGTCGCTGCACAAAACTCAAATGTTTGTTCACCGGCAGTGATTTTTTCTCTGATGACATCACGAGGTTCTCCCGCCACCGGAATGGTCTCACTGCGAAAGCTTACCTTACCCATATCAACGGTGATCAGGTTCGAGTTTGCGTGAATATCGGAGACGACATTGCCGCCCGCGGTTTCGATGGTGAAAGGGGAGCTCTCGGTCTTTTTGGTGTCCCACAAATATCGGGAAAAAATCCGTAGTCCATTACCGGATTTTTCGGCTTCCGATCCATCCGGATTGAAAATGCGTAGTCCGAATTCACTCACATTGGAGGGGAGTGGCCCCCATAAAATGCCATCTGAACCGACGCCGTAGTTTCGATGGCAAATGGCGCGGACCTGCTCCGGAGACGGCTGTTTCCAGTCCGGAAAATCAACGGGATCCAGAACGATGTAATCGTTGCCCAGCGCATGAAACTTATGAAACCGCATGGGGAACTAAGAGGGTGCGAAAAGTCGGATCACAACGCGAAAAACGTCTCGGTTAGTCTGATTCGTGGAGCTATTTTGAGTAGCCGAATAAACCGGAGGTTTTGATCGCGGCAACGACGGGCTCTGGGACCATCGTTGCCCAGCTTTCGTCGTTGCTCTTAATACGTTGGAGGACATCCCGAGAAAAAATATCAAGGATGTCCGGATTGAAACCGTTGATACAGTCGATATAGTGATTCTCCATCAGGTGGGCGTAAAGGTTGTGGAGCGAGGGCGCCACTTGCAGGTTACGCGCGGTAACCAGCACATCTTTCGCGAAGGCGTGGGACACACCGATGGTGGTCGTCGGAGAGGAGAGGGCTTCTTGAGCTTGGTAATTATCGTAGGCGGAACGCCGCATCGGATAGACGTAGAGTTTTACCGCATTGCGGAAGAGTCGTCCGAACGCCTCCAGAATTTCACCTTGCAGAGACTCGTAGTATTTTTCGTTAAAGACCTCGAGAAGGTTATTAATACCCATTGCGACCCCAATCATCTCATCGGTGTAGCGTCGGAAGTAAGAAGTCAGTCGGTAATACTCGGGATAATTTGAGATTAAAACCGTAAGTCCGATGTCTCCTAAAAGATCAACTCGGGAGAGGAAATCCTCCGCATCGATATCTCCCGCGGCGAGCAGGTTGTTCATCGTGATCTCCATTAATACAACGAGTTCTTTGCCTTGGACTGCGGGCTCTTGCATGAACTGAGCACAAGCGCAGTTGAGCATGTCGACGTTGACGTGGGTTACCGGGCGGAAACTGCCGCGTTCTACCAAGAGCGCTTTTCGGCGGAGCACTTCGGAAGGCTGGAGCACCTCATGGTTGGGGCCGAACATCACTGCGTTGGTGAGGCCAAATTCGACGAGGTGCAGAGACATCAAGCGATTGTCGACCTCCTCAAAAGCGGGGCCATCGAACTTGATCATATCTACCTCGATGCGTTCGTTGCCGACGTTGTCGGTGAGGGAAGCGATGAGGCGAGCTGGGTCCGAAAGGTAGTTGAACGCACCGTAGATCAAATTGACCCCCACAATGCCCAACGCGGCCTGTTGCAGCACATGGTCTTTGTCCCACATGCGGACATGAATGATGAGCGTGGAAGGCGGAGCGCCGGGCTCGGGTTGGAAGGTGACTCCCATCCAGCCATGGCACTCATTATTTCCTTTATAGCTTTTGGCTGCGACCGTATCGGCGAAGGCAAAAAACGTAGTTTTATCTCCGCGTTGGTTTGATAGCCGTTCGTGCAGCAATCCGAACTCGTGATCGAGCATGGTGACTAAACGCTCGCGGGAAACATAGCGGGGGGCCTTGCCATAGATCTCATCGCTAAACGTCATGTCGTAAGCCGACATTGATTTGGCGATCGTGCTGGCGGCGCCACCCGCTTGGAAAAAGAGTCTGGAGACTTCCTGCCCCGCACCGATTTCGGCAAAAGTCCCGTATTTCGCGTCGTCGAGATTGAGGGTAAGGGCTTTGCGGTTGGTAGTCAGCAGGTCAGTTTCCTGATTCATGCCCGAAAGCATGGCGGGAGGCTCGATCCGCGCAATCCTCCGCTTCGTTAACCGTCCATTTATTGTTGTGACCGATTGTCTAAATCCGCTCGCGACGAAGTGTTTGGTCAGTAGGTTGGCAGCATATGAAGACATTTTTTGCGTCTCTGCTCGGATCTTTGGCTGCCATCTTACTGGTGACGGTTGGAGGCGGACTGATCTTGTTTGTAGTTATCTTGGGTGCGGCGGCACTAAACGAACCGAAGAGCGCGGTTGTTTCACCCGGTTCGTTTGTTGTCTTTGATTTGCGGGCAAATATCACGGATGCTCCGGCTCAGTTTGATGACAATGCCTTTACCGCGGCATTAGGGGGATACGATGTGTCCTCGCAGTTGCAGCACCGGCTGGTGACTCGCGCCCTTCATGAGATTGCGAACGATGACCGCATCAAAGGACTGGTGATCAAGGGATCCTTCAATCCGGCTGGCTTCGGCACGTCGTATGGATCACTGGCAGAGATTCGTCGCGCAATGTTGGCCGTCAAGGCAGCGGGCAAACCCATTCATGCTTACCTCGAATTTCCCGATCTCAGAGACTACTATATCGCCAGTGTGGCGGATGACATTGCGCTGGATCCGAACGGTGGATTGATGATGCCGGGGCTGGCATCGCAGCCGATGTTTTACGCCGGGCTTTTTGAGAAATACGGCATTGGCGTGCAAACCGCTCGAGTCGGAAAATTCAAAAGCGCGGTCGAACCCTACACGCGGACCAATCTTAGTCCGGAAAATCGTGAACAATTGCAGCGAATCTTGGACGACCTCTGGGGTGAGATGTCGCGCACCGTAGCCACGGCCCGGGATTTGTCCGCGGAAGATCTTCAATCCTTGCTCGACTCTGGTGAAGGTTATCTGGCTGACGATATTTTGGCGCATGGGTTGGTCGACCGCCTCGCGTATTTAGATGAGTTTCTGGATGATCTCAAAGAGGCGACGGGCAGGACGAATTCCAGCAAGCCATTCAAACAAGTCAGTCTGGAACAGTTTATCGGACAAATCAGCTCAACGATCGCGGGGGCAGAGGCCGAGCCGGCGACGGATGGGTCTGCCGACGGTCGGGTTGCTGTAGTATATGCGGAAGGTGCGATTGTCGGTGGGGAAGGCCGTTTTACTGAAATCGGCGGAGCTCGATTCGGTCGCGCTATCCGGGGACTGCGACAGGATCCCGAGGTGAAAGCGATTGTGTTGCGGGTGAACAGCCCGGGCGGTTCCGCAACGGCGTCCGACCAAATATTAAGAGAACTGTCCTTGGCGGCGGAATCGATGCCGGTCGTGATATCGATGGGAGGATATGCGGCATCCGGAGGCTACTGGATTTCCGCCAAAGGCGCTCGAATTTTTGCGGAGTCCACGACGATCACAGGATCGATCGGCGTGTTCGGGTTGCTCCTGAGTATCGAGGAGCTGGCCAACGATTTTGGCGTCACGTTTGATACGGTAAAGACGGGCGTATTTGCGGATGCAATGACCATCGCAAGGCCCAAGACGCCTCAAGAAATGGCTTTGGTGCAACGTAGTGTTTCGGAAATTTACGACGACTTTATTGAATTGGTTTCAGAGGGCCGCTCCCTTGATGAATCGCATGTGCGAGAGATCGCTCAAGGTAGGGTTTGGTCGGGGCAAACCGCGCTGGAGTTGGGATTGGTGGACGAAATCGGAGGATTGTCGGATGCGATCGCTTTTGCGGCTGAAGCGGCAGGCCTTGAGTCGGATTTTCGTTTGACGGAGTTTCCGCGGGAACGCGATTTTGCCGAAGTGTTAACTGAGGCGCTGAACCGTCTCCAGGTGCGTGTCCGGTCTGTGGGAGTTGGCACTCAAATTGAAGAAAAAGTTAAGGCCGCGGCAGAGGAGATCTCGGCATTCAATGATCCGCACAGCATTTATGCGCGGATGCCTCTCGAGGTCATGCTTCCTTGACGGCAGATTCCCACTTCCCATCCGGGAAGCTCTCTCGTAGATTTTGGGAAATGGCAGATCATAAATTAAATCGAACGGTAGCGGCCACCATCATTCCAGCGGGAACTCCGGTTGAGCTCCCGGAGGGAATCGATGTGCATATCGTGCAGACTTTAGGCGGAAACGTAACGGTAAGGACGGAGCATGGGCTCTGCCGGATAGCGGAAGCCGACAGTGGTGCAATTGAAGGTTACGAGCCGGCCGAAACCGAGACTGAGGCAGTGGTCGGAGAATTTAGTGAAGCGGCGGTGTGGGAAGCGCTGAAGACCTGTTTCGATCCGGAAATCCCTCTTAATATTGTCGATCTTGGATTGGTTTACGACATGGCGATCGAGGAGCACGGAGAATCCGGGCGAACGGTCGAAGTCAAAATGACGCTCACGGCTCCGGGTTGTGGCATGGGACCAGTGATCGCAGAGGACGCCAAGCAGAAGGTGGCGGCGCTCCCCACGGTGGCTGATGCCAAGGTGCACATTGTATGGGATCCCATTTGGACACCTCACATGATTTCAGATGCGGGGAGAAAAGTGCTCGGCCTAGAGTGACCGCGAGGGCGGATGGGTCACGCGACCGGAGTGAGGGGTGTTTCGCAGTTTGGTCGGGCGATCACACCCGCATAAGGCTCGTCGGCAAAGCGCGTTTCGGGGGACGTGAGCAGATGTTTTTTGCAAACCCGGAACAACTCTTCGGGCGAATGTGTGCGACGCATATCGTAGAGGAACTCGCCCCGGGCATCGACGCCTTGTCCCACGAAGTTGAGGAATTTCTTTATTCGGTTTACGTGGGCGCGTTCCGGAATTTGATCTGAGTGGGTCGCTTTAAATAGATTCTCGATATAACCGTGAACGTCGGCGAGACAGACGGGATCATATGCCTCACCGGCGAATTCTCTGCGGCACTGCTCGAAGATCCATGGATTTCGAATTGCGTGCCGGCCGATCATAACCCCGGCGGCGCCGGTGTGTTGAATTATCCGGCTGGCGCTACGTGCGGAGGTTACGTTTCCGTTGGCTAATACCGGACAGGGCACGCTCTGGACAGCATGGGCGATCAAATCATAGTCCACTTCGCTGCGGTAGCCTCCTTTCACCGTCCGACCGTGCACCGTAAGCATATCAACCTGATGCTTCTTTACCGAGGCCAATACGTCATCGTAGGGACTACTGTCTGAAAACCCGAGACGCATCTTAACGGTGAATCGTCCGGGGCAAACAGAGCGGAGGGCGGCCAAGATTTCGTCGACTTTTCCCGGATCGCGGAGGAGTCCGCCACCTACATTTTTTTTGTATACCTTGGGGGCGGGGCAACCGAGATTCAGGTCAATCCCGGCAATCGGATGTTTCAATAATTCCTCAACCGTGCGTTCCAGTTGTGGAATGGATTCACCAATCAGTTGAGCGAAAATTGGTCTATCGGTCCGGTTTTCATCGATGGACCTGACGATATGTTTCTCGAGCCGGGAGGTATCATGGACTCGGAAAAATTCCGTCACAAAATAGTCGGGTGCGCCGTAATCGGCGACGACGCTCATGAATGCGAGCGTCGTGACATCCTGCATGGGTGCGAGCGCTGTGAGCGGTTGTCCGGGAACGAGCGCGGGAGGCAGAGCGTTGAGCTTAGCTCGCTCCATCGTTCTGTTCCGATGACTCTTCTTCTTTTTGTCGCAGGACTCGCTCCAAAATTTCGCTCATATCCTCAACCTGATCGAAGACTGAACGGGCGGTATAAATAGGACGTTGGTGTTGCAGGGCCAGAACCATGGAATCACTCGGTCGCGCATCGAGTTCGATGATCTTGCGACCCAATTCATTCTCCATTCGAAGCAGGATCCGGGCGAAGAAGGTGCCTTCGTCGACCGCGTTGATCAGCACTTGATCAAGTTCAACGCCAAGTCCAACGAAGACCTGCCCGATGAGGTCGTGGGTGAGGGGGCGTTCTTTTTTGACGCCGTCCAATGTCATCTGAATGGCGTTGCCCACGGAGTGGTCGACGTAGATGACGAAGGTCTTGTCGGGGGTGCCCAAAAATACGGCACAACCATTGGCGGTTGGCATCACTCCCCGGACGGAAACTTCTATTGCCTCAGAAGACATGGACCGGAAATTGAGTGAAGTGGGGAGGGAGCGCAAGCCGGGCGGACCGCTTATTCAGAGCTAAATCCGAATAAGCTGATTCCCCAGTCGCGGGCCTGTTTGTCTACCGAAGATCGATCTAGGACGATGACACGGTCTGCTTCCAATGCCCCGGATTGGATTCCCGACTCGCGCATAGTTTCGAGTGTTTTGAGACCAAAACAGGGCACATCGAATCGATAATCCTGTTTGGCCTTAACGGTTTTCACGAAAAGAGCGTTATCCGTTTTAAAGGTGCCGGCTCGGCGAATCATTTCGTCTGTTCCTTCGTAGGCTTCGACCGCGAGGACCGTGCCTTTGCGCACGACGCAGCCCTGACCGATATCTAGTCGGGCACATTCACGGGCGATTTCGATGCCGTGGTCTAGGTATTCTTTTTCGATCGTAAACTTAGGAGCCCCAAATGTCCCGATTGGCGCGAGGTGATTGTCCAAAAAACTTCGGGCGTCGAGTAGGGTGACCCCGATGTTTTCTATTTCCTCAGCGATCGCACCGAAGATGGTTTCAGCGTTTCTGCGTTTCAGTGAAAAGAGGATTCGGGTAGCCTTAAAATCGGGATGAAGACCTCGGAAAAGCCGTTTGGGGCTAATCTGCCCAGCCATAAGCGCGTAACCTGATTGGAAGGATTTCAGCGCTGTCAGCATTTTGCCTATTTGGCCCACCTTGATGATGACTCGATGCTCTGCCGCAAAACTTTCGACGAGGACGGAAGGGGTTTCTTCTTCGAATCCCACGAGACGGAGGGGCACTCCGGCTGCTCGCACCGCATGGGCTACCAATTGCGGATAGATGCCCTGACCGGCAATCAAAGTGACAGGTTTGTCTGCCTGAAAGTCTTGAGGTATAAATCGGGAGGACATGGTCAAGTTAGGGTTCTACCCAAGGGGAAGATCCAATATCGACACAAATCAACTCCACCCGATTAAGCCTCGGCTCCGTAGTATTTTTTATAACTACGGTAATAGCGGTAATTCGAATAGTATTCTATCCGCCGCGGAGAGAGACCGTTGAGCACAATACCCAGCATGTCTTTCTTCGCGCCTTGGAGTGCCCGGACGTATTGGCGGATATGTTTTTTGTAAGCGCGATTAAAGCGACAAACGTAAATCACCTCATCGATTTGTTCGGCTATCAGGAGTGAGTCGGTGACGGCGCCGAGAGGTGGGGAGTCAACGACGATCAACTCGTATTCCTTCTGGAGTCGTTCGAGCACTTCGGCAAACGCCTTGGATTCCAAAATTTCGGTCGGAGTCCGCGAGCGGCCACCGGAACGGAGGAGTGAGAGGTTTTCTCCGACTTGTTCGATTCCGAGTTCAGCGTGGTTTTCCATTTTGTCTTGGAAGGTGGCCCCGGCATCGAACCACGTGATGAGTCCCTTGTCATTTTCCTTACTAAAATGACGATGGAGCATGGGGCGACGGAGATCACAGTCGATTAACAGGGTCTTTCGTCCGTGTCGGGCGAAACCACCGGAAAGATTACAAGAGACGAGGGTTTTACCTTCGCCGGGAATCGTGCTTGTGACCAATATCGATTTGGGAAGTCCAACTTTGAGTGGATCTTCGCGGCGCTGTAAACGCTGAGAAATGATTCGGTTCCGGGGGTCTGTCGGTTCTCTAAAACTAGGGAATATTTCTCTTCGTCTTTGAGTGCACTGAGATCGGGAATGATTCCCAAAAGGTTAACGCCAATGAAATTTTCAACATCCCATGCGCTCTTTATACGGTCATCGATGAAACTGAGCCCGACCGCTACACCGATGAAGACCACGAAGAATATCATGATCGAGGACCGAAGGATACCCGGGATATGAGGCGTAAACGGAGTTCCGGGGCGGGTAGCTCGATCGAGTGGTCGCACGGGGACATTCTCAAGATTGACTTCAACATTCACGGTGGCGAGTCGCTCCGTGATTTGTTTGAAGTTGTTTCGGGCGATTTCAGCTTGATTGAGAAGACTATTATATTCGGACGATAGATCGTTTAGGCGCCGTTGATCGGCTTCGGCAATTTCATATTCGGACCGCATCGCGGCTTCCGCTGACTGTGCCTTCTCAAATGTTGATCGTAGATCTGCTATGCCGTCTTGAATGGCCTTTTCAAGTTGTTGCTCAGTAATCGCAATTTCATTCGCGGCCAGCATTTTCCGGGGGTGTCTCTCGAGATAACGTTCCGCCAGTATGGACTGGTTTTTTCGGAGCTCGGATAGGCGCACCGAAATATCGGTTACGGTGCCGTGCGAGGATATGAATGAAAGTTCGAGGAGGTTTCTGCCTTGGTTTTGATAAGACTCAACTTGGTTGAACAGTTCCGCGACTCGGATTCGTTCCAGACGAGCGGCAGTCAAGGCTTGATCGGCCGCCAATAATCTACCGCGAATGAGATTGGTGGTGCTGTCGAGGGAAACCAAATTGTGTCGCCGCTGATAGGCTTGCAGTGCCCGGTCAGCATCTTCGGCTTCCATACGTAATTTATCAGCGCGTTCTTGGAGGAAATCTGCCGCCTCCGTGGTGCCTCGAAAACGTTGATCGAGGATGTAATTCATAAACTCGTCTACGTATCTATTTGCCACCAGAGCCGCGGCTTCACCATCAGGATGAGTCACCCCCACTCTAATGATATAGCTATCTCTGATATCGTTGACGGAGAGGGAGCCTAACGCAGAACCTGCTGAAGGAGGGTCCTGCCCGGGTTCGAGCTGATCCATATAAGGCCGTTGCAATATACGAATTTCATCGGGTGTGAGTGAACGCACGACGCGTCCGCGAATTTCCGCACTTACAAACTCTTGTAAGTAAGTGTTGATATCAACCGCCCCTCTCGCCGAAAGGTCCATCACGGTCGAGGTTCCGGTTGCGCTAATTTGAGGTTTTTCGAACCTCAGAGTTGCATTGGCTGCATAGAGTGGGGTTTGGCTGGATTTGTAGTATCCCGTGCCGATTGAGATCAATAAAGCGAGCGGGAGGGCAATCCAGAATCGTTCCCGAAGGATAATGATATAATCACGCAGCGTGCGGCGCTCCGAGATCGGTTCGTCCGAATCTTGGGCAGCGTAGTTGGGTTGCTGGTGAGGGGAGGGGTGTTCTGACGAAGCCATCGGAATTTACAAAAATCTGATCGGAACGTAGACGATATCGTCAGGGAGCAAGAGCATCGATGACAGATCTTCGCTTTTTGACTCACGTCCTCTGAAAATACTCTGCACGTCAATTATCCACGACTTGGTGGTTCCATCGGGCTGGGTGCGGGTCACTTTTACCGCCTCACCCTTGGCCGTGTCCGTAAATCCACCTGCCTTGGTAATGGCATCCAAGACGGACATGCCCGACTCGATGGGCAGTGGGATGCGTCCCGGTGCGACGACTTCACCTTGAACAATCACTTCACGAGCTGCGTATTCTTCAACGATGATGGTCACTTGCGGATCGCGTAAGAATCGTTGGTTGCGATAGGCGTTTTCCACCGCGAGTTCTGCTTGTTCGATTGTCATTCCCACGACCTCAACGGGTCCGACAAGTTGCAGATTTACTCTACCCTTGGAATCTACCCGCGAGATCACCCCCAAATCGTCTTCTTGAAACACTGAGACGCGAAGTCGATCAGTGAGAGCGATGATATAGGTAATGGCACGAC